>JAFWIK010000015.1 GCA_017514905.1 Candidatus Saccharimonadota bacterium
CTAAGGTGGGGGAGATGATTGGGGTTAAGTCGTAACAAGGCATCCGTACGAGAACGTGTGGATGGATTACCTCCTTTCTTGAGAAGGAATTATGCGCCTGAAACTGTAAAGTCGCAGGTAGCAAGGTCGGTTACGGTTATAGTTGACAAGCTTGAACTATAACAACTCTGGTTCGCCAGACGTAACATTAAGCTTTACATCTGTCGATGATTTGCACAACTAAATTGTTATAACAAAGTTCCGCCTAAACGGCGGATTTTTGTTATGAGGTTTGTTAACTTGACAAATCAGCATAAGTATAGTATAATAGAAGCATAGTTCAATTAGGAGCTATTGTGTTTATAATCTCTTGTGGATGCATGAGAATAGTTCTTTAAGGAGGTGTATTCGGATGAATACCAACGGTTATGCTATTGAAGATGGTCCTAATAAGGACAGGCTATTTGATTCGCTCAAGTATGTCTGCGACAGTGAAAAATTACTGTAAATTTTACAGTAGTAGTAGGCTATACGATGCCGCCAGATGATCCAAGGGCGGCTACTGTCAAAAAGGAAATAGAAGCCACTATTTCCAGTCTAGAGTATGAAGACGGGTCAGGTGATAAGTTTAATCTGACCGGTTATTGTACCGGAACGGTGGAACGCGGCTCAGCGTTCAAAGCTTTTTACGACAGTAAGAGGCGCAAAGGCCACATCACATTTAACAGATAACCGTTACCAGCCCAGGCAACCAGCCTGGGCTTTTTCATGCCGTTTTTCCAATCGCTACCTAGATGATATGGCTGACTCAAACGTTTTATCAAAAATCTAGACTATGTTACAATGATTATCAGAAAGGACAAAATATGCTCCACTCTAACACCGAAAAAAAGCCTAATCAATCATGTGAATCAACAACAAGTAATGATGGATCCAAAAAAGAAGACCAACCAGAAGATTTTGAAACGTTTCGTCGAAAGCAAATTTCTGAAGCGAGTACTGATGTGGTAGAAAGCCTCACTAGTATCGCTCCTCAGGTTTCAGAAAACGGAGAGATAAACTATTACATTTGCGGATCGCTTGCACAAAATATTTTGCCAAGCATAAGTAAGCTTCAAGTTATTCAGCAAGATAAAAATGGCAAAAAAACATTAACAGACGACATTCCAGTTACAGAGGAAATGAAGAGATTCTTTCTTACCAGCGTCAGAAAAAAAGGTAACGATTTTGACGTTGTAACGATGCATTGTACACCCGAAGATTCTGCCAAAAAGAATGGTTTTATCTTCTTAGATTTCAAATTAATGGAGGAAAAATGCGCTGATAAATCGGCTTTGTCGATTATTCAGGACAAACCAGCCTTTGCTAAACCAAATTTTGATTATCTAAATGAGACTCAAGAAAGTGAAGATGGCTTTGGTGATTACTATTATTCCATTGCAACGTTAAAAGATGGCAAAAAGGCTTTCATCGCTTCGCCAGCTGCCTTGATTGGCGGAAAAGCATTTGAACTTTTACATATAAGGAGAAGACTTGCAGAAGGGCAAAAGGTGAAAGAGGAAAAGCTCGAAAAAGACGAAAAAGATTTGCGTGGCCTTTGCCAGGGCTTTGTCCAATTTTACGGAGTTGAAAATCTAACCAAAAAGGCAATTGAGGCAATGCAAAATCGCATAGACAATAATAGCAAGATTGATTCAGAAGAGATAAGATCACAACTTGCGGAAATGATTGCGGAATTTAGCGCATGAAGCTAAAAACTCCACTTTCTATAAGATTCCAACCATTGACAACATGATAAGCCATTTATACAATAGATTACATGGAAAACGCTAAATATACTTCCAGTCAGCTCAAGATAATGCGAACCGCCTTTCTTACAGCCTTCCCCAAAATATTTACCGATATTCCTTACACCACAGACATTTTCAAAGCTACCTTATCGCTTGCGGTCAAAAATGGTTTTAGCTTCCTGCCCGAACAGTTTACTGCCGAAATGTCTCCCGAAATTGAAGCTAGATACAAAGCTGCTAGTAGCGTCCTACGTGACGAGATATCTAAAGCTAGCACTAAACCAGTTATCATTGAGATTGCCTCTGGTATGTCACCTAGGGCTTTAGAATTTCCAAATGCAGATTACTATGAAATCGATTTTCCACTCATCATGGAACAAAAGCGTTCCATCTATCAGATTATCAAGGCTAACATTCCTGAAGATTCTCTAATAGGCGTTGATTTATCAGACATTCATCGTTTTTCTAGTACTCTAAAGAAAATCACGAATGATCATCCCCAAAAACCACTTATATTCCTCTCCGAAGGGCTTTTCTGGTATCTATCGAGAGATGAAATAAAATCACTGAGTAGTATAATCTATTCCACTATCAGCGCTATCGGTGGCTGCTGGATTACTACAGATTGTCCAGTCTCAAAAACTGGTCAAGATAGTTCTTCAGGCTCGTACCGTTCAATTATCACTAAATCATCTAACCGCGAGGATAAAAAGCCTTTTCATAACAGAGCCGAATTTGATGGCTTCTTTAGAGGAATGAACTATATTACTGAATATCACGACCTTCTTGAGGCAATTTCTATAAGTAATCTTTCCTCCAAGAAACTGTTTTCTTATTCTGATCCCGAAATCATTACTAGAATTAATAATTACACTAGTATTTCTATTCTAAGAATTGATAAAAAATAAAGGAGGAAGCATGATAAACGGCGAAAAAAGATTCATTCCAGGCACTGATCCAGATTGGGACCGGGAACTACCAGATGAGGACGACAATTCACTAGTAGATAAAGCGGGCAAAAACTGGGACAACGGCTATAATTTTGACGAAGAAGAAGACGATAAAAAAGAAATTACCTACGACGATCTGTCTGAAGAAGTGAAGTATGACCCAGAAGCAGCCTTAAAGGCCAGGGAAGAACGGGCAAAAGGTGATGATCCAAACCGCGAATCAGGAGCCGAAACTAGCAAGAATTACGAACGCCAGCTTGGTGTCGAAATCAAAAATCTCTCTCCAGACGACAATTTTGAGCAAGTCGCCGAGGCTCTCTATCTGGTCGACCAGTACATTTTCCCGGATTTATTTGGCGACCCAGAAAAAGCCAAATCCCTTGCCAAAGCTCTTTTTTCCGATGATCCTAACGCTCTCTTTTCTTACGATAAAACTCTAGTCGCTAAAGATGATGACAACAACATTGTAGGTATTGTGGTCTATCGAGATAGCAACTGTACACCTTGGGATACTGAGGCTGTCAGAAAACGGTTTGAGGCCACCGGTGTGGAGCTACCAGAACAGTTTGATCGCGCTAACGACGGTTATATGCACAAAGTCACCGATGCTGAATTACCAGAAGGCGCTGCTGAAATTGAATTTCTCGGCGTCAGAGACGATTGCCGCTCGAACGGTATCGGTGGTAGATTAATGAAGGCCGTAATGGATGATCCCAGATACACAGAGACTCACCTCGACGTGCTTGATAGCCATCCCAGTGCCCGCAGACTATACGATAAGCTCGGTTTCAAGCCATCAGGTGATAAATTTGGCAACTATCCAGATGGCACTGAGGGCGTCCAGCACATGATCCGGCAAAAACCTTCTAGTCCAGATAATCTAGAATCATAATTAAATTGCAATTTCAGCCACCAACCCCTTATGATCTGATATGAGATTGTCTAGCACCTCGAATTTTTCTACTTTCACTTTTTCATTCACCAATATATGGTCACAAGCCACCTCACCATTAAACTTTAAGCCATTCAAAGTGTTTTTATAACCATACTCTTCCGTCAAATCTCTAAGAAAATCTATCTCTCGCATCGCCGGGGAAGCATGAATGATGTTGAGATCTCCACACATTACCACCGGTCCTTCAATTTTCCGCACGAACCCTGCTACTTTTTGCATGGCTGCCACAGTGTCTTCGTTCCCAATGGGAGACTTTCTCCAGTACCCATGATGGTTTACAATATCCAAGCCGTTTTTCAGTTTAACTATTTGTAAAGTATATCCTTGTTTCTCGATGTCCTCAATGGATTTTAGCGATAAATATTCACCACGAATAATCTTAGTGCTTTTTTCAATCATTTCTTCTCGGCTCAAAATTACGTTGCCCTGTTTCACGACCGAGCCAAACGCTTCTATTTCCCAATTGGCGCTACGGTAATCATAGCTCATTCTGCTCAACTCTTTTATCTGGTCGACCGTCAAAGCGAAATTTTCTAGCAATTTGTTATCACTCCAAACTGCCTCTTGCAGACAAATCACATCATAGTCGTTTTTTTGTAAAAATTCCCCTAGAGCTCCCTTAATTCGCCCAGTCCAGGCATTCAATTGTAATATTTTCATCTTTCGTCTCCTGCACCATGAATCCGATTCCGCTGGTAGCGACTCTCTAGTTTATCAATATTGCTAGATGCTACATCTGATAGCGGGATGTCAAGATACCTCGCAATTGCCGCTACGTACCACAGCGTATCACCTAGTTCTTTTTTCACCCCATCCTTATCCTCATCTGTAAACTTGCCATCTTTGTCTCGCAACAGTTTTTTGATTTTATCAGCCGTCTCGCCGGCCTCACCAGTTAACCCTAATACTTTCTCTATAAAACCCACCGCCTTCAGGTCCGTCGTTTCTTCAGATAAATCGTATTTTTTTGTCTTTTTCTGATATTCATCAAAATCCATTTTACCTCCTATCATTCAGTCCATTATACCACCTATCCGTTGTTTTTTTCTCTTAAAATATGCTAAAATAGACAGGTTAATCTGAAACGGGCCTATCCCGTATGTGATAGGTGTACATTTAAAGGAGGTATCGTATGAATACCAAACAAACGAAAGCTTTAACTTTTTTAATCAAAAAAGGCCCCAGCCGCGACAAATTGCTTGATGGCTTTAAATACGCTTACGACAAAGGGGTAGCGCTCCCCATCGGTCTTTGCGTAGAAGTCGACAAGGCATCCCCAAGCACGCGTGACATTAAAACCGTTGAAGTAGGGACTCCCACTATCGACGAACTCAAGCATACGGATGACAGCGGTCACCTCTTTGATATTAAAGGATACTGCTATTGGCGATTTAATGAAGTCGGATCTTTTGAGTTCTGCGAATTTGAAGCCAGCTACAATACTCAGACACGACTTGGCTTTATTACGCTTCATGTTCCAGATTAATGCCCCTTACTAAAACCTAGGTTTT
This sequence comes from Candidatus Saccharimonadota bacterium, assembly GCA_017514905.1. GTDB lineage: Bacteria > Patescibacteriota > Saccharimonadia > Saccharimonadales > Saccharimonadaceae > Nanosyncoccus. The sequence goes on from JAFWIK010000015.1 coordinate 5,186, forward strand.
TACCTAGGTTTTTTCATTGCAAAAAGATTGATCATGGACGTTACAGGCTAGATAGGCCAAATTAACAGGTATATGATATAATTTAGTCGTGGATGATACCAGGAATTTAATTGATGAATACAAAGGCTTGCCAAACGAGCAAGTTTTTGCTGCGCTTGAAAAAAAACGGTTACCGCTTGAAATTGCTATTGAAAATGTTGAACACGATTTTAATATTGGTTCTATTGTCCGCACTGCCAACTCTTTTAATGTAAAGAAAGTCCACATTATCGGGCGAAAAAAATATAATCGTCGCGGCGCAATGTGCACAGATAAGTATTTAGAAATTATTCATCATCCCAATCTCGCTGACTTTATTAAATCACAAACAGGCAGGGAACTAGTCGCCATTGAGAATAATACCGAGCGTGCTCAGCCTTTAGACTCCAAAAAGTTCCAAAAGGACACTACGCTGATTTTTGGCTCCGAAGGCGACGGCATTTCGGCTGAACTATTAGCTGCCTCTGATGATGTAAGGTTTATTGAAAGTTTTGGCTCTACGCGCTCAGTTAACGTCGGCGTCGCCGCAGGAATTGCAATGTATGAATTTGCTCGACAAATTGTTCTCTAAAGAAATCAAACGTCGTACCGGCGCCCATGCTATTACCATTTGCATAGAAGAGGACAAAGCTAAAAAGCGCTCTCGCTCTCTAGGCGCTAGTGCCCTCACGGCCTCTTCAAAAACCAAAATTACTACCAAAAAAGCCGAAGGTTCGTTTCTGCACCGTATTGATTTACGTTTCCCCTGGCTCAAACTAGCAGCAGTTATCGTTATTGGCGTAATCGTTATCCTGGATCTTTTAAATCTCACTATCTCTGACAGTGGTGAGCAGGGAATTAGGGCTAGAGTCGCTCCGATGTCAAAGCACTTAAGATCTACCGACCGAGTCCTAGATGGCAAAAAACTGGTCGTTCTCACTTTTGACGACGGTCCTTCCGAAGCTACTACTCCTCGTCTTCTCGACATTCTCGCCGAAAAAGATGTCCCGGCAACTTTCTTTATGCTAGGTAGCAAAGCCAAAGCTAATCCCAAAATCGTAAAACGTGCTAACAAAGAGGGCCACGAGGTAGCCAGTCACACTATGTATCATCAAAACCTGGTCAGAATACCCGCTGACGCTGTGAAATCTGACATTAGTGAAGCTAAATCTGTCATTAAGGATATTTTAGGTTGGAACCCTCGTTTCACTCGTCCTCCTTATGGCAATGTTAATGACAATGTGCGCTCCACTGTTGGCACACCTATGATTCTTTGGTCGGTTGACACTGAAGATTGGCGCAGCAAAAACGTCGATTCCATTTTATCTACCGCCATGAGCGAACTCCACGACGGTGCGGTCATTCTCATGCACGATGTCTATCCTACCTCCGTTGATGCGGTGCCAAAACTTATCGATGCCGTGCGCGAAAAAGGCTACGAATTTGCCTCTCTTTCCGAAATTACCAAAATCCGTGGTGTCAAGCTCAAAAATGGCATCGCTTATTATAATTTCCGCCCTTAGCGTCCAAATAGCAGATTTACCAAAAGTCCTAATAAAAAAGTATGAAGATTAGCCGTGCAGATTAGTCCGACTACCGCGGTGATTACGCCGAATAGCTTAACCTTATCGTAAGAAGAAACCCCGTTCACTAGGTTATCTGCAATCTGCTTATAAAAAATCACAATCAGGCCACCCGCAAGAGTGATTGCAAGCCCACCAAATAACCATCCAATGCTGAATTCGTATTCCATATGCTTAATTATAGCATGAATACTCCTTACATTTGACTTTTTTGAATTTTTCGGTAAAATAATAGGTACGGGGTAATAGCTCAGCTGATTAGAGCGCTGCCTTTGCAAGGCAGAGGTCCTGGGTTTGAGTCCCAGTTACTCCACCAGAAATTTATGGGGATATAGCTCAGCTGGTTAGAGCGCGTCACTGATAATGACGAGGTCTATGGTTCAAGTCCATATATCCCCACCAAACCGTATCTAAATCGGCAAAGTAGCCGATTTTTTAATGCTAGTTTCTGTTAAACTAAAAAACCGGCAATAGTTTTACTTTACGTATAATGTGTCGCTATTAGCCATTATTGGAGAAATCTTTCCAGAAGAAAGTTGGACAAACCCAGCATAATCAATAATATCTTGATTGCCATATATTCTTACGACATCTTTGACGTTTGATAGTTTTTCAAAATTGTATTCTTTTGATAGTATTTTCTCGGTACTTATATAACTTACCGTTCCGTCATCTAACAAAAAGAGTATTTCCTCAATACCACCATTTCCAATAAGCCCAGCTGCGATGTCTACAACACGTCCGTCTATGTGGCTGGTCAAATCATCTTCCTCTGAATCTCCTCTTTTTTCCGAAGCGAAAGCATCCCATTCTACATGCTGAAAAGTGACCTTTACAGAACCATCAGCCCCTAAATGGAGATCAAGCCCCCTCCATGAAGAAATATCTGCAGTTTCGAACTCTTTTAAATCAGGATTATTCTTGTTAGTAAAAAAGTATTTTACATTTTGCTGCGTGTCTGTAACTGCTTCACCCTCTTCTGCCTCTTTATTATTACTCCCTTCAATTTGATCTTTAAGACTATTAATCTGGTCGTCTTTTTGTGAGCTTTGCATCATACCATAAACACCAAATCCAATACCGCAAACTGCCACAATACACGCAATCGCAGTAGCAATCTTTAATCCATTTCCGCCTTTTTGTTTATTTTCTACTATTGGCGTCACCGGCGTTCCAACACCAGTATTTTGTTCCATTAAGACTCCTTTCTATAACACTTATGTTTCTATTATAACATGGTTTAACTTTTCCCGAATGTCTTTCTCATAGATTGTTAATGCCTGCCCAATTCGCCCTCACCAATCGGGCTATAAAGCATTTTTTAACTATCTCCTAACCTGTAAGCTCCTTATGAAAATAGAGGGCTATTTTTCAATTACTAGCCGAAGTTCTATATCAAAATCTCATATAACCCCCATTTAAATTACCCCGCTCATCAATACCGAGCGGGGTTTTCTTTGCCCATTCTAAATGATTTGACCGGAATTTTATCCAAAAAAAGCCCCCGGCTCTACTCACACTGATTATGTGAAAGTCGGGGGTAAAAATTAGTTGCTTAGACTAGTTATATTGGCCATTGTGTATGAATTATTATTGGTAACTTTCCGGATAAAATGATAGATTGAGAACTCATCATCCACACTTAAAAAGCGATCGAAGACATATTCTCTTGCAAACCATGGGTCATCAGGATCTCCAGTCGAAAGATTAATTAGGAGGTCTGCACCAGCCCAAATACTTCCTCTCTTCATTCCATTAAAAAGCTTCAAATTGAAAATCTTTGTCAAAGGGAACTGATTATAAAAGTCATCCCAGGAATAGTTCCACCCCATCTCTTTAAGATGGGCATATATTTCCCGGTTACTTGCACCCTGATTCTCAGCTAAATACTTCAACCCAAGAACTACCATTTCTTTATCAATCTTCTTCTTGTTCATCGCCTTCTCCTTTCGCATTACATCGTCTCGCGACGAAGTTTAAGTTTTGGTCACGAGATTATTCTGTAACCAGTTTTAATTGCTTATAAAGTAATCAAAACTGGTTACAGACATGCCAAAGGCCATTATCAGCAACCAACCTCTTAATCTACTTAGCTAGGTCTTTTGTTATCTAACTATACTATAAATTATAGCACATATGCTTATTTTTGTCAATGTATGTGTGGGCAAGCAACCTTAAATGCCTTCTTTATAGACCGCTAAAGCTCGAACAATTCGCCCCCACCACGCATTTCGAACTTTGCGAGTCTCAAGTTCTTTTTTTGTGAGCCAAGTTGGATTGTCACTTCTTGCTCTTGATCCGAAATATTTTTGACTATTACTTTATAGCCTTTTTGAGTTTTTCTAGCAATCGCTACGATTTTATCCGAATTACATTCACAACGAACTATTTCGCACCCGGCAGGGAATAAGTCAGCGAATTTTTTTAAGGCGGAATAAATAGGCGTAAGAATAAAGTCATCCCCGGTTTTATTCAAAATCACGGGGCTTTTCACATAGTTTTGGCAATGACTAGGGCCACCCTGCCACGATAAAAGCATATTCCAGTCAATAAAAGCACTGGTCCCAGCGTTAATATCGTTAAAAAGCTCCCAGCAGTAAAGCGCAGCATCTTTCTCCCAATCATTTTTATCGTAAGCTGAAAATCCGCAGCTCATTTCTGAGCTAATCATTAGAATATCAGGATATTTTTGTCGTACGTGCCACATTTGATCCGGAAAAGTACCATCATACCAATGATAGCAAAGCCCAGCTATTTTTTTAGAGCGGCCATACTCTGTTACATATTTTCCATTAAAAAGCTTATCTGCGGTCTTAGCCAAATCCTTTTTATTATGGTCCCAGAGCAGTATTTGAGTATCTAAGTTACCGAGCTCTTTTGCTAAATACTTATAGGCTAACTTCCTTTGCGCTCTGTATGAATAAACACATGATTCCCAAATCTGCGAGGCCATCGGTTCATTCTGTGGGGTTATTAAATCTATCTTAACTCCTTCTTTAGCGTAACTTTCTAACCATTTACGAATATATTTAGCAAAAGCCTTATAACGCCATGGTTTTAGTCTGCCATTTAAGTTTTGCCTCCACGCTAGCTTCAAACAATTCGGTGGAGACCAAGGGCTTGCAACAATCGTTAATTTTTTAGTTTTGAGAATCGTTTTTAGCATTGGCAGCACATATTTTTTATCATGTCCGATCGAAAAATCACTCAGATTATTTTTTTTCGTATATTCGTAAGGCTTAAGGCAAAAATCGTTGCTTCCGATGCTAATTCTAGCTAGCCGATAATCTAGCCCATTTTTTCCATAGTAGGCCTTCAAGAGATCATCTTGTTTTTCAGGTGAAAGTTTTGAAAAATTATACGCCGACGCTTCAGTAATTGCACCACCTAGCCCCATCCAGGTGCCAAGTGGCTTATCATCCCTAACTATCACCTGAATCTTCATAGTTAGACTAATTATAACACGTTGAATTTTTGTGGCCCAAACCTTATTAAAGAATAGGAAAAACGCCCCTTTCGGAGCGCTTTTCCCAGGTCATACATGAAATTTTAAGTAGCCTCGCAGTTTAATCTACTTAAAATCATCTCTATTTTATATCACACATTGCATAATGTCAATAGTTTTTTACTCACAATTTTTCAAAATTTCCGACTTTTTTGTTCGGGTTTTTCCACAGAATTATAACATATTTTTTAGAATTAGCATATTGACAAACGTTAAGCACTATGCTATAATTAAAACAATCACCCTGGTGGTGTGTTATTAATTAAGTATTTGGTGGGCAGAATAGGAGTTCTAGGATGGCTGGAACTAAAGCTGGTGGCATGAAAGCTGCTGCTACTAACAAAGCAAAATACGGTAAAGAATTCTATGCCCGTATTGGTAAAAAAGGTGGCCAAAATGGTCACACCGGCGGTTTTGCTGCTAATCCTGCACTTGCTCGTGTAGCTGGTGCTAAGGGTGGTCGTATCTCTCGTCGTGGTCCTGCTAAGAAGGCCTAAAACTAACAAAAAACTAGTACCATTGAGGGGCTTTCGGAGGTTGCTACCGAGAATGAGGGCGCTCCGCCCGTGAAGACGGGCCGGAGCGACCCGTCCCCGAAATGGTGCTATTTTTTGTTAGCTAAAAATTCATTACACCTCGGGCAGTGATACTGTCCGTCAGGTGTTTGAAATCGCGTTAGCCCGCATTCTGGGCAACGCGATTTTTTGTGCAGCCAATCCCTGTAAGTATCCAATTCATCTTGGATAAACTCTTCATCGATCTCTACTCCATATCTCTCAGCCAATTCTTGAGCCTTTTCCCACGCTGCACTCTCCATTTTGAGCCGCTCTATATCTGTGCCAAAATCCCGATGTTTCAGAATCGCATGAGATACTTCGTGCAGTAATACCAATTCTTTTTTTGGCTCATCTGGGCCAATTAAGATTGTCCTAGGCGGTCGAAACGCGAATTTTCTGCTTTGGCGAAATCTCAAATCCGGAAAATCATGTCTCAGTTTTTCTAGTAGCTTATCCATAAGAAGGGAATTATCCCTGCTCCTTTTGTTTTGCTAAGTAATACCCGCCATAAATCACCGACTCAGTTGGCCGTTTCGGTCGTCGGTATTTGACATTCAAATCCTTCGGTAAATACGGCTCAAATAGCTTATAAATTTTACCTAGTGGCCCACCAAGTATGATTGTATCAGGATGATATTCAGCTACAATATCCGGTAGGCCCAGGTAGATCCGCTTTGCAATGTCCATTAACGCCGTCTTTTCTCTTAGTGAGGTCGCCCGGTCTACATGATAAGAGCTTTCTAGTGCTGAAGCGGCTGCGATGTCTTCCCACTCTTTATCCTTACCATCATAATGGTAAAATTTATGTCCTGGCTCAAATTCATTAGACTCTGGCAGAATACGGTTTTTCTCTACAATACCACCGCCAATACCAGTTGAAAAAGTCAAAAAAATCGTCCTGCCAGGAAGTCGATAAGACTCAAAAAGTGCCGCCAGATTTGCATCGTTTTCAAAATAAATCGGACAGTCGAACAATTTTTTTAAAGGTGTTATCAGATCGAAATTCTGCCAATTTCGGTTCCCAAGTTGGATTGAATAATTTTTTTGTACAAGCCCCGGTATGGCTACGACTACGCATTTGATCTTGCGTTTTTCAAAAGACTCCAAATTATCTTCTAATTCTTGCAAAAAAGTCTTTGACCCTTGGGAGGTTTTAAACTTTTTACGCCGAATCACCCGCCCTCTCTTTGAAAAGAGCGCAATTAATGTTTTAGTTCCTCCAATGTCTATACACAAGTACATATCTTGATTATATCACATTCTTTTGGTATAATTAACCCAAGTTTAGGCTCACTCATTAGCTTAAAATATAGCATCACTCCGACGGGTGACGGTCGCGGAGGGGGTCCCCCAAAAATGCCGTCATTTTTGGGGGAGGACAGCGACCGGCAGGACCCGTCGGAAGATTGGAAGCTAATGAGTGAGTCTAAAGAAAGGAAATAATATTAATCATGGCAAAAGCCACTAAATTAACCATGGATGAACTCCTAGCAAGTGATGAGGAGGCATTCAAAAAAGTCAATACGGGAGACACCGTTAAGGGTACGGTTCTATCCGTTAAAAAACATGAAATTTTGATCGACCTGGGCAACCAGGGTATCGGTCTCGTTCCGCGTCGCGAAGCTTCTTTCGTGCGCAATTTAAACGTCGGCGATGAGGTGACTACCTCTGTAATTGAGACCGAAATGAAAGACGGTTACGTGCTTCTTTCGCTCCGAAAAGCCGTCAAGGATAAGGGCTGGGACGAAATCAATTCTAAGCTCGAAAACAGCGAAATCGTCGAAGTTACGCCGTTTGATGCTAACAGGGGCGGATTGCTCGTCGAATACGAAGGCATTCGCGGTTTTATGCCTGTCTCGCAACTCTCGGCTGAACATTACCCGAGGGTCGGTTCTGCCGACAAGGATGAAATCCTGCAACGCCTTAACTCTCTGGTAGGCAAAGCTATCAAGGCTCGCATTCTCGACGCGAGTAAAAAAGATAACAAGCTTATTTTCTCTGAGAAAGAAGCAATTAAAGACGGATTAGCCGCACGCTTTGCGGAGCTCAAGGTTGGCGATATTGTCAAAGGTGTCGTTACCGGAGTAGTAGATTTCGGTGTGTTTGTAAACGTTGATGGTATTGAAGGATTGATTCATATTTCTGAGATCTCTTGGGAAAGAGTCAATAATCCATCTGATTACGTCAAGGTTGGTGATACGATCGAAGCTAAGATTATTGCTATCGACAAAGAGCGCCTTTCTCTCTCGATGAAGCAATTAGTTGAAGATCCTTGGTTATCCGAAGTCGCGAATCTCAAGAAAGGCTCCAAGGTTGAGGGCACCATTACTCGGATTACTCCATTTGGTGCATTCGTCCAAATTTCTCCAGCTGTAGAAGCTCTAGTTCATGTTTCCGAGCTAGGCGAGGGATCCGACGTCGATCCAGAGAAGATCTTTACCTTAAACGAACGTAAGAGCTTTAAGGTCCTCGATATCGACAAAGACGGCCGCAAAATTTCGCTTTCGATTGCCAAAAAATAGTCAATTTTAAGCTAAAAAACTGGGAAACGCAAAGTTTCTCAGTTTTTTTGTGATTTTAGGATTGATTTTTCTTCACATAAGCGCTATGATTAAATTAATCGCAAGCATTAAAAGAAAGGTTTATCTATGGGAAAAATGGATGGTGTTCGCGTACGTTTCGAGCACCGTAGCCAGAGCCAAGATTCGGAGTCGGCAAACGAAAACAAACCTGGCAACATCGAAAACGCCACAAATAGTACTGACAACCAGGAGGTTTGGAATAGCCTCGGAAATGTGCCCTATAATGATGGCACCGAAGCCAATGTCATCGATAGCTCTTCTCCAAAAGATGAAGTGCCAGAAGAGAACCCTGAAACAGTTTCAGTTGAGCCTGACGACACAGGAAGTGAAGCGCATGCTTATCCAGTTGCCGACTACATAAAACGGCAATACAATGTAGGAGGTATTAGCCGTCCTTCTACTTCCGAAGAAACACCTGCCAAAGAACCGACTCCCCCCACTGCAGAAGATGTGGCAAAATTGTATAATGTAGAAGGCCCTGATCATATTCCGACTTCCGAAGACATAGCTAATCTTTACAGTGTAGATGAGTCGAAGTCTACTCCCACTTCAGCCGACATGTCAAGTCTCCATGAAACTGAGGACTCCGAGCCAGCAAGTCAAATCTCATCAGATAACCACGAAAAAGATACCCAAACAACTGATCAACCGTCTGACGATTGGCTTAATAGATACACCGACATTGCTAGTGATAACCCTAGTGATGACCCAGTTGAACCCCTAGATCAAGACTCTGATTTAAAACCTATTCTTGACGATGATTTAGAGCCTATTCTTGACGATTATGATTTTACCGAAGAAGATGAAGACTTTGAAGAAGACAAAGACGAAAGTGAAGAAACAAAAGACGAAGAAGCCGAGGAAGAGAATAAGGCAAAAGGCGAGGACAACAAGACGAAAACCGAGGCTAACCCCAATAGAGAAGCGTCCGAAACCGAGAGGAGGCTAGAATTAACCAGGGACTTATTCAGTATTTTACAAAAGATGCGTGATAGTGGCTATCTTACTTCCGAACAACTTGCCGAACAGATTGGAATGATCAACAACGCCATTTTTGGCGGTGACAAGAATACTGAGCCAAAGGCAGAAGCTGCCCACACTGAAAAAACTTCAGATTTACCTTCAGAGCCAAAGGCAGAAGTTGCCCACACTGAAAAAACGCCAGATTTGCCTCCAGTGCCAGATGTAAAATCGCCCGAACATGATTCAACCCAGGCAGAACAAAAAACTCAGACTCTGCGAAAAAGAGGTAGAAAAGTTCTCAGTCCACTTGTGGCAGCCGGTTTAAGACGAGCTCAACACGCTAGAGTCGAAACTTTTGACGAAGATTATGTCCATACCTCTAGCGAGCCACTGAGCGCTATTCTAACTGGTGAATCTGACAACGCAGAACAAACACCAGCCGGATCAAAGGAAAGTAGTGCAGAAGGAGCTTCAGACCGAAGCGAAAGAATTAGAATCGCAGAACAAAAATTGAAACGATACGATGAAATAAATGACGACATTGACGAAGCCTTGAAGAATAAGAATAAACTCAGCAGTCGTGAGCTGTATCGCAAGTATACTTTGATAAGCGATGAGATCGATGATTCTGTCAGTAGGCGTACAGGAAATAGTGAAGAAACTGATGAGACTCAAACCGAAGAGCTAAAACGGAAAGCTGAAGAAGCCAAAACTAAAGAGCGAATCGAGGAATTAAGAAGGGAAGCCGAAGAAGCCAAAGCCAAAGAAGCCGAAGCTGAGGAGGCCGAGAAAGTCGAAGGATCCGAAGAGCCCACTACGGAAAAATCATTAGAGAATGCTAGTTAACTGAGCATTATCTTGCACCTTTCCTAAACTAATCAACTGTGTTATACTTATCATAAGGAGTTTTTGTGAAAAAAAGTAGAGAAGAGAGCCCTTGGCTAAAATACTATGAAGAAGAGAAAATACCTTCCCATATTGAATACCCAGATTGTTCGATGGTTGATATGATCATGCAATCTGCTGAGAAATGGCCTGATAATACTGCTTACATCTATTATGGCCATAAGGTAACTTATAAGAATTTTGTTAAAAAGATTGAAAAGACTGCGCGAGCCCTTAAAAATTATGGTGTCAAAGAAGGCGATCGTGTCACTATTTGCATGCCAAACACCCCAGAAGGTATTACTATGGTTTACGCTGTCAACATGGTTGGTGCCGTCTGTAATATGGTCCACCCCCTATCCTCAGAGAAAGAGTTGGAATATTACATCAAGGTTGCCGATTCCAAGTATGTCCTAGTGATAGATGCAGTTTTTGATAAGATTTATCGCTTACGTGATACAGCGCAGTTAGAGCGCATTATCGTGGTACGCCCATCTGATGGCCTTGGTTTTCTCAAGAAGAAGCTGTATAACACTTTGCATGTTAAGAAGGTTCGTTTACCAAGCAACGATAACCGCGTCGTCCTTTGGGAAGATTTCATTGCCAATTCCTATTTCTATCAGGGAAATTATCACGAGGAAAGAGGCGGTGCCGATCCAGCTGTAATTATGTATTCTGGTGGCACTACAGGTGCTCCTAAAGCAGTTTTGCTCTCTAATCTCAATATCAATGCTGAGTCTATCTGTGACGGCACTGTCATTCGACAGGTTGTGCCAGGTGCCACGGTGCTCTCCATCTTGCCGCTCTTTCATTGTTTCGGATTAGGTGTTTGTATTCACACACCTCTTTGCCAGGGTATGGGCTGTATTTTGATTCCAGCTTTCTCGCACAAGCAGTTCGCCGATATTATCAAGAAAAACAGTCCCAATTTTATCGTTGGCGTGCCCACTCTCTTTGAGGCCCTTATTAACACTAAGCTAAAAGGAAGCGACCTTTCATCGGTTACCGCAGTGATTTGCGGCGGAGATGCCTTAACTCAGACCCTGCGTGACAAAGTCAACGATTTTCTTGCGGCACATGGCTCTAGTGCTAAAATTCGTGTCGGTTATGGCCTGACCGAAGGCTCTGGCGCCGTCTGTCTTTCACCCGAAAATGCCTTTTCGGATGGCATTATCGGCGCGCCACTTCCGGATACTTCCATTAAAATCGTCAAAAACGACACCTTTAAACAGCTTCCAGCTGGGGAAGACGGTGAGATTTGTCTTTCTGGCCCGCTCATCATGATGGGCTATCTTGGTGATGATGCTGAAACTGCTCAAGCCCTTCGTCTACATGACGATGGCAAAGTTTGGCTTCACACTGGTGATATCGGCCACTTTGGCGACGATGGATTCGTTTACTTCGCTCAGCGTCTCAAGCGGATTATCATTTCATCTGGTTACAACATTTATCCGACACATCTCGAATCTGTCATCAACTCTCACGAGGCTGTTCTCACCTCTACCGTCATCGGCATCGATCACCACTACAAGGGTCAGGTGCCAAAAGCCTTCATTGTTTTGAAACCTGGTTACAAAGCCAGTAAGCGTCTAGAACGTGAAATCAAGGAGCTGCTTGAGCGCAATGTCCCAATTTACGCTCTTCCTGCTGCTTACGAATTCCGTGACAAACTTCCTCAAACCAAGATCGGCAAAGTCGCTTTTAGAGAACTCGAAAAAGAAGAAAAGGCCAAACACTAATGCTTTGGAAAATCCTCGTAGTACTCCTTATTTCGATGATTCCTCTCATCGAATTACGCGGTGCCATACCTGTCGCAGTTGGTATGGACCTTGGTTTGCCAGAATGGTTAGTCCTCATCGTGGCAATTATTGGCAACCTTATTCCAGTACCTATCATTTATTATTTTGCTCGCAAGTTTCTCGATTGGGGCGCCAAAAGAAACTGGAAGCCACTAAAACAATTTTGTAATTTCTGTCTGAAAAAAGGCGAAAAAGCCGGTGATAAGTTGCTCAAAAAAGCAGGGAATTACGGCACCTATTTTGCACTTTTTCTGTTCGTAGCAATTCCACTTCCGGGTACTGGTGCTTGGACTGGAACCTTAGCCGCTAGTATCTTAAAGCTAGATTTTAAAAAGACTATCATCTCCATTATGGCCGGTGTTCTCACTGCCGGCCTCATCATGTTAGCTGTCTCGCTTGGTTTTTTCAAGGTGCTATTTGGCTGATAATGTATGATAAAATAAACATATGAAGTTATATGTTGCTCGTCATGGCCAAACTGATTGGAACCTCGAAAACAGAATGCAAGGTCAGACTGACGTTCCCCTAAATGAGACCGGTATCAATCAGGCAAAGAAACTAAAAAGAAAATTAGAGTCCTATGACTTTGATATTTGTTACTGTTCGCCGATGAAAAGAGCCGTCCAAACTGCGGACATTGCTGTTGATGGACGTGCCCCAATTCTCTATGATGACAACTTAAAAGAAAGAAGCTATGGTGACTACGAGGGTGTAGATTGTGCTACTTGGAATATAGACGAAAACGATAGGCGGTTAAATACGAATGAGGGTGGCATGGAACCCATTAAAACTGTTTTAGCTCGTTCGAAAAAGGTGCTTGAACGCATCAAAAAAGAGAACCCTGACGATGCCAAAGTTCTCGTTGTTGCGCATGGAGCTTTGCTCCAGGCTTTGCATTTCACTATTGTAGGCTACGACGATGATACAGATTTTGACTCTTTTGAGCTCGAAAACGCCGCTCTCGCCGAATATGAGATATAAATGTTGTCTGTTGCCTCGCTTAGAGATATAATAACGAAATGGGAAAAATAAGAAAAGCTTGCACTAAAGACGCATCTAGAATCGCAGAAATACTAGTATTTTCAAAACGAAAAAATTATCGCACAATTTTTAACAACGACATTGGCTCTTTTGTTGAATTACAGGTCTATCCTATAGCAAAAGAATATATAGACAAGCCAGAACTGCTTAGTGGCATCTATGTTTACGAAGACTCATTTATAAAAGGAATGATGCATATCGATGATTCAGAAATTACAAATTTATATATTGACCCATTTTTTGAAAGGAATGGCATCGGCGGGGAATTAATTGAATTTGCAGCTTCAAGAAATAATTATCTCGAGCTGTGGGTAATAGATAAGAACGAAAGAGCAAAACATTTTTATGAAAAGCATGGATTTTGTGAAACAGAAAAAACTAGAAGAGTTCCTGAAGCTCCAGATTCAAATATCCTAGAGAGAAAGATGATCAGAAATAAAACTTCTAAATAATACTAATTCAAATTGGCTCCCGATATTAGATGATTTTAGAATAGCCTGTCATGAATATAATAAGAAGAAAGAACTGACGGCGTTCGTACAAGAGCACCTTTTATGAGGTTTTGTCTAAGCACCTTTACGGCGATAATGGATTTGTCCTTGGGTGCTGGATGATAGTAAAGGGGAGCCAGTGGATAATAACCAAAGAATATGATATAATCTTCTCTAATGAAAAAGAAACCACAGGTTATCAATGTCGGCGATGTATTAGTCGAGTTTAGAAGACCGGTTTCTGAGCCCCCTTTTAAAAAAATCACCATTAAATACCCCTCTAGGTTAGATGCCGCTTGCACCGATCCTGGGAAATTATATAGTATAAAGCCAAAAGATAATATTTTTCCAACAGGACAGATCAATTTTTGTGTAAATATATGTAAGAAAATTACCGTAGAACCCAGAAAAGATAACGCTATTGTTGTTACTGGCAATTATGGTCGAACAGCTTTGGCTAAACATGCCGCTATGTTGATGCAGAAAGCCCTAGATATAACTACTGGTTTTTCCATTAATATAGACACAGACCTAGACCTTAGGCATTGCGGTTTAGGATCAAGTGCCTCGGCTATACAAGGGGTGGGTGCTGCAATTAATGAATTATACAATAATCCGATAGAGCCAATGGACTTGATTAGATACCTTGCCGGCAATCACGCCGAAGAAATAGATGGAGATAACGAACATCTTGTGTTCGTGCAATCGATTGGCGGTTCTGGAGTCTGTGGGTATTATAATGGCGGACTAATCATTATGACAGGTAGAGCAGTACCCATAATAAGGGTAAATTTGCCAGAAGATTTAAAAATTGTTTTTGGCATTCCAAATCAATATTTGCATCCTGACGCTAACACGCTAATTACAGATGAAATTATGGCAGCAGAAAGTTTTAAGAAAGCCAGTACAGATTACTCGAGAGGAATTGCATATAGACTCCTGAACGACGCTATTCCAGAGTTGGTGGATGGAAATTTTAAACCAATGAAGGAATTTATTTTTGACTATCGTTGGGATATGGGTAGTATTAAAAACTGTTCTTATGCATATCCTAGTATCGTTAGTTTAGCGGAAAAGATGAGACCACTGAGGAACGATAATGATATAGAATTTATTTTTCTCTCTACGGCAGGTCCTGGATTTTGTATAATCACCAAAGATATAGACAAGGCCGAAAACATTTTTAAGAGACTAGATATGAAAACATTCGTCACGGATATTCATAATGGTAAATATCAAATTATTGAAAAAGTTAAATAAAGAAAGGAGCAATATGATTTATTTGACATCAAACCCAGACAAAATGCGAGAAGCCAAGGAGTTCTTCGAGAAAAAACATGGTCTTGAGGTCGAAATACTAAATCCAGATTTTGAACCGGTAGAAATACAAGCCTCAACGTGCGCCGAAGTGGTCGCCTATACAGTTAAGGATGCAGCAAATCGATTAGGAAAAGCGGTCGTAAAATCAGATGCTGGATTTTATGCCGATGCACTCGGCGGATTACCTGGTCCATACAGCAAGTTCTTTGATAAGCAAATTGGCATAGAGAAATTTCTACATATGCTAAAAGATGAAACTAATCGCAAGGCAAGGATTGAACATTACTGGGCCTATTGTGAGCCAGGCAAGGAGCCAGAAGTGTTTATTGGTGGTAGTGAAGGCACGATTGCTACAGAAGAGTCTGGCAAAAGTAGTCGCTGGGTGGATAAATTCTTTATTCCCGATGGCGAGACTAGGACAATTAGTACCATTCGTGATGAAAATTATGAAGAGTCCAACAAATACTGGGGTGACGCAAAACAACAATTAGTGGATTATTTATTAAATAAGGAAAAGTAAGGATGAAATATAAAGTAAAAGACTATCCAGATAAAGATGGGTTTTATGGTAAATATGGGGGCAGATTTCTTTCTCCGGAAATGGATGAGGAATTTAGAAGAATAAATGATTTTTATCAAAGAATAAGAAACGATGCTGAATTTATCAATGAGCTAAAATATATAAGAAAACATTATCAAGGTCGCCCAACGCCAATTACATATGCCAAAAATCTTAGTGATAAACTTGGTGGAGCCGCTATTTATCTAAAGCGTGAAGACCTTAACCATACTGGCGCTCACAAGCTGAACCATGCTATGGCCTATGTTTTAGTGGCTAAAAAGATGGGCAAAACAAAAATTATTGCTGATACTGGCGCTGGTCAACATGGTGTCGCAATGGCCGCCGCCGCTGCATACTTTGGCATGGAATGTGATATCTATATGGGCAAAGTTGATGCAGAGAAAGAGGCGCCAAACGTCGATCGCATGAAAATAATGGGCACAAATGTTATTGTGGTCGAAGATGGGGCCGGTAAGTTAATAGATGCTGCTGCCGCGTCTTTTGCGGCGTACGAAAAGGACTATAGGCGATGTTTTTATCCGATTGGCTCTGCGCTTGGACCAGCTCCAATTCCTCAGATGGTTAGAGATTTCCAGTCTATCGTTGGGATAGAGGCTAGAGAGCAATTCAAAGAAATGACCAATAATAGGCTGCCCGACAAGGTAATAGC
>JAFWIK010000016.1 GCA_017514905.1 Candidatus Saccharimonadota bacterium
CCGGCATAAACCGGTCGTTAATATATCTCTGGCCCATCGTAATAGCTGTTTCTAGCATTTCATCCGGAATTATCACACCGTGATGCTTTTCATAGTGTTTCTTAATGCCTTTCAAAATCCTAAGCGTCACCGCACTAGACGGCTCTTCCACCATCACCGTCTGGAAACGCCTAGAAAGAGCCTTGTCTTTTTCGATCGTTTTACGATATTCGTCTAATGTCGTCGCACCAATTAAATTAATTGAGTTCCGTGCAAGAGCCGGTTTCAAAATATTCGCTGCATCCATTGACCCTTCACTCGATCCTGCCCCACAGAGAAGATGGATTTCATCAATAAATAGCAAAATCGAATCGTCCGAAATCGCTTCATCAATCACACCTTTAATCCGCTCTTCAAACTCACCACGGAACTTGGTTCCCGCGACCAAAGAGCTGAGGTCTACTTGATAAATATGTTTACCAACCAAATTACCTGGCACTTCATTTTTCGCAATCCGCGTAGCCAGACCTTCCACGATCGCTGTTTTACCAACCCCAGCTTCACCAATCAAAACTGGATTAGACTTAGTGCGGCGCGAAAGAACTGTGACTACTCGTTCTATTTCATTTTCGCGTCCAATCACCGTATCAAGGTGGCCTTGTTTTGCCTCTTCAGTCAAATCTTTACCGTATCGGCTTAAGAACCGTAGTTGCTTTTTATTTAAATACTTAGCTTTTTCGGCTTTAGATTTTTCATCTTTAGTTTGTTCTTCCACCAAAGCTTCAATTTCGTCTAATACTTTTTCGTTATCCACTTTTAGACCTTGCAAAATCAAAGCAGCTCTCGAATTTCCTTGGGAAAGCAAAGCATAAAGCACGTGCTCTGTACCGATCACTGAGAGTCCCTGCTCCCTCACATAATTCTGCGCCATTCGGAGCGTCAAAATCACCGCTTCCGAAAGCGACATCATCGCCATATCCGACCCTGGTACTTCCACCGCCACCTTGTTTAGTGCTTTTTCAACTTCCTCCGTCGTTACGCCTTCCTCCCGCAACATTTTTGCACCCGTCGAATTATCCATCGACATTATTCCAAGTAGCAAGTGTTCAGTCCCCATATAGCCATTATTATATCTTTTGGCATAATAATCCGATTTTTGCAAAGCAAATCTTGCATTCTCGGATAGTTTACTCATAATTTCACTAAACTCTTCTTGCATAATATCCCCATTATATAAAATTAGCACTCCTATGTCAAGAGTGCTAGTTCAGTCCTGCGTATCAACGACTAAAGCATTGATTCGTTAAACTTAATAAAACTGTTATCATCCTTTACGAACACAGTGGAAAAATACCAACCAGTAGGCGCATTTGCATCTTGAGTGTAATATACCCCAACTATGTCCTTCACGAACCCATCGATGTTCATCTTTTTCGCTTGCATATTCATATTAACATTACCATTATCGTAAACTGAAGCATACCATACCGATCCATCATTCATTATAAAACCGATTCTTTCGGTTCCAGAACCATTCCCCTCATAAATAGTCTCCATCTTGTAGACGCCTGTCGGCAAACCAGAAATACTACATTCACCGCCATTAGGTAAGTTTGAAACACTGCAAGAAACTTTCCCATCATTGTCAATCGAAACACTCATAGTATTGTTTTCACTAGATTGAACGGTTAACGGCAAGCTATAAAATGCCCTATAGGACTCTGGCGGTTGAGCAGTTATCATCGGATTCTCGCTCGAAGTATTATTATCATCTAAATCATTTATCTGTTGTTCATCCTCACTGTTTTCCTCCTCATCTTCCTCGCTTAATTGCGATATTCTATCATTCAAATTTGCTACTTCCTGATTTTTGTCTAAAATAGCCCATACGCCAAACCCAATTCCTCCAGCCGCCAGCATTGCTAGAATTATCATTCCAACAATCATGCCGGTGTTTTTCTTTGGCTTGTCACGAAAAACCAAGTCACCACTCGGCTTCGGACTTTGTGCCGAACTACCCTGCGGAGCTACCGCATTAATCGCATTAGAAAGATTATCTGGTTGCATAAAACCTCCATTGTTCTTATGCTTACCATTATACCACAAAAATTAAAAAATCTATTTTCCGCAAACTACGTTATTAGCGTGGAGCCAACCTTCCACGGAACCACCATCCAAATATTCTCCAGTAGTTGGAGCTACTCGCATTACGCCACCATTCAAAATATATTCATCAATTGGGTCTGTCACCATATATTCCTGATCTTTCGGACCAAAATCATGACTATTCACATACTCCACTATGGTCTGCAAAAGCTTTGGCGACATCACATATTTCGAGACATTAATTAAGTTTGAGGGTGCATCTTCTGGTTTTGGCTTCTCAACCACATCGACCAGCTTCCCGTCCTTTGCTGATAGAACTCCATATTTCTCAACTTTTGATTTATCAATCTCCACCCCAAGTATCGCTGACTCTTCCGGACCTTTCACAGATTTGATTAAAGCATCCGCAGCCGATTCGCCTTCTGGATTCCAAATAAAATCATCTCCCATAAAGACCAAAACTGGTTCGTCAATATTGTATTCCTCTACCACCATTGCAATCGGCACCGCTGTTCCGTATTTGCCAGAAGGATCTTGCACGGTATAGTGAATAGTTACATCATCCGGCAATGTTTTAGCAAGCTTCAACCGATCGGTCTTACCGCGCTCCACCAAATATTGATTCAATGCCAGATTGTCCTTATAGAATTCCTGAACCTGGCAAGGTTCAGCATTCGATATTACCATATAAATATCTTTGACGCCCGCCTTAATCAACTCTTGCACTGAGTAATCTACCAAAGGACGATTCCCTACAGGAAGCATTGATTTTTCAATTATTTTCGTAATTGGCAGCCTTCTTGTCCCCCACCCCGCTACCGGAATAATAGCTTTTGTAATCATAATAAAATTATTATAGCACATGAGAAAGTATATCAAGCGTCCTCAACAGTCATCATTACTTGACAAAAAAAGAAAATACTGATATAAAATATATTAGCATCTTTAAGATGACTACAAAAAAGGAGGTGAATTAGTCATGAAGATGAGCAACTTTAACGTATGGACCAACAAGCCAAAAAGCAGAAAATCTATCCACAGTATGCAAGATGTTTTGCACGAAAAGCGTATGACAATTGAGCATGCAGCTGCTATCTGCAACGGCGGATGCGCTAGCTGTGGAGCCTCTGGATGTGATAGCGGTGGCAGTAGTAGCTGTAGCGGTTGCGGCGTCTAGTCAAAAATCACAAATTTTTTGCAAAGAGTTGGTGATGGGCGCAGATAATCTGCGCCCAATTATTAAGGAGGCGATTATTATGCCAGGAATCTTTAGTTTACAATGGCACATAACAAACCGTTGCGATCAAAGATGCCAACACTGTTATATATTCAATTCAGGCAAGCCCTTGCCAAAAGTTGAATGGAACGTTTCCGACGCAAATGTCGTACTCAACGATTTTGTATCGTTCTGTCAAAAGTATAATCGCCGTCCAAACATAGCTATTACTGGCGGCGATCCATTACTTAACCCAAATTTTTGGGAAATTGTTGAAGCCATATCCAAAAGGAATATTCCATTCGTAATATTAGGAAACCCTTTTCATGTAGATGAAAGCACGATTAAAAAATTGCTAAGATATGGCTGTTATAGCTACCAAATGTCGCTAGATGGTCTTAAAAAAACACATGATATGCTTCGCATGCCTGGCTCTTTCGATGCAACAATTAGAAGCTTACAGGATATAAAAAAATGGGGCATGAAATCAGTTGTAATGACAACAATTTCTAAAGCTAACTGGAAAGAATTACCAGCCCTAACGCGTCTAGTAGCAAAAATCGGGGTAGACATACACGCTTTTGCCAGATACTGTCCAACCCACAATGACATCGAA
>JAFWIK010000017.1 GCA_017514905.1 Candidatus Saccharimonadota bacterium
ATGGTACTTTTATAGAGTATGATAAGTCTATGTTGAATTAATAGTGGGGCAATACGGATTGTTAGCACTCTTGACATGAGAGTGCTAATTTTATATAATAGAGGTACTATGCAGGAAGAATTTAGTGAAATAATGAATAAACTATCCGAAAATGCGAGGTTCGCTTTGCAGAAGTCGGACTATTATGCTAAAAGATATAACAATGGCTATATGGGGACGGAACACCTGCTACTTGGAATTATGTCGATGGACAATTCGACGGGTGCGAAAATGTTACGAGAGGAAGGCGTAACGACAGATGAAGTTGAAAAAGCACTAAACAAGGTAGCGGTAGAGGTGCCAGGGTCAGATATGGCGATGATGTCTTTATCTGAGGCAGTAATTTTGACGCTTCGAATGGCACAAAACTACGTAAAGGAGCAAGGGCTTTCGGTAATTGGCACAGAGCATATTCTTTATGCTTTGCTTTCTCAACAGAATTCTAGAGCGGCGCTGATTTTACAAGGACTAAATGTTGACAACGAAAAGGTTCTGGATGAAATTGAAAGTTTAGTGGAAGAACAAACTAAGGATGAAAAGTCGAAAGCGGAAAAGGCGAAGTATCTCAATAAGAAGCCACTAAAATTTTTAAATCGTTACGGTAAGGATTTAACGGAAGAAGCCAAGCAAGGAAAACTTGATACGGTAATTGGACGTGAAAATGAAATTGAGCGCGTAGTGACTGTACTTTCGCGTCGTACTAAGTCGAACCCAGTACTAATTGGTGAGGCAGGTGTAGGCAAGACAGCAATTGTGGAAGGCTTAGCGACAAAAATTGCGAATAACGAAGTGCCGGGGAATTTAATCGGTAAGCATATTTATCAGGTTGACCTTTCGTCGGTAGTGGCTGGTACGAAATTTCGAGGCGAATTTGAAGAGCGAATCAAAGGTATAATTGATGAAGCGACGGGCGACGACTCGATTTTATTATTTATTGATGAAATCCATTTACTTTGTGGAGCAGGTTCGAGCGAAGGCTCGATGGATGCGGCGAATATTTTGAAGCCGGCACTAGCGCGGAATTCGATTAACCTAATTGGTGCGACAACTTTAGATGAATATCGCAAGACGATTGAAAAAGATAAGGCGCTTTCTAGACGCTTCCAGACTGTGATGGTTGAAGAACCATCGGCGGCAGTGACGCTTCGGATTTTGAAGGGTATTAAGAAACATTATGAAAAACATCATTCGGTGGTGATTCCGGATGAGATGCTCGAAACGGCGATTACAATGGGTCAAAGGTATATTAATGATCGATTTATGCCAGATAAGGTGATTGATATTATTGATGAAGCTTCGGCGATTTGTAAAGTGGCGGCAGACAAAAAAGGCGGTGGCAAGTATAAAAAGATGAAAATTGAAAAGTCGCATTTAGAAGAAAAGATTGAAGCGGCGGCGGAAGCAGAAGATTATGAAAAAGCGGCTGGCTATAAAACAGAGCTGGCAAAGTTGGAACAAGATATTAAGAAGCTTGAAAAAGCAGGCGTAAAGGAAACAGAAAATCCGAAATTAACTGAAGAGAATCTAGCGACAGCGGTATCACTTAAGACTGGGATACCAGTTTCAAAAGTACATGGTTCGGAAATGAAGATGCTGATGAATTTGGAAGATGAGCTGAAAAAGTCGATTATTGGCCAAGATGAAGCGATCAAGGCGGTGTCAAAAGCGATTCGGCGAGGGCGCTCTGGAATTGCGGATTCAAGGCGACCGATCGGTTCATTTATCTTTATGGGTCCGACTGGCGTGGGGAAAACGGAACTAGCACGAGTAATTGCCAGAGAAGTATTTGGTGGTGAGAATGCTCTTGTAAAAATCGATATGTCGGAATTTGGTGAAAAGCATAATGTATCAAGACTTGTGGGGGCGCCAGCTGGGTATGTGGGTTATGACGATGGTGGTAAACTTACGGAAGCGGTAAGAAGGAAACCATATTCAGTGATTCTCTTTGATGAAATCGAAAAGGCACATCCTGATGTATTTAATATACTACTTCAGATTTTGGAAGATGGTGTTTTGACGGATGGGCAGGGCAATAAAGTGAAATTTAATAATTCGATTGTGATTTTGACATCGAATCTTGGGTCGGCAGATATGTATCGTGAATCGGAACTCGGTTTTACGGCTAAAACACCAAAAGATAAAAAAGCTTTGGCGGAAGAATATGAGGAGAATAAATCCTATGCAATGAAGGCGCTTAAAAAGGTAATGCGTCCGGAGCTGATAAACCGTTTGGATAATATTTTGGTGTTCCATGCCCTCACACGTAAAAATGTAGAAAAGATATTTGATAATTTGATTGAAGATTTGAAAAAGCGCTTAGCAACTAAAGGTATTGGCCTCAAGGTAGATGAAAAAGCTAAGGATTACCTGATTAAGAAAGGTTATGATCCAAAGAATGGGGCGAGACCTTTAAGGCGAGAGATTGAGGAGGAAGTGGAATCGTTGCTTTCGGAAGGTATCATTTCTGGTGAATTGAAAAAAGGCGATATTCCAACTTTGAAGTTAGTAAATAAGAAACTAAAATTAGCAAAGGAGTAAAATGAAAGATTATTTAGTACCAACTATTATTGAAGAAACAAATAAAGGTGAAAGAGCTTACGATATTTATTCGCGGCTTTTAAACGATCGGATTATATTTCTCGGCGAGGACGTAAATCCACACACGGCAAATTTGGTGATTGCACAGCTTCTATATCTAGCGCACGAAGATTCGAAAAAACCAATCAAGCTTTATATTAATTCGCCCGGCGGATCGGTCTATGATGGATTAGCGATTATTGACACTATGAATTATATTGAACCGGACGTGGAGACAATTGGCATTGGGCTTCAAGCTTCGATGGGCGCAATGTTACTTTCCTGTGGAGCGAAAGGTAAACGGTATGTGCTGCCAAATTCTAGGATTATGATCCACCAACCATCTTCTGGCACGGAAGGCAAAATCACCGATCAGGAAATTATGTTACGCGAGGGTGTATTCTTGAAAAAACGCTTAGCTGAGATTTTTGCGAAAAATACTGGAAAGAGCTTGGCGCAGGTAGAAAAGGATATGGATCGTGATAATTGGATGAGCGCGGAAGAGGCTTTGAAATACGGAATTATTGATAAAATTATTAAATAATTACTATATATAATATATAGTGAGGCTGTTACGCTATATCTAGCGTGCTGTATATAGTTATATACGCTAGATATAGCGTTTTTGGCATTTTTGGCAATTCAAAATCTGTGATATAATGAAAAAAAGGAGGAAAAATGAAAATCTTGTGGACGGATGGTAGTGCGAGCCCGAATCCGGGGCCAGGTGGATTTGCGGTAATTGAAGTAAAAGACGATGGAGCAAGGCCGGTTGTACTGGGACGAGAAAAACAAACCACAAATATTCGTATGGAAGGCTCGGCGATGATCGCGGCAATTAAATACGCGGGTGAAGAAGGCTGCGAGATACATTCTGATTCGGAATTTTGGATTAACGTTCTTACTAAATGGGCGCCCGCTTGGGAATCTAAAGGTTGGAAAAAATCGAAAGGCGAAATCCAGAATTTGGATATCGTAAAAGAGTTATATGAACTATATAGTTCGAATGAAGTGAAAATAGTTTGGGTACGTGGTCACGTAGGAACTCAATACAATGAAATGGCGGATGAATGGGCGAATAAGGCAAGAGAAGGGGCTGAAATATAGCGATTTGCTTGAAAAATCATAGCGTCTATGCTAAACTGGACTTGATAAATGAGGATGGTGCTATGTTTAATAAGATTAAGATAATAATTATTAGCTTAATTGGCGTGACTATGCTTTTGTCGGTGTTTTTGGCTTTTCCAGTTTCCGCCGACGACGTGGTAGATCAAATTACCATTAATGTTCCAGTTTCTTGTACTCTTTCCGGTACTAACCTTACTCACAATGCTTCCATGACTGGTGGCCAGTATAAGACTGATATTGGTTCTGCTAATGTCAAAGCAGTCTGTAATGATACTAATGGTTTTGCTGTTTATGCTATTGGCTATTCTGATGATACTTTTGGTAATAACAAAATGATTAGTAGTACCGTAGACCATACTTATGATATCCCAACTGGTAAATACACTTCTGGTGCCACTAATTCTTCTTGGTCTATAAAGCTTACTCCAGTTTCTGGAACTTATGCTCCCACTATTAGAAATGATGCAGAATATAACTATACAGACTTTGAAATCATCCCAAGTACATATACTAAAGTAGCTTATCGTACATCCGCTACTGACACTGGTGCTGGTGCGATTGGTGCTAACTTCACTACTACTTATGGCATTTACGTTTCTACTACTCAACCTGCTGATTCTTATACTGGTAAAGTGAAGTTTACACTTGTGCATCCAAATAATGCTCCAGCGCCAGAAGTGCCAACTTATATGCAAAACATGACTCTAGCTGATTGTGGAGGGGAAGGGCCAAAAGACGTAATTGATTCACGTGATGGTGAATCATACAAAGTTCAGGTGCTAGCTGATGGTAATTGCTGGATGCTAGATAACTTAAGACTTGATCCGACGGCAGTCTCACTTGCTGATCTTCAAGGTAAAACTAATGCTTCCAATCAAACTCTTACTTACTTCAAGAATGGTGGTGGCTCTAGCCCATATCCAGCTAGTGGTGTAAGTAATGCTTGGACTTCTAGTTCGCAAAATTCATATAACTTACCATATATTAATGCTGCCAGTAAAGACATTACTGCAACATTCTATGGTGCTGGTTCTGGCAAGATTGGTGTTTATTATAATTATTGCGCCGCTTCTGCTGGTTCGTATTGTTATCGATCAACTAGCGGTACTGGAAATGCTACAGAAGATCTCTGCCCAGCTGGGTGGAGAATGCCTACTGGTAGCAATAGTGGTGAATATCAGGCTCTATACACATCCTACAATTCTGATGTTGCTAGCTTTAAACAAGCTCTTTCTACTCCTCTGTCGGGCAGCTTCGCCAGTGGCTCGGCGAGCGCTCAGGGCACGTACGGCCGCTTCTGGTCTTCTACTAGGAACAATGACAATAACATGTATAACCTCAACGTGAATTTAAGCAGTATCCACACCGCGAACGACGTCAGTCGCTTCTACGGATTCTCAGTGAGGTGCCTTCTAGATTCCTAGTTTTGCCTTTTAAGTTCCTTGTTTGCGGAAAGTTTAAGCGACCGTGTGTAAAAGTTGTAGACGTGGGTGATAGATAGTTATTAATCGGATGCAAAACTGTTCTCAGTGTGGTATATTATATATATGAAATTATCAGAAGAATTAATCTATCGCGGTTTTAAAGCCGAAACGACAATTGAAAATCCTGAAGATTTGGATAACCGAACTTCTAAGAAATTTTATTGGGGCGCAGATCCGTCGGCGGATTCATTAACGATTGGAAATCTCGCAGCTCTAATGATGTGCGCGTGCTTTGTAAGGCATGGTTATCAACCATATCTACTAGTTGGTGGCGCGACGGGACAAATTGGTGATCCAAAAGAAAATGGTGAGAGAGAGCTTAAGCCACTTGATGAGGTTGAACATAATAAGAAATGCATTAAAAAGCAAATTGAGAGGATTATGCTTGGGGCGGGTGATGCCGCTTGGGGGACCCCCAGCCGAGCTTCAGCGAGGATGGGGGAAGATGCGGCGGCAGGACCCGCCCGAGAGATTACTGTGGTTGACAATTTGGATTGGTTTAAAGATATGAAGTATCTGGATTTCTTAAGAGAAGTTGGTAAGGCTTTTTCGATGACGCAATTACTTGATCGGCAGTTCGTGCAGAATCGAATTGGTGAAGGGGGCTCGGGGATTTCCTATGCGGAATTTTCGTATACTTTGATTCAGGGTTACGATTTTCTCCATCTTTTCCGCGAGCATGGCATAGATTTGCAACTTTGTGGAGCGGACCAATATGGCAACTGTACTTCAGGCATTCATTTGATAAAACGCCTAGAAGACGCTAAGGCAGATGTCTGGTCTACGCCTTTAATTATTGACCCAGTTTCTGGTAAGAAGTTTGGCAAGAGTGAAGGCAATGCAGTGTGGCTAGCGGCAGAAGATAATGGTGAAGGTAACTATACTTCGATCTTTGACTTTTATCAATTCTGGCTAAATCAGCCGGATGAAGCGGTAGAGAATCTATTAAAGATTTATACTTTTTGCGATAAAGAAGCGATTGATAGTATTATGGTTCAACACTCTGAAGCGCCAGAAAAACGGATCGCACAGAAAGCATTGGCACATGGCGTGACAGAAATTGTGCATGGACGAGAAAACGCGGAAGCGATAGAAAACTTGACGGAAATGCTATTTAGCCGGGATACGAATTTTGCAGAGTTTTCGGAAGATGAAATTATGGAATTTGCTAAATTCCTACCGACGACGAAAAAAGGATCGATGCTGGTAGATGCTCTTTCTGAAAAAGGTTTAGCGGAATCAAAGAAGAAAGCACGGGAGTACATTTCCCAAGGTGCGATTACAATTAATGGCGTAAAAGTTAAAGATGATATCGAATTAAAGCAAGTTGCGATTATTAAAAAGGGTAAGAATAAATTCTTGGTGGTTAAATGAAATATTTAGCGGTTCTAGGTCGGCAACCGGAGATTTCAATTGCGGAACTCGAAACGAGATATAGCCTGGACGGGTCCTGCCGATTGTTGTCCTCCCCCAAAAATGACGGCATTTTTGGGGGACCCCCTCCACAATCGTCACCCGTCCATGTATATCTTTTTTCGACATCTAGTGAAATTAATATCGATGTGCTAGGCGGAACAATGAAATTGGCGTCTAAGCTTGATGAAAAGCCGCTGGAATATCTACAGAAGTTGCCGGAAGGGAAACTAACTATTGGTGTATCGGATTTTTCGAAGGGAGCTTCGAAAAAAACTGCAACGAATGAAGCTTTGAAATTAAAAAAGATATTGGTACGGCATGGACGGAGTGTTCGGGTAGTTGAAAATAAAGATGCGGTTTTGTCAACAGCAACTTCGCTGCATAATGGTCTTTCTGGCAAGAGTGAACGGAAAGTAGAGCTAATTAAGCTTGATGATGATTGGTACAAAGTAATTGGTGTGCAAGATATTGATGCCTATGCGAAGCGAGATCAAGCGCGTCCAGCGCGGGATGCGAAAGTAGGAATGTTGCCACCAAAATTGGCACAAATTTTGATTAACTTATGTGGTCCTTTAAAGCCTGGTGCAGTAGTACTAGATCCGTTTTGTGGAACTGGCGTAGTTTTGCAGGAAGCGCTTTTAATGGGATATCGAGCGTATGGGACTGATATTAGCGATCGGATGGTGGAATATAGTGAGAAGAATTTGGATTGGCTGATGAAATTTGAAAATACTCATTCTCGGGGCGCGTCCGGCCGGCCCGTCGCCACGGGCGGCCGGCGCTCGTCCTCGCCTTGCCAGGCTCCGGATCCCCTCGAATCGAGTATTTTCCAAATTTCACAGGGTGATGCAACTTCTTTTACTTGGCAACAGCCGATTGACGCAGTGGCGTGTGAAGGGTATCTTGGAAAACCGTTTAGTAAGATTCCGACGGAAATGGAATTGAAAGAACAAAAGCAAGAATGTGGCGCGATAGTTTTAGGATTTTTGAAGAATATAGCTAAACAGATTAAAAAAGACACTCCCGTAGTGATCGCTGTGCCAGCGTGGTTACGCGAAGACGGAGCTTACGAAAGATTAAATATTATTGACGAAATCGCTGATTTGGGGTATAATGTTAATAATAAAAGTCGCGAGGGGCTCATTTATGCACGAGCAGGGCAAGTCGTGGCAAGAGATATATTAATTTTAAGGAAAAAGTAAATGTCACACGTAAAAGCTGGCGGTACCGCCAAAAATGTTCATAATAATCCTGGTCATCGTCTTGGTGTTAAGCGTTTTGGTGGTCAGAAAGTTAAAAATGGCGAGGTATTGGTTCGCCAAACTGGTGCTACGAAATTGGCCGGTGAAGGTACTTATATGTCACGCAATTTCACAATTCATGCTGCGAAAGATGGTGTGGTTACCTTTGTAAAGACTAAGAAGACGCATTTTTCTGGTAAGTCTTTGCCGAGAGTGCGAGTTGAAGTACGATAGTTTTTGAAAATTTGATATAATAGATTTATGAGCAAAAAGAAACACCTTGGTTTTTCTGTGCGCACAGTTTTGATTATTTTAACTGCGATTTTGGTGGGATATGTAGTGTATCAGAATTGGCCGGATATTGTAGAGACTTTGCACCATTTGAGAGATGCAAACGGATTTGTCTTGGTGCTTTTGATACCGGAGCAGTTATTCATGTATTATGCCTGTGGGCAAATTTTCTTTTCATATTTGAAACATAGAAAAAATGTACAGAAGTTCACAAATAAGGAAATTTTTAGAATTTCGACGGAACTCAATTTTGTAAATCACGCAGTGCCAGCTGGTGGAATTGGTGGGCTGGCATTTTTGACTTACCGGCTGGGACCACATGGGGTGTCGGCAGGACAGGCGAGTTTTCTTTATATTTTTCGTTATGCCGTGACTACGGTAATTAATTACTTGCAGGCGCTGATAGCGATTTTGATTTTGGTGGGGTTAAACTTAGTGCCGGATGAAGCTAAATGGATTATTCCAGTGTCGCTTTTAATGAATTTTGGCGTGTTTATATTCTTATGGTTTGTGGTTTATGTGGCGAGCAGTAAGAAACGGATTCAGTTTTTCTCGAAGACGATTACTAGACTACTGAATTTGCTAACTAGGTTTGTGACGTTTGGGCATAAGAAAAGCTTAATGCGAGATGAGCGGATTGGTAAGTATTTTTTGGATATTCACGAAAGTGTAAAGATTGCTAAAGAAAATAAAACTTATCTAAAAGGACCGGCGCTTTGGGGGTTAATTTATAGTTTCTTTGAAGTAGGGACATATTGGATTGTGGCGATTTCGCTGGGGCGGCCAGAGCTTTTGCCATATATTATGATTGGTGAGGCGATTGGTTCAGTGTTTGACGGAATTGTACCATATGGGTTATATGAGCTAGGAATGGCTGGCGTGATGATTGCTCTCGGTGTGGATTTTTCGACTGCGACGATTATTACAGTAATGACGCGTGTGATTACACTGCTATTTACAATTGCATCGGGCTCGGTGCCGTATTATGACGCAATAGAGAGGAAGCAGAATGAGTGAAGCCGTCAAAGTGACGCCGACGGAATTCATTGAAATGACAAATGAGACGCTGGAGTATGCGTATTCTGGCGTAATGATTGAAGGCGAAGTAGCGAGCTATAAAGTGAGTCAAGATAAGTGGGTGTTTTTTGATTTGAAAGATGAAGAGTCATCGATTTCGTGTTTTATGCCAATTTGGAATTTGCGCATTCCGCTTGAAGATGGAATGAAGGTGGTGATAAAAGGTGTACCGAAAATAACTAAATGGGGGAAGTTTTCAATAACGGTTGCGGGAATTGCCCCGGTAGGAAAAGGTAGTCTCAAAAAAGCGTTTGAGATGCTTAAGAAAAAGTTAGCGGGAGAAGGATTATTTAGCCAGGAGCGAAAACGACCTTTGCCAGGAGATTTAACTAGGCTAGGTGTAATATCTTCGACGCAAGCAGCAGGATATGCGGATTTTATTAAAATTGTGAATGCAAGATGGGGTGGGATGAAAATTACAGTGGCACATACGCAGGTGCAAGGGTTGGATGCGCCAGATCAAATCATCCGAGCGTTAAACTATTTTAACGAGCGAGGCGAGGTACAGGTGATTGCGATTCTGAGAGGAGGCGGAAGCGCGGATGATCTGGCGGCGTTTAATGATGAGAAACTGGTGCGAGCGGTTGCAGCTTCGAAGATTCCGGTGATTGCTGGAATTGGGCACGAAGTGGATGAATCTTTGGTTGATCTTGCGGCGGATGTGAGGGCGTCGACGCCGTCTAATGCTGCGGAGATGCTTACGAAAGATCGTAAGGCAGAAGAAAAACGCGTAAGGATGCTAATGGGGCAGGCACACCAGAGTCTGACAGACAACATTAACTTAGCGCAGAAGTTAAATAGAGATAAGATTCAAAGGATTTCGAATGGATTAATGGTCAAATATATTGAGCCGATGATGCAATCAACAAAAACTAAAATGCAACAAATGTTGCAAAAAATACAGGGAGAGTGCGAAAAAA
Organism: Candidatus Saccharimonadota bacterium; assembly: GCA_017514905.1. Lineage (GTDB taxonomy): Bacteria > Patescibacteriota > Saccharimonadia > Saccharimonadales > Saccharimonadaceae > Nanosyncoccus. The sequence goes on from JAFWIK010000017.1 coordinate 10,174, forward strand.
AGGAACTTCTAGTAGAGCAAAAGTTGAAAATTCTAGAAGTATTGAATCCGGAAAAGGTATTAGAGCAAGGTTATGCAATCTTAGCTGGAAAAATTTCGCCGGGAAGTTTGATCGATATTACGACGATGACGCAAAAAATTAAAGCAGAAATAAAGGAGATTTATGAGCGAAAGTGAAAAAACTTTGAATCAAAAGATTGCAGATTTAGATGCACAAGTGGAATGGTTTTATTCGGATGATTTTAAACTTGAGGAAGCAGTAGATAAATATAAGCAAGCAACGAAATTAGCTAAAGGGATTGAAAAAGATTTATTAGAGTTAAAAAACGAGATTGAGGTTTTGTCGGAAGATTTTAGTAAATAAACATAAGTATGATATAATGGGCGTATGGATAATAGACAGACTTTTCAGGTACCACAGCCACAAATGCAGTCGATGCCGCCAGTGCAACCAGCTGGTGGTGGTCAGCCGATGCCAGTTGTCCAGCCGGCTGGTGGTGGCCAGCCGATGCCATCGATGAGTCATTTTCAGACGGCTCCAGGTGGTGTACCGGTAGTAACACAAGCAGCGCCAGCGGTTAAAAAAGATAATTCCGGATTGATCAAAACAATTGCGATTATTGCATTATCACTTCTAGCGGTGACTTTTATCGGTCTATTTATTTGGAAGGCAATTGAAGCAGCCGAGGCGCAGTCGGATTTGGATGAAAAAATAGATGATGCGGTGGCGGAAGCAACGAAGGAACAGGCATCTAAACTAGAAAAACAATTTGCTGAACGTGAAAAAGATCCGTTTCGAGAGTTTTCAGGTCCAACTGATTATGGCCAATTGTCGTTTAAATATCCAAAGACTTGGAGCATTTACGTAGCTGAGAGCGCAATTTCTGGCGGTGACTATAGTGCGTTCTTTAATCCGATTCAGGTAGACACAGTCGGTAAGGAAACGATCAATGCACTTAGGGTTATGATCAAAGACGATAGCTTTGATGATGTGACGGCTGAATATCAGAAGTATGTTGAAGATGATGATGAGCCACTAGCGATAGAATCAGTTTCGATTGGTGTGGATGATAAAATTACGGCTAATCGTTATACTGGGACGATTCCAGATACTGAAATGTATGGTATCATTGTGACATTTAAGATTCGTGATAAGACTGCGATACTTGAGACTGACTCAGCAAAGACATTTGAAGAAGACTTTAATCGTTTGCTCAGCACTGTCACCTTTAACGAATAGATTTGTGATATAATTGGGGTATGGAAGAGGAGGTTGACGGTATTTTGGTGGCGGCACACGAGCTGAAGGCGCCCCTAGCAGTGTTGAGGCAACTAGCCTTTTCTTTTGATGAGCTAAGTGCGAATAATGAGCATATTCGAGCGGAAATGATTAATGTGTCGGAGCGTGCGATTAGGCAAGTAAACGATTTAGCTAAAGTGCGACGCTTAGAGGATGGTTTATTTGAAATGGAGCCGGTAGCGGTTAGAGCAGTATGTGATGAGGTAACGGAAGAGTTGAGGCATTTGTTTTTGGGTGAGAAGAAGGGCTTATCGATTCATTACACCAATAAAGAGCGATTAGTAACGGCAAATCGGGAACTCCTTCGAAGCGTGATTTATAATTTTTTGATTAATGCGATGCATTATTCTGACACTAAGTTTGGGGCAGAGCTTACGGTAAAAGACCATTATGATAGAGTTAAAGTAATAGTTAGAGACCATGGGCCGGAGCTACCTTGGGCAATTTGGAAAGAGATGAAAGAGGGATGGATCGATCATCCAACCGAAATCGCAATGCGCCCAGGCTCATCTGGGCTAGGGCTTTTTATTGCATCGAAGTTTTCAAAATACATGAACGCTTCGGTCGGTGCAGTGAGGCATCGGGATGGTACGAGTTTTTATGTGGAGCTACCAATTTCTAAACAGGCGAGTTTGTTTTAAATGATATATATAATTGATGATGACGAAATAATGTCTGAGTGCATTGAAAAGGCTTGTAAGAAACCGGCCAGGGTTTTCTCGAATGCAATTGAAGCAATGCTTGATATTACGGGGGGTGAGTTGCCAGATTTGATTTTCCTGGATATATTGCTCGATGGACCGGACGGCTTTGCGTTTTTAGATGAAATGATGTCGTATCCGGATACAAAGAAGGTGCCAGTAGTGATTGTATCATCTTTAGATTTTAAGAATAAAGATTTATCTGGTTATGGGGTGGTGGGGATACTAAATAAAGATGAGATGAGGCCAGAGGAAATTAGTGAATATGTCGATAAATACGTCAAATAAGGATTATCGAACTTTAGGGTATGTGATTCGGCGAACTAATTATGGAGAGGCGGATCGGATTTTGAATCTAATTACACCGCTTGGTAAAAAGACCGTAATTGCAAAGGGGGTTAGGAAAAGTAAGTCAAAGCTGGCGGGTAATATTGAACTTTTTGCTTTGACTGATTTTAATGTGCATCAGGGAAAATCGGAGTTTGGAGTGGTGACGGGTGCAAAAATGATAAAATTCTATGGTGAGATTTTGAAAGATATCAATAAAATGGAGCTATCTGGGTTGTTCTTTAAAGAAATCGGTAAATTGGCGGAGAGTTCAGACAATCCTGAATACTTTGAGATAATAGATCAGGGTTTGTATGAGATTAATAATGGGACAGATTTGAGATTGGTTGAAGCGTGGTTTTTGTTAAATGCTGGTCGAGCTTCGGGTGAAGAACTGAATTTGTATCGTGATATCACTGGAGAAGCACTACGAGAAGATAAAAAATACAATTACAATGTGAATGAGGAAGCTTTTACGGAAAACTCGAGCGGCAATTATTCGGCAAATGAAATCAAAATGTTGAGGTTATGCGAAAAGGCTAAATTGAAAGTAGTGAAGAAAGTAAAATTTGATGACAATTTGATCGAAAAGGTGCTATTTTTGGCGCGTACTGTAAATAGATAATCTATGGTATAATTGAGTAAACGAAAGGAGAAATTATGGCAGATTTTAATAAAGTTTTAACGCCAGGTGATTATAAAAAAGGTGAATTAAACGTAGTAATTGAAATACCTACTGGGTCGAATCACAAGATTGAATGGGATCGGGAACGGGCTTGCTTTATGCTTGATAGGGTAGAGCCAATGGCTTTTGCGAAACCTTGTAACTATGGTTTTATCCCACAGACTCTAGATGAAGATGGTGATGAACTAGATGTTTTAATGATTACCGATCAGCCACTCACTACTGGAATTTGGATGAAGGCAAAAATTCTCGGTGTGATGAAATTTGTAGATGGTGGTGAAGTAGACGACAAGATTATTTGCGTGCCAGCGGATGATCGTAATAATGGCGATATGTATAATAAGCTATCGGATTTGCCGAAGCGAACTTTGGAACAAATTGAATTCCATTTCAACCATTATAAGGATCTCAAGAAACCAGGTACGACTGAGGTGAAAGCTTTTGAGGACGAAAAGGTAGCTAAGAAAGTAATTGAAGCTGCAATTAAACGTTATGAAGCTTTACACCCGGAAGTTGTGATAAAAAAAGGCGTTGAAGAAACTGTAGAGGCTGTAAAAAAGGCGGTTAAAGATTTAGGGTAATTGATAAAAAAATACGGCGCTTAAAGCGCCGTATTTTTTGTGCTTGATTATTCTTGCTCTTCTTCCTCTCCTTCGTCTTCTGTCACAACTTCATCTTCTTCAACTTCAACGTTTTCGTCAGTGCCGTCACCGAGATTTTTGAGCTGTTCCATTAATTCGATATTTGCTTTAATATCGTCAGCTTTGAGATTCTCATATTGATCAGCTTTGGCAGTCAAAACAATATATTTGCCGTTTAATTCAATTGACTCGTAGCTTTCTTTATCGAATTCGTCGCCAACTTTATCATAGGCAGTTTTAGCTGCATCAGCGTCAGTGTACTCATAGTAGGTCTTGAGGCCAGTGATTTTGTCGCCTTCATAGGTGTAGACTTCGTGAGCCTTGACTGGCTGAGGGTCTTCTTCGCTGCTAGTTTCACCAGTTTCCATAGTGAGGACATATTTGGTGTCATCCGATTTGAAATAATCGTCGTTGATACTGTTGCCCTTGTTAATCAAAACGACAGCGAGTACAACTACAACTACGACTACAGCGACGGCTGCACAAATGCCGAGAATTAAGTTGGTATTATTTTTTGACTGTTTAGCCATATTATTTCTCCTTTTATGTTGTTATATTAGCACAATCGTTATAGTTTTGCAATGTTTATTCTAGTCTGTTTAGTAGTATCACGATCGCGAACGGTGACAGTATTATCTTTTAGAGTGTCAAAATCGATTACAACACATTTAGGAGTACCAATTTCGTCTTGCTTTTTGTAACGCTTACCAATATTACCAGAATCATCCCAGGTAACGTTATTATATTTCTTACGAAGCTTTTGATATACTTCCTGAGCTTTTTTGACGAGTTCCGGTTTGTTTTTAAGTAAAGGAGAAACGCAGTACTTGTATGGTGCAAGATTTTCTGGGAGCTTAAGGATGACGCGTTTATCGTCACCACTGCCTTCTTCAGTGTAGGCGGTAGCTAGAACCGCTAAGAAGAGCCGTTCGACGCCGATGGACGGTTCGATGACGTGTGGCGTGAAGGTTTCGCCAGTAACTTTGTCACGATATTCCATGGATTTACCGGATTCACGCGCAATATTGCCAAGATCGAAGTCAGTACGATAGGCTAGACCCATGAGTTCGCCTTCGCCGTTTGGATAATCGAACATGAAGTCGATAGTGCGCTTAGAATAGTGGGCACGATCGGCGGCTGGGACATCAAGCTCGTGAAGATTCTTGGCTGGTAAACCGAGGACACCTTCTAGAAAGTCGTGCTGAAGAGCGCGCATTTTTTCGAAGTTTTCTTCCCAGGTCTTGGGATTCACGAAATATTCGATTTCCATCTGACTACATTCGCGGTCACGTAAGATAAAGTCACGAGGACTAATTTCGTTTCTAAAGGCCTTACCTTGCTGAGCGATGCCGAATGGGACATCTGGATAAAAGGCATCAACGACATTTTTGAAGTTGGTGAAAATACCCTGGGCGGTTTCAGGGCGTAGATATGCGATGTTCTTTTCGGCGATTTCCTTATCATCGTCTGGTAAGACTGCACCAACGTGGGTCACGAACATCATATTGAACTTGCGAATGGGGCCCCAATTCTCTTTGCCGCAATTTGGACATTTAGTATGAGTGTTTAAGAACTCTTCGGTAGTAATTGACTCAGAAAAGCCTTCGGTGATTTTGTCAGCGCGGAAACGAGATTTACATTCTTTACATTCGACTAAAGGATCTGCAAAAGTGGCGGTGTGGCCAGAAGCAACCCAAGTACGTGGGTTCATAATGATAGCGGCATCGACGCCGTACATGTCCTCGCGGTCTTCGACGAAAAACTTCCACCATTCGTCCATTATTTTTTTCTTGACGGCGACACCAAGTGGGCCGAAATCCCAGGTACCGGCCATGCCACCATAAACGTCGCTCCCGGGAAAAATAAAACCGCGGCGTTTACATAAGCTCACAATATTATCTAATTTACTCATGAGGTCATTATACCACAACCTGGAGGTTCTGGGAAGCTACAGGTTTGTACGCTTGGCTTCGAAGAGAACGGTTGGTACGGCGGGTGGGGGAGTGAAGTCGGTAGGTTTTAAGGGTAAACGAATTTTGGTGGTATAATTCTCAGTTAGTTTTAAACCAAGCTGAGAGGTATAGTGCCGAGACGTGTTTAGGAGTTTGAGCGCGAATTGCTTTTGCAAAATGAGATAGAACGATTCTGGTGGATTATCTGATTCAATAAGTTTATGAATGATTTTAGAGCTTAAATGAAAAGGTGGGTTACTGAAGACTTTATATGGAGTTTTTGGAAGTTCGTAGTCGAGAAAATCTTGCTTCACGATAGTAACGTTCTCGATATGGTATTTTTCTAGATTAAATTTTAGTTTTTCGATGGCGGTTTGATCTGGTTCGATAGCGATGACGTGTTTTACGCGATGAGCAAGAGCACTGGTAATCACGCCGGAACCGGCGCCGATTTCAATGACGAGATCGCGTTTTTTGAGGTTAGAATGACCGATCAAAATGAGCGCGAGACGAGGTGAACGTAAGAAGTGCTGAGATAATTCAGGATTTCGCATTTAATCGGCCCAAAAATCTTCGGGGTTTGAGATTACGTCGACGTTGATAACTTCAGTCTCACCAGTTGTGAAATTCTTGGCCGATAGAGTTTCGGCGCCGATTTCATTTTCGCCAATCACGATACCGTTTTTGGCGAGTTTGGCAGCGTAAGTGATTTTGTCGCCGAGCTTTTTGTCAGTGAAAACGATAGTAGTGCTGTGGCCTTTGTCGCGAAGTTTTTTGGCGACATTTAGGCTTTCGTCAAATTCGTGCTCGGAAATTGGAATAATGGCATAATCTATCAAGGTATTGGCGGAGTTTTGGAGAAGTTCCTTTTCGTTAAGTACGTAAAAGAGGCGAGTGAGACCAATGGAGCCGCCGACGCCTGGGAAAGATTTGTCGGAGAAGAACTTGGTGAGGTTTTCGTAACGACCGCCACCGCAAACAGAGCCGATGTTTTTGTGCTCTGGTAGAATAAACTCAAAGACTGTACCGGTATAATAATCGAGACCACGGACAATTTTCATATCAGCAGAGATTTCTTCTTTTGGCTCGACTGATTCAAGTAGATATAAAACTTGATCAAGCTCGGTGACGCCTTCAGCAAAGGTGGCGTTATCGATTTCGAGATTATTGAGCGCAGTGATGACTGTTGAGCGGTTGCCATTTAGCTCGATGAACTCAAGTAAGGTTTTGACGACGTCTTTTTTCAGGCCGAGTTCTTCGAAGTCTAGCTTAGTTTTTTCGGGTGTGACTTTTTCGGAATGGTCAATAATGCTGAAAATATCTTCGGATTTATCGTTGACTCCTAGAGCTTCGAGAAGGCCGGAAAGTATTTTGCGATTATTAATGCGGGCGAGAACCGGAGTATTGAGGCCAAAGGTCCTGAAAGTGGAAAGAAGGGTAGAAATAACGTCTGCATCGTAGGCGATAAGTAAATTATCGCGACCGATGACGTCAATATCGCATTGATAGAATTCGCGAAAGCGACCTTTTTGGGCACGTTCGCCGCGGAAGTCTAAACCGATTTGAGAGACTTTGAAAGGGAAAGTAAGATCATTTTCATGTTCAATGATATAGCGGGCAAGCGGAACAGTATGGTCAAAACGGAGTGCTTGACTAGCAGAATCGCTTGACTCAGTGGTTTTGACGAGCTTGTAAATTTGCTTCTCAGTGTCGCCGCCAGCTTTGGCTAGTAAAATTTCGGTACGCTCAATGGTTGGTGTTTCGACTTCGGCGTAACCGTGCTGATGATATACTGCAGCGATTTTGGCTTTTAAATCATTAAAAGTTGCTTGAGTATTTGGTAGGAGTTCTTGTGCGCCAGAAATCGGGGCGGTATTGATTTTACTTTTCATACTTTTCATTATAGCACAAGTGTGCTATAATAGTACTCGCTGTGGCGCTGTAGCTCAGCTGGTAGAGCAGAGGCCTGAAGAGCCTTGTGTCACTGGTTCAAGTCCAGTCGGCGCCACCAAGTGTTTTACAGGACGAACAGTATGAATGGGCGGTTAGCTCAGCTGGCTAGAGCGCGTCTTTGACGTAGACGAGGTCACAGGTTCAACTCCTGTATCGCCCACCATTAAAAATTTGGGTCAGTAGCTCAGCTGGTTAGAGCACGGGCCTTTTAAGCCCGGTGTCGAGGGTTCGAGCCCCTCCTGACTCACCAAGGTTTCGAATAAAAAAGAAAGAGCATGCTCTTTCTTTTTTTGAGAAACCGCAGGTGAGTGTGGTTTTTGCGAAGCAAAAAGCACACTCACCAGAATACGTAGATGAACAATCTTAATGAATTCTAAATGACTTATTGGAAATTTTGGTACTTCAAGGTATTTCGCTCACGCGAAATCCTTGAAGCATTCCTGGGACTCTTTAAGAGGACGAAAACTAGCTACCAGAGAGGCAGCGGACCATCCTCCCGTAGTACTTGTTGCTGTAGTGCGTGCCTGGGTCGACGTACGTGCTGCCGAAGCCCAAGTAGTAGGCGTCGTATCTATTGCTTCCAGAGGCGGACCAATAGATCCCGTTGGAATTACGGCTATTAACCGACGACCCATCCACGTACCCGGAATAGACGAAGTTGTTAGGATATGTTCGCCATGCCTTAGACATATCAGTACCAGTAGGAGTAGTACTAGAAGATGAGCTTGCGCCTGTACCACCTAAGG
>JAFWIK010000018.1 GCA_017514905.1 Candidatus Saccharimonadota bacterium
ACCACCAAACAACTTGCCAAGATGTCCAAGGTAACTCGCCTTCTGGCCAATATCAATTGCATCCCCCAGTACCGGCACTCTCCGCGCCGCATCAGACACTTCTTGATGTACCGCCGCCCGCGTCGGCATTACGTTATCAATTGCCTGGTCCACCGCGCTTTCAGCTGCTCCCGCCACCGTACCTTTAGCTACGGTTTTTACAACCTCACTTTTTGAAACTTTCGGCGCACTTGCTTTTGCCTGACCCTTTGTTGCAACTTCTGTAAACAAATCTAAATATTTTTGATTCAACGGGCTCTTTGAAAACTCCGCCTCAAATTCTCCCGCGTCCTTACATTTTTCACCCAGCTTTTCGATTTCAGTAAATAACGCATCAATCTTTTTCTGCATCCCAGCATCAATCTTAAAATTCGCAGCAAACGCATCCTTCCTAACATTAATGCTCTTTTTGATATTACTATCCATAATTAGCTTCCTGTTTATAATACCCATTATAATATAAACCCATGAATAATGATAAAAACTTCGCACTATGTTACAATAAAACCATGGAGGAGGTAAAAGAAGCTGTTATCAAATTCACCAAAGATCGAGATTGGGACCAATTCCATTCCCCAGCTAACCTCGCAAAATCTATCGTTATAGAATCCGGTGAATTGTTAGAATGCTTCCAATGGGATGACAATTTTGACAAACAAAAAGTCTGCGAAGAGCTAGCGGATGTCGTAAACTACGCAATACTACTTGCAGACAAACTAAATGTCAAACTAGAAGATATTGTTATGGCGAAACTAGAGGAAAATTCAAGAAAGTATCCCATAGACAAATCTAAAGGTAATAGCAAAAAATATACGGAGTTCCAAAATGAACAACAACGAAACCCATTGGACCAAACCAAAAATCTCAGAAGAACTTGAATTCACAAAAACAACTGGTAATGAAATAGCAATCATGAAATATGGCAAAGAATGGCCAATCGTCTACATGATTTTTAATGATAAAGAAATGTATGTCGGCGAAACAGTTGATGCAGGTACGCGTATGTTGCAACACTACGCAAACCCCAAAAGAAAACAACTAAAAAAAGTTAGATTTATCTACAGTAACGGATTCAATAAATCTTCCATTTTAGATTTGGAATCTTATCTTATTTCGCATTTTTCTGCTGACGGAAAGTTTATTTTACAAAATGATAATGCCGGACAACAAAAGCACAACTATTGGCAACAGGAAGACTATAGAGCAGAATTTGCCGGAATCTGGAAATCTCTACAAAACCTAAAACTAGCCAAGCATTCCTTAACGAAAATCGAAAACGATAACTTATTTAAGTTTTCTCCATACAAAAATCTAACAGATGATCAATTCTTAATTGCAAACCATATTTTAAGTCAATTAAGTATCGATATAAAAAAAAATAAAGAAAGCACATTCATAGTTAACGGCGGACCAGGCACTGGCAAAACAGTATTAGCTATTTATTTAATGAAACTATTATCGACAAAGACCATTGATGAAACAGGACTCGACGACAAAAGTCTAGTTAGAGCGACTAAGAGCATCCAACAAGCCTCCCCACGTCTAAAAATCGGCATCGTTGTTTCAATGTCCAATCTAAGAAATACATTAAAACGGGTCTTTAAACATTTCGACGACTTAGGCAGCAAAGTGGTTCTAGGACCAGGTGATGTTGCAAACTATAACGGGCAATTTGATATCTTAATTGTCGATGAGTCCCATAGATTAAAAGCTCCCAGAAATGTCGGCGCAGAAATAGGTAGCATCCAAAAAAACAACGTCAAGCTCGGCATAGATAAAAAGCAAGGAACGCAACTTGATTGGATTATCAAAAAGAGCAAACATCAAATTTTCTTTTACGACGAATATCAGTCTATCAAAAGGGCCGATGTCGATGCGAGACAGTTTCACGAATTAGAAAAACGGGGAGCTCGCATGCTTCAATTAGACGCGCAAATCAGGTGCGGTAAAGGTGGTCAAAGATATGTCAATTATATACGCTCTATTTTTAGCGATAAGCCGCCCGAAAGATTCGAATCATTCGAAAGTAAAAACGAAAGTCAAAACTATGATTTCAAAATTTTCGACAACGTCCACAAAATGACCGAAGCAATCCGAAAAATGAATGATGATGATGGAGTTGAATTGTGTAGGAATGTTGCTGGCTACGCATGGGAATGGAAAACTAAAGGCAAAATCGCACCGCAGAATTTGCAAGAAACAAAAGCATGTATTGATAGTGGTGATTATGATATTGACATAGACGGCCATAAGTACATATGGAATGTACGTTACGACAACTGGGTCAATTCACCAAATTCTCCAAATGAAATTGGGTGTATTCATACCATACAAGGTTTCGACTTAAACTATGCCGGCGTGATTATTGGAAATGAATTGAAATACGATAAGGAAAAGGACCAGTTATATATTGATAAGAAACAATACTTCGACAAAAACGGCAAAAACAAAACCAGCGATGAAGATTTGAAGCGCTATATTCTCAACATCTATTACATATTATGTACTCGTGGCATCAATGGCACATATATCTATGCCTGCGATAAAAACCTAAGAGAATATCTCAAAAAGTACATAAAAAGCTAAAACAATCGTCCGCCCGTGTCACTATCTACATTTTTCAACTCAGCATATTCCAACATATCCCTCACACTTGCATTCTTCTTTCGCCAATCATAGAACATCTTGTCCGGCAACATCGCGTAATGCCAAGTCAAATTCTCCCGTGTCTCAGGTTTCAGCATATTAATCTTCTCCACCCACCGCACAGCAGCACGCTTTTTCCTTACCACGTTTGGTTGCGACGTCTGATTTTGCGCCTTTGTCTCCACTAGATAGCAATCGTTTCCCATTCTCACCACAAAGTCCGGAATATATTCCGCCGGCATTCCGTCATCCCGTATATATCTAAACCTCGCAAAAGTATGCCGATTCTCTATCACTTTGCAGAACGCATCCACCCCCCCATCACGGTCACAAAACTCCATAAAATCTCGTTCAAATATCCCTTTATTACTCGGATATGGACACTTCTCATAAATACATTTCACCGGCTGAATGCAATATTTCTCTCGCACTGTAATTTTATCTACGCTCGAGAATGCCGTAAATATCACCTTCGTCTCGCCCACCGTCTCAACTTCTTCCTGCGCCTTAATAATCTGCGTCACCAACTGTCCTTTAATATGATTCATCACTTCTTCGAACAGCAAAACTTTCCAGTTCTTTCCTTCGGCTGGATTAATCTCCCGATTAAACAACCTATGTCTAATATATTTATCAATCGCACCTGCAATTTCCACGTTACCCACCATCAGTCCAGGGTACCCTCCAGCATTTTTACTTCTCCCCATTTTATCTACCTGGGCGCTCAATTTCTCCACAATATGATTCGTTAGCCTACTTATATAATCATTATATGAAGACGAGCGAAACACTCCAGTCGTCACTTCAAAAAATCCCGCATTTACACCATTCTCAACATTTTTGTCAATCCAGGTTTCCTGCTCTGGTACCATTTTTATGAGCGACTCATACGGCATACTAAAAGGCTTTAACTCGTCAATATTAATCTTTATCTTCTTCATCTGCTGCGCTGATTCATCTACCACGAACGGTAATCTGAAATCATACTGTTCATAATTTTCTTTTAGTCCCACCGTCTCCAAATCACCCTTCGGTTCCATTTCTCGCTTCGGATCATCTTCCTCCCCCATCAACCCTTCACTAATCAAATCCTCATAAAACTCTCTAAACGCCGGATGTTCCACAATCGACAGCACATCAAAGAAATTCGTTGCTTGTTTATGCTCTTGCATCGCACGTCTATTTTCAGCTTTCAGTTCGTCAATCACCGGATTCTCCCGCCACATTAACCGAAGCCCCCGTCCAATCGTCTGCTCTAGCAAAATCCCCGACTGCGTACTTCTAAGTGGCACAATCACACATACATTATTCACATCAAACCCTTCTCGTAACATCAACACCGATATCACTACGCGCGGTTTCTCATGCCTATCTAGTGAGAACAATTTCTGTCGAATCCTCCCCCACTCTTCTTCGCCAACTTCACCTTTCTTATTACTATGAATCTCCAAGAAATCATCCTGATCCATTCCTTCCTGATACAAGAAGCTAGCCACCAACGGCACCACCGTAGTATCTTCACACATTATCAGCATCTTCGGCTTCTTGCTCTCATCCACTTCTGCAAATTCTTCTTCCAATATCTTCAACTTCGCGAGCCCTGCACGTATCATTTGCCTTTGTCCCTCGGATAATCCAATCACTTCCCCAGCTTGATTCCTCTCTGCGCGAAAATCCAGCGCCTCTACCGCAAGTTCCTTCCTCTCCGACAGCCACAGCATTTTCACGAGTCCCCGCCGAATCGCTTCCTTTAGCTCAAAATCCACCACAATGTGTGGGAAATAAATCTTGTTCTTTCCCTTCTGATTATACGGCGTCGCCGAAAAATCTACTTGTATTGCATGCTTGCCTTTACCTCCTGCAATATAACGCAAAGCTTTCTGCCACTGCACTTCATCCTTCTCGCCAGCCTTCACGTTGTCATGAATATGGTGCGCCTCGTCATTTATCATCATCAGGTCCGGCAACCGATGCAAAAATTCTAGCTCCTTCTTCCCATTCAACGAATTGTCCAAACTATCCAAACTATTCCCCGCTGCCACTCCGGGCGACACCGGCAGCCTCCATCCATCATCAATTCCCGGCTCATCATTTTCCTGCTCATCTGCCCCCATCAGTAGATGCTGGTTCGTAATCGCAATTAATCCATCCCCTGTCACCTTCTCGCCAATCTCCTTCTTCGCCGCTACGCTACTCTGCAAAAACCCATAAAACTCTTGCCTGTACTCCTCCGGCAAGAATAAATCCTCTTGTAGTTTAATATCGCAAGTCTCAAAATCTCGCGACTCGCCATCCTCTCGCATTTTACCAAGGAACGCATCAAGTAGCCTCTCGTATACAATAATTCCCGGCGCAATCATTAGGAAATTCTTCGTAAAATTCCCCTCTTCCCCATGTCTTGCGTTGAGATACTGCCAGATAATTAGCGCTTCAAACACCCAAGTCTTACCCGTCCCAGTCGCCATCTTCACGCAGTACTTCGGCATACTATATATATCTTCTTGCAACTGCTCAATCCCAAACCCCTTGGTCAGTAGTAAATTCGGTGCCAAATCTACATACACATCCCCAATTTTCTCTTTCTTCAGCACCTCATGAATATATATTATATTTAATATCGCCTGCCTCTGCCCAATATGGAAATTCACTTTCCTCATATCAGTATAAATATCGCTAAACCAATAAGTCAGCAGATTCCTCGTCGTCGGCGTCACTGCCTCCATGAAGCTTCCATCTTCCCAAGCCGCATTCGCCTTATCAGTTACTATCTTTGCGAATTCCAATGGTGCTGTGTTACTACTCATTTGATACCTCCATAATTACTTCACTTTCAAACCCAAACACATCCACCGCTCTCACCGCCACATACCCCGTATCCCCCAATGGCAAAGTCACTTTATTAATTACGTGTAGCGGATCGCCATCGTTTTCCGTATTATTCCGATAATCCTGCCATGTACTCTGGAAGAAATTCCCATCAAAATTCGGATCCACCGACCAATACTCAATCAAGGCCAACGGATCTCTCGCAATCACTTCGTCCATCTTTTCTTTATTTTTTGCGTCGAGCGGCAACGCATCCGCTGACAATATCACGTAATTATCTAGCTCTATCGTAATTTGTCCGTCCTTAATAATTGGATCTTTCACCGTCAAATATTGTAAAGACGAAAATCTAATCGGTGTCTTAATCGCACCATCCGGGTCTACCGCCACTTGGCTACTTAGTTTCTTAAATGAAGCTTTACTCTTCAACTGGTCCAGTAAATCCGCCGGTATTACCTCCACCGTCAAAGTCCCATTTTTATATGGCGGCAAAGTATTTAGATACGACCCAATTTCACCCCGGAAATTCCACCCTAGCACCGTCACTTTATTCCATCCACCCTGGAAGGAATTCATTTCATCAAGCGCTCGCGAAATAGTATTCGGTGACACGATTTCCGACGGCGACACTACATAGATTAGCCTCTTTGTGTTCTTAATTCGCCCCAAGTTATGGCTTGGATTCTCTTCATCCCGAAACGGCAACGCTCCGTATAGATTAAGCACAATATTATTCAGATCCCGGATCCTAAACTTACTACCAAAGTTGGTATTCATCTGCTCGCGCTGATAATCACCGATTGATTGATAGAAAAACTCCTTCGCATCGTTATCAATAAAACGTTTTCGCATAATCATCGTCGCCGGCTTACCAATGTCCGAAGTAATCCACTTCCGCCCCAACTTCTCGGCTACCGCCGCCGTCGTCCCCGACCCACCAAAGAAATCCGCTACAATCGAACCTTCATTGGAAAAAGCTTTTTCAATTCTTTCTAAAAGTTTCTCTGGTTTTTGAGTACCGTAATTAATACGCTCTATATCAAATGTTTGCAATGATTGAATATCCCCCCACCAATCTTCCATATGCTTCCCTCGACTCAAATCCCTATCTTTCCCATCGATGCTTTTTCCTCCTCTAGAGTTTATCAATGCTTGTGATTTCTCTGAATAAGGAGCATATTGTGGATTAAATATTGATTGTCCACTATTCTGATAACAATAAATAGTATCGTGCTTTTGTGCAAATTTATTCTTTGAAACTCCACCCCCAGAATATCCCCATATTATTTCATTTTTTAAATTGTCCTTGCCAAAAATAGTATCTAGTAACACCCTAACATAGGCCCCAACATGATAATCAAGATGAACACACAAATTGCCTCTCTCACTCAAAAGTTCCCTCATCAATACCAACCTCGGATACATATATTTGAGATACGCAATCGTCCCCTTAATCTCTTCCCCATCGATCGTCGTACTCCAAGTATCTGCATAAGCGAATTGCTCTAAGACCGTCGGCTTACTATCAATATTCGCTCCAGGTAGTTCAATCTTCGTTCGATAATCCGCCTTGCTATCATACGGCGGGTCTATATAGATTAAGTCAATCTTCCCCCGCATACTCGGCAATCCCGTCGACGGGTCTCCCGCGAGCAGCGCTTGCATTACCAGCAGATTATCTCCATATACCAAGCGATTCGTCCACGACGGCTCCGCCACCATACCGAGCGCCGACATTACATTGCTACCGATTTCGCGCTGTTTGCGATTTTTATTCGGTCGCACTAGTTCATTAGTTTGTAAAGAAATGCGAGACGCGTCCGACAGCCCATCAAGAATCCGATTGGCTTCTTTCCGCCCCTCGCTTACTACCTTCGGTAGCAAACTGATAAGATTACTCATATGTAGGTTCCAATTACTTATGGTTTTTTGATAATGCCAGTATATTTTAGACGAAATGTAGCCCGCAATCTACCGGTTGGAACCTACAATTAACTGCATTCCTACAGAAAACCATAGCCGATAATTACGAGCTACATTTTGTTTTCTATAAAAATGCAAAGTTAAATTTTATAACTAATTGTAGATTCCATTTCAATTATATCACACCAAAACTCATAATCACTACTCGCATGTAATTGGCCACCAAATAATCCCTCAAGAATTATTCAACCGAAATGTTACTTAAACATAGTCTATCCTCCCTAAAACTGCTCTTACTAAATATTGCTTGACAAATCCCATCTTAATCACTAGAATAAAAAAAGAGAGCACAGCTCCAGAAACTATGCTCTAATGGGTTGGGTTAAATCGCTTTTAGCGATTTAACTTTTTTCTTCGGCTTCCTCGCCGTACTGAGAGCTCTACGGTTATTTGAATTCGCCATAGCGAAAACTTTATTCCCATCTACCTCCTTTCCGAGCTTCTGGCATATCTGGAATAGCGGTTTACTGAAGCTCCACACCCACACGAGTCGCTATGGCAACTCCTGCTGTTTCAAAAACATCATTAAACCCCGAAGCTAACCCACCCCATATCTAACATGCCTCAATTTATTTTTCAACCCCTGTCGCACATCTATACTTATTACCAGAATAATATCCCCTTCCTAATTCTCATTATCAGCACCCTTTTTCTATTATATCGAAGCGCTTTCTCAAATTCCTCTGGCATTTTATCATT
The DNA here is from genome assembly GCA_017514905.1 of Candidatus Saccharimonadota bacterium. Lineage (GTDB taxonomy): Bacteria > Patescibacteriota > Saccharimonadia > Saccharimonadales > Saccharimonadaceae > Nanosyncoccus. The sequence goes on from JAFWIK010000018.1 coordinate 8,194, forward strand.
CTTGAGCGAATTACATGATTTGTGTGCCAATTGGCAATTATCAATAGTATGTCTCCCGCCTTTTGATTTCGGTACAATATGGTCAACAGTTAACTCATCAAGATTCCGGATCTTTTTCCCACAAATAGCACATCTTCTACCATTTTCCCATAATAACTGCAATTTAATAGAATTATTTCTGGATGACATTTTACCTCCTTTTTTTATTATGAACTTTGCATCGCATTTTCTATCTCATCAAATCTTTCTGCGCCAAGAAATACATCTCGCATCCTTCTTGCTATCACTTGATCAGAAACCTTAAAAAAAGTTTTTGCCATGCCTAATTTATTTCTAAAATCTTTATGAGTCGCTTTCCAACAATTCTTTTCAAAGTTCCCGCTAAATCCCCTATCCATAAACTTTATTAATTCAATCTCCGGGACAAGTAAATTCCCTGCGAAATAATTTGCTTGAAACTCAACATAGCTGTTATCTGCATGTGGCGAAAGCCCCAACCAATCTTCGAAACTATCTATCCTATTCGAATAGTATTCTCTGTGTAATACTAAATGTCCTAATTCATGCGCTACACTAAATCTATACCTATAGCTTTCATTTCTATAACTCTTTTCATCCACATAAAGGATTCTAAAACTTGCTGAAACGAAAGCATCAACATTATACTTTTTTGACAGCTCAGCTACAGGAAATAACGAAATCCCTAGATAATCACAAACTGATTCTAAATTGACTGGGAAAATTCCATTCCAACATTCATCCAACACTTCATTCACCTTATCCGAAATCTCTGCCTTACCTAAAAACGGAATCTGCCCACTTTCATCATAATAAGACATAACTTTTTACCCCTCCTTTCCAGATCTTTTTATTAACTCTAATAAATCCTTTAATTCCTTTTCGCTCAATTCTTTTTTTCTAAGAGTTCGATAAAAAGCCGGTAAAAAATTTGCAATCTTTTCATCATCATGTAAATCTTTTGGTAATTCATTTTTCGCTATTGCGGCCAAATCCATAAATTCCTGCCACTCTCCAGAATTTCTTTTGATTCCTAAAGCCAAAGCTATTCTTTTCAGCTTTTTTTCATCCTTTGGTGGCAAAATTACTCCATTTTCAAGTCTCGACACATATGCCAAATCCAGCCCACTCTTTTTCGCAAATTGTCGCACCGTACCAATCTCCATTCTTTTCTTCTTGAAGAAAACATTAAATTTCATAACCCTCCTGTTGATTATTTTATACAACATATTCTACTACCGTTGTACAAATAAATCAACACTTTTTTAAACAATCTTGACGGACCTACCTACCATTAGTATAATGGTAGGTAGGGGTAGAAGGATCTAGAATTCTACCTTTGGTTATTGAAGTGGTTACTGTTCGTCAATAACAACAGTAACCTTTTTTGTTTTTGGCTTGCGCCTTAGTTTGAAATAAAAGTAACACTCTATTTCCATAGCGCACCTCCTTTCGTTTTTGTTTTCGTCGGGAGGACGGCAGCCAAGATTTATCTAGAACATCAACGCATAAATCCCCCCTTTACGGAGCGGATCCACCGCACCATGCCCATTAAATAATCCGCTCCCTTCTAGGGGAATCTACGTTTCTCGCAAACAAAAACTTCTCCAACCCACCTCTTTACTATCATGGATAAAGTCTAATTACAACCCCCTCCAAAAAATCCGTCTAATTAATAAATCACCCTCTCCGATTTCTTATATTCTTTAAACAGCTTCAAACATTCTTCTCGCTCTTTTTGCTCTAGTAGACTCCCATATAATTTATCATCTCGATCCAGCAGCTTATCAATTTTATCGTCCCGAAACCCAATTTTTTCATTATCCTTCAAACTGCAACCGTAATATACCTTATCAATATTCGCCCACAAAATTGCCGCTAGGCACATCCCACACGGCTCACCCGTCGTATAAATCTGGCATCCTGACAAATCGTACGTCTGAAGTTTCTGTTCCGCTTTCCTAATCGCGTCGATTTCGCCGTGGCAAGTCGAATCATTATTTTTCAGCACCTGATTATGACCCGAAGCCACCACCTCGCCGTCTTTCACAATCACCGCGCCAAACGGCCCTCCATCACCATTCAAAAACCCCTTCCTAGCCTCACTGACAGCAATTTCCATAAATTCTTTCTTATACATATCAAAAACTCTCCTCCTTATCACTTACCAATATTATATCACTTCATCTTTTACCTTGCACCAAGGTCTCTTTACTACTCGCTCCATTTACCGCAGTTTTTCTCATCTTTTTCAGCATTTCTTTTTCTTCCGGCTCTACTCGGTACGAATCGCAAACTTTCGAAATCGTTTTATTAAACGTCCACTTTGGTAAACTCGACGCCACCAAATACCCGGTAGTCGCCGCTGGAAACTTGATAAAACATTCCGCAAGCAGCCATGCTATCGCCATCCGCACATAATACTCTTTGCGACCCGCCAATCTTTCCACTCTATCAAATATCACATTCAAATAATCAGAATCTACGTAGCCAACTTTCAAAAGTACCAGCCCAGCTCTTACCGAAAACTCCGCTTTGCTTTCAATCAGCTTATCAATCTTAGAGTCTAAGAATTCTTTCCGATGCTTTTTAATTAGTTTCGAAACTCCCGAGCAAAAAATATCGCACGTACACCAATTATCAATATAAGAAATCTGCGAATCAAACTGCTCGAGCATCTCATTATAATTCAGCCGGCAAATCAACATTCCCCGCGCCAACACTTCTTCAATCGCAATCGGCTCTACTTCGATAAACTCCGAAACTTTATCCTTCGGTACTCTTCTAACAATCTCCCGGATCTTCGGAATCCTCACCCCAATGAACGGCCTCTCGCTAAAAATTCCCTTCATCGCAAATTCGCGATATTCTTCATCCGACTCACCAGCAAGCTCAGTTCTTAAATCCTGGTATTTATTTATTTCATTCATTTTGCATTACTTTGACTTTATCAGAAATTCCAGCCTCTTCGCAAAGTTTCAAAAACTCATCCACCATAGCAATTTCCGGATACCCCGAATTAGCTGTCCGATAATGCATTGGTATAATACACTTCGGCTGTGCAGCCTCACAAATTTTCACCGCAGTTGAAGCATCAATCGTGTAATACCCACCCACCGGAATCAGTAAATAATCCGCATTCGAAATCGCACTAAGTTGTGAATCATTAGGAAAATGTCCTAGATCGCCCAGATGCACCAATTTCTCACCCGTATCAGAAGTAATCACGAATATCGTATTCGGTCCCCTAAGCGCACCCTGCTTATCATCATGCCAGCTCGCGACTTCGTTAATCTTCAAGTCACATGACTTACCATTAATCTCTACGCACTCTACTCCACTATGATCTGGATGCCCATGCGTGCAAATCACTTTCGCCACCGATGTCCGAAGTGGCAAAAGCCCCGGCACCGACCCATCTTTATATGGATCAATTACCAATTCATCACCCAGTTTAAAACACGAATGCCCTAAATACTCAATTTTCATTTTTCTCTCCAGACTTATATGTTTTGCCTTTCATATTCTGAACCAAAAATTTCACTATCAACATCTTACACCTCCACTAGCTCATATTCCCTTTTGCCTAATCCTAGCGATTCCGCATATGGTAAAATCTCACGCCCTAGCCTCGAATCAATTCTTTCCTTCAAAAGTTCAGCTCCCGGATCCTTAGACGCCCACACCATATCAATAAACGCTTGATCATTCGCCACCGGATCTAACGATGCCACAATTCCCAAATCCTCCATCACCGGATCATCTTGATTTGCATCACAATCGCATGATGTTGATAGCGCATTCATCACCGTAATATATACAATCGGCTTGTCGCAATCTTTCAAATAATCCGCCACTGCTGTTGCTGCTTCCGCCATTGATTCAATAAAATCAATTTGCTCATGTCGAGATAACCAACAAAGCTTCGGGCTTTTCGTTTTTCCACACGAATGAATATATGCCTTCCCTTCTCGCGACGCAAAACCGATCGACTGGTTTTTCAAATTCGCACCAAATCCCCCCATCATATGTCCCTTCCCGTGTGCCAAATTCACAAACGAATCATAATTATCAAAATGAGACCCTAGCAAATCATACTTCAGATGCTTCCCCTTCTTCACTGGAATTTTTATCTCCCCTTCCGCATCCATGATATCCACTTCCGCAAACGAAGTAAACCCATGTTCCTTCGCTACCTCCATATGATCTGAAACATTATTCCTAGCACCTGTATAAGCCGTATTGCATTCCACAATCACTCCATTTAGAGATTTCACAAACGGTCCAATCAAATCTGCCTTTAAATATCCCTTTGCACCTTTTTCACCTGTCGATACCTTCACTCCCACTTTACCACCAAGCTTCACCCCTAGCGCCTCATAAACTCGCATTAAAGCCTTTGGTGAAATCTCTTTTGAATAATAAACTTTTGCCATCATAAATCTCCAATTTATTTTATTCAATCATATCAAATAATCTTTAGATGCGCCATTCAAAATTATTCTAATTCAACCCCGTTCACGTATAGCTTATATCCATTCAAATTAATATTACTGTTTGTTGTATCAGCATTTTCGAGTGATTTCACGTAAGTATCGCCTGTCAAAGTAATCTTACTTGTTTTATCTAGCTTTAGTGTCACTTCGCCCGTATTACTATTATTGATCACACCCTTAAACGACGAACCATCTGAAAGGTTCATCGTAAGGCTCGAAATCTCATCCACCACAATATCGCCTGTTGCGTTTTGGTTCGTCATATTCAGCGTCACCGTTCCACCATTACTATCAGAATTCCCCCACGAGTCTTTTTGAATCCTCAGAAAATTTCCCGAAGCATCATTATTTATAATAGTATTATTCGTCAGGTCAATCACCGCCGTCGTATTCGTCACATAAAAACTGTCACCTTTATTTGTTACGATCTCCGAATCTTTAGCCTTAAACTCCGCCTCTCCCGACGCCGCATCACCGCTCATCGATTGATATAAAAATAT
>JAFWIK010000019.1 GCA_017514905.1 Candidatus Saccharimonadota bacterium
ACTGGATGAAAAAGTAGATTCTGAAATGGCAGAAGTAATAGAAGGTATAGTCTTAGAGCTACTAGTTGTATTAATTAAAGCATTACTATTTGCAGTACTTGCAGCTATACCGAGTGTATAGCCATGAGCATAAGTAGTTCTAACTGTGATATTTGATGAGGTAGAAGCAAAAGTACCAGAAGTAGAAGGGAGAATATCTAGCGAGATAGTGTCTGGAATAGAAATGGTGAGTGTGCCAGCTGCAGCGGAAACGTTAGTAGAAGCAAGAAACGCCAAGAAAAATGTAATAAACAAAAATAAAAAAGCAACGATATACTTTTTTATGCTTTTTGAATAATTACTCTTTGTTGACATGGCCTCCATGCTTTACCTCTCACTCATTAACTATTCTTAGTATATAACTACTTATCCTTTTTTGTCAACGGGTTGTGCTAAAAAAATGCTTGCGGTATAATTAGGTAGTGAGCACGGTGGGTATTTCTGAAATTGAAGAAATCAAAAAGCGAATTCGCATTTGCGATTATTTGTGCGTGGCTGAGCTTTTTCTGCAGGACAATTTTTTGTTAGAAAGAAAACTCAGTTTTGATGATGTTAAACCAAGGCTACTTGGGCATTGGGGCACCTGCCACGGAATCAATGTCGCCTATGCTAATTTAAAGCAATACTATAATGATGATCAGAATTTTAGTTTCGTCCTAGGCCCAGGGCATGGATATCCGGCATTAAACGCAAATTTGTGGCTAGACCATGCGCTTGAAAAAGTCGATCAAAAAGCCACAGTAACAAAAACCGGCTTAAAATATCTTTGTCGAGAGTTTTCCTGGCCAGATGGATTCCCGAGTCACGCTAGCCCCATCACACCTGGCGTCATCACGGAAGGTGGAGAACTGGGTTACGCTCTTGCTAATGCTTACGGACTCAGCCTTGGCCATTCCGAAAAAACCATTGCGGTGCTTGTGGGAGACGGAGAATTAGAAACCGCTACCGCGATTGATTCTTTAAACTTGCATCGACTGCTTAGCGCTTCCAAAAATGGTAAGGTCTTACCGATTTTACATTTGAATGGCTATAAAATATCCGCGCCTTCAATCTATGCTCGCAAATCCGAAAGGGAATTAAATGAGCTAATTCGCGGATTTGGTTTTGAGCCAATTGAAATAAACGGAGATGATACCAGTGAATTCCAAACGGCCCTTGAGAAAAGTCACGAAGCATTATTCTATATTATGCGAACGGAGAAAGGCGAGGGTGGGCCGACCCGCTACCATGAGTCGCACCAAATTCCTTTGAAAAATGCTAAGACCGACGAAAGCGAATTGCATATTCTAGAAGAGTGGCTAGAAAGCTATCGTCCAAAAGAATTGTTTGAGGAGATCCTAAAATGATAGAGCGTGTAGATAATCCTGGTTTAGAAAAGTATTCTGCCGCTAAAAGAATTGGCGAGCTCCTTACAGCTGAGTTTAAAAAAGACCTGCACTTCTACTTCTTTTCGCCTGATGAGACCACCTCTAACAAATTCGATCAAATCTTTGACGTAGAGAAGAGGGCTTGGGGAAGTTTACGCGAGGAGCCGTGGGATTTGCCTGAGGATGCTAACGGTCGCATCGTAGAAATGCTGTCTGAAAACGTTTTATTTAGCTTAATGACTGGCCACTTAATGAACGGCGAAAAGGCCATGCTTGGAAGCTATGAAGCATTCTTGCCAATTATCACATCGCAACTGCTCCAGCACATGAAATTTATCAAACAATCTCAAAAAGTTGAGTGGCGAAAACCTTTGCCGGCTGTGAACCTGCTCTCCACTTCAGTCTGTTGGCGACAAGACCATAATGGTTTCACCCACCAATCACCAGCACTCATCTCGCAGCTTTTATCTGTGCCTTCGGGGCTGGCCAATTGTATCTTCCCAATTGACGACGTAGCAGCCGAAGAGGCATATTTCTATATGATTAATTCAAAGAATGTTGTAAATCTTACAACATTCGATAAAAACGAAAGGCCGCGTTACATTGATTCACATCACGCTGGATTCCAATTCCATAACGGCGGAGCATCGATTTTTCAATTTGCATCGGAAAAGAATCCGGATGTTATCTTCACTGCGGCTGGCGACATCGTTTCACATGAAGCACTAGAAGCGATTAAGATTTTGAAACAGGATTTGCCGGAGATCAAGATTCGTTTCGTAGGCATTAACGCTCTAACTTACCGTGGAATTGGCACCGTAAAAAACAAACTATCTAAGGATAAATTCAACGAAATGTTCACCAGAAACAAACCTATCATTGCGAATTTTCACGGCTACCCTGAAACGCTCGAAAATATTTTGGAGAACTATACTGCTCGGGGACGGCTCCGTGTGCATGGCTTCATTGAGGAAGGTTCTACCACTACGCCGTTTGAAATGCTAAGAAGAAACGGAGCGTCGCGATACGATTTAGCGATTGACGTCGCAAGGCTGGCTAAGCGAGCTGATCTGGTGGCGAAGTACGAAGCAGTTCTAGCTCAAAATCATTTGCACGCCGTTAAATATGGCACTGATCTAGTCAAATAGTTAAATATGATATAATAACCATATTATGGATTTTTTAATTTTGATTATTAGTCTGATGATTTTATCTGAGACAACCTTTATTATGGTGCGAAAATATAAACCGATGCGAAGTGGGACAAGGAAGATTTATGTCGATACTTCAGTTCTAATTGATGGTAGAATTTTAAATATCGCCAGAACCGGTTTTATTGATGGAGATTTAATTATTCTAAAAAGTGTACTAAGGGAACTCCAGCTTCTTGCCGACGGCAAGGACAATGAAAAACGTAATCGTGCCAGGAACGGATTGAATAATGTTTCTGAACTGGAGCGAGTGGTGGAAGTCAACACCGAAATCGTAGATGATGGCGACGGGAAGAAAAAAGTCGATGACGAACTTCTGAAATTTGCCAAAGAGAACAAAGGTGTAGTCATGACCATTGATTATAATTTAATCAAGGTCGCGGAAGCTGAAAAAATCGAGACGCTAAACATTAATGATCTTGCTTTGGCGGTTAAAACTGAATTTTTGCCGGGCGCCAAGATTAAACTAAAGATTGTTGAAAAAGGTGCGAACCGTGGGCAAGGCATTGGACATTTACCTGATGGAACCATGGTGGTAGTAGACCGAGCTGCCAATAAAATTGGCAAAGATATTACCGTAGAGTTTGAGAGATTTCACGAAACTTCTGCCGGTAAAATGATCTTTGCCAAAATCGTAAGAGGCTAACTATTCATTAGTAGAGTTGTCATCTACTGGCGGGGTAGAGCTTTCTTCTGGTTTTTTACAACCGGAAGATTGTAACTTGACCTCGCTTGAGGCAACGTAGCCAGCGGAATCGGTAACATCGAGACGAGCTGAGGTTTCATCGCCGGTAAGGGTATAAATTGAACCACCACCTAGAGCCACGGCACCTTTTTCTACACCGTTAATATAGATAGTCGCGCCAGTTAGATCGTAAGAACCTTTTTTGATGTTTGCGAAGATCTTACAGCCAGTAGTAGAAAGCGATAACTGAGGTGGATCATAGTCACAAGTATCATTCTTGTCGCGATTGTATGGTTCTGGCACACTGTAGACGCTGTTTCCAGTCATTGGATCAATAGTTTTAGTGACATCTACCTCAATCTTGTAATCTTCTGGTGTACAGCCCGAAGCTAGCAAATGGTTGTAGCGGTTGAAGGTGAGTTTTTCTCTCATTACACCAGAGTTCTTAGTAGCATTAAACCAGCTTGGCCAAATGTCAGTCCTGCCATTAATAGCCAAAGTCTTGATTCCTTCTGGACGAACCGGTTTATCACCAGGATGTCAGCGACCATCTGGCTCATATACTTCTTTATGAATGCGACTCATGTATTCCGCGATAGTGTAGCGCGCGATATCGTGAGTG
>JAFWIK010000020.1 GCA_017514905.1 Candidatus Saccharimonadota bacterium
CACCGTTCTCCCATCCAAATTTATCACATTTTTTACATACTGAGCATCATGCTTCAGCTCCTTAATACGTTTATCACTGTATTTATACACAATTGCAAGTGATGATTTAAATTCATCCAAATAATGTATGAGCGTATCACGTGGCGTCTTTTCGTCCAAAAACGCAACTATCGCACCAATCCGGTTCGCCGCCAAAAATATCAAAATATTTTCATACATCGAACGTCCTGTCGCCACCAAAATAATATCGCCAGATTTAATCCCGAGCGCCAAAAACGCTTTCGCCATCACTTTCTGATCATTTTTTAGCTCACGTCTCGTAAAATCAATTTCTTTTTGGCTTACCACTACATCATCTAAATGCCGGAAACTAGATAAAGAAAATAGTGCCGAAATACTAATATGCGGAACTAATGGATCTCTTTTTTGGCCTTTTATTTTTAACATAACTACCTCCACTTTTGCTTCATTATAGCATAGTCGTGCTATAATGGTAAGCATAAGAATAATGGAGGAATCATGCAACCAAATACGGATAATAGCGTAAATGAAAATAATGCAAATGCCAGCCCAGACGATAGATCAAGCATTCCAAACAACGCACCTACACCACCACTAGCTGCAACACCAGAACCAACTCCAGAATTAGCACCCACTCCAGCAAAATCAAAAAAAAGCAAAACTACCACCATTATATTGGCGTGTATACTTGTTCTCCTAGCCGTTGGAGCGGCCGTTGCCGTAGGAGTCATCCTATTTCAACCCCAACCAAACCCAGACACCGCCAAAGACACCGACAATTCAGATGACGACTCAAATAAACAGGAGACTGGTGAGCCAGAAATGAAAGTCGAAGAAATTGGCACCGCCGAAGTAGAAGATAACAAATTTACCATCAAAGACGAAAGCGGCAAAACTATCACAGCAGATGAAGAAACCGAAATTAATGGTATTATATCATGCGAAAAGCTCGAAGATGATATTAGAGTCTCGGTCAGATGTGTAGTCTCGACAGCTGAAGGCGAAGGAGTTTACGTCTACTATACAGATGACAAAATATTAAAATTCTCTGAATCCAATAATTAATATAGCAAACAAAATATCTCCTAAACTGAGGATTTTTGTTATAATAACTTTATAAATAGGAGTTAATATGGCTAAATCACAACCTAAAAAAGCCGAATCTAAATCCGCTCCTAAAGAGCCAGATTCAGGCAATACCAAAACCGCCGACCAAATAGCCGACGCCAAAACCAAAACTAAATCCAAATCCAAAAAACCATTCATTATTTGCGCAGTCGTTGCGGCTGTCCTTGCAATTATCGGCATCATCATTGCCGTAATTTGCAATAACAATCTCGATCCATCCGATCCCCGAGCTAGTCTCAGCTACAGCAGATCGTTCTTTATTTTTGATCACGGCAAATATACCCTTTGGAATGCTGACGGCAATCGCCTTACTGAAGACGAATACGACAACCATAGCGACTTTATCGCTGGATATGCCTACGTTTATAAAGATAAGCAACCAGGTATCATAGACGAAAACGGCAATGTGTCTGTTGAATTTGGCAAGTACGGTTCAATCACCGCAAAAGGCGGGCTTTACCTCGCCCAAGATGGCAACACTAAAACCTACCAAGTTCTGACCGGCAACGGTTCAGTTATACAAGAAGGCGAAGATCTCGAAATCAGTACTAGTAATTCATCGAGTCCATTTGCTGTAATCGAATCCAAAGAAAAAGTCAACGTCTACACCTGCAACGGAAATCTTATTACATCAATCGATGTTACCAACGACAAAGAATCCGTCAAGCTCAGCAGTTCAAACGACTTTGGCTCCTTCCACTATGGCAATCAAAATGTCATCTTTGACGCCCGCAATAACAATACTCTCGCCACCTTCGAAGACGATTCCAGCTACAGATTTGACAGCGTTTCTGACGATCGTTCAATCATCATACTTGAAAAGTATAACGATAGCGATAAATATAAACTCCTTGCGAATGGTCAACTTTACGATCTCGATGAGCTAAAATACTACTCCATCACGATGGACAATAATGTCATTGGCTATGATAATTATTCAGAGCTTGCTCTTCTGAATAATGAATACAAGATTGAGCGACGTGTTAGTACTTATCTCGATCTCAAAGATACCAATAATTTCGCTTATAGGAACAAGGAGAACGCCGTCGAAATTTGGCAAAATGGCGAGAAAATCAAAACCATCGAAAACGCTGACATAGCAGCTAGTGGCATTCTCTTTGAAAACTATTATGCTATTGAACAAGACAAAAAGGCCAATTTTTATAATCTTGATGGTAGTGTCGCCTTTAATCACGATTTTAAGGATATTTATTCCCTCTTTGACAAAAACCATCACGCCATTGTATCCGACGAAGAAAACAAATACTATCTCATCGATACCAGCGGCAACCAAGTCGGCGAATATACCGCCAGACACATTAGCTCCAGAGATGGTGGTTATGAATTCAGAAACGACGAAGGCAACTACGCCGTTGCCGACGAAACCCTTTCCTGGATTTCCGATTATAAATACGAAAGTCTCTACCATCGCAGCACCGCAGTTGGTCGCAACCTCTGGACTGGTCGTCTAGAAAACGACAACTACGATCTAATCGATGTAGAAAACCACAAAAACATCGTAGAAGATATCAACATCCAAAGCGTCTACGAAAACTACTTCACCGCCAAAAATGATGACGGAGTACTTGAATATTACACTTTAGACGGTAAACACTTCTACACAGTCAGTAAAGATAAAGATTAACACCAACAAAAAATCGGAGCGAGAAGCTCCGATTTTTTTTACATATTTAATTAACTCTAATTAGTGATTCCTGCCAGCTTGCCGGAAAGTCCCCTAGACCTAGTAGCGTCGCTATAGTTGCCGCCAAATTTGCTAACCCAGGTTCGGTCAAAGGTGCCAATTGATAATAATTCCTATTAGCAGTGTCGTCACAAATAATACAAGGTATTTTGTTTGTGGTATGCGAAGTTTTAGGCTGACCATTCTGGTCTAAAAGCTCTTCTGCATTGCCATGATCTGCCACGACAATCAAGCATCCGCCTTTTTCTCGCACCTGATCATAAATCCGTTTTAAACAAAGATCAATTGCTTCCATTGCAATAATTGTTGCATTAATATCCGCCGTATGTCCCACCATATCACCGCCTGGATAATTAATTCGTATAAACTTGTATTTGTCTAAGCTATCGATCACGGCATCCGTTATTTCTGCTGCGCGCATCCAAGGCCTCGTCTCAAATGGCTCCGTATAAGAATCGATTTGAATAAACTCCTCCCCAGACGCTTTTTCGTAGCTATTACCATTAAAATAATATGTAATATGCCCAAACTTCACGGTCTCACTCACTGCTAATTGCGAAATACCCTTTTCTCCCAAAAACCTATTTAGAGTCTCATTAATTCGAATCGGTTCTACCAAACGATGCTCCGGTACATGTGTGTTGGCGTTATATTCAGTCATACCTACAAAGTACACATCATCCGGCGTGTACGAGCCACGATTAAAATATGGAAAGTCCCAATATGTAAAAGCTTGTGCAATTTCAATTGCTCGATCTGCCCTAAAGTCGAAATATATAAGAGCATCGCCTTTTTCTATTCTTCCCACTGGTTGCTCATCCTCATCTACAATTACGAAAGGCGGTAGATACTGATCTTGTACATTTGGGTCTAACCGTCTCAAAGTGTTAATTGCTTCTTCCGCTGTATGAAAAAAATAATTTGCTTCACCGTTTACCATCATATCCCAGCCACGCGCTACTACTTGCCAATCGTTCTCATAGCGATCAGCTACTGCAACCATTCTTCCCCCGCCCGAAGCAATTCTAATATCAGCGTCCGCAAATCTTTTCGCAAAATCCTCAAATCGTCTAACAAACTTCGGCTCTGATTGTGGCGGCACATCTCGCCCATCAAAGATTGCGTGTACCCGCATTTTACGTATACCTGCTGTATAGGCTTTTTCTACCATTTGTTCTAAATGTGAAATATGACTATGCACTCCACCATCCGAAAAGATTCCCGCAAAGTGCAACGTGGCTTGCCTAGAATCGGACATATTTTCGCTTTTAATTCGTGTCAAAGCACTTTGCCATGCTTCAGCTTTCCAAATCTCACCAGAAGAAAACGCTTTTTCAATATGTGCAATCGCTTGCTTATAAACCTGGCCAGAACCAATTGTATTATGTCCTACCTCAGAATTACCCATCTGATTAGGCAAAAGCCCCACGTATTCGCCCGAAGCATTCAAAGCCACGTGCGGATAGTCACGCGCAGCCTCACCTAGAAATGACGTTCGTGCTTTCGATACGGCATTACCAGGACCATCCGGTGCTAGTCCCACCCCATCAAGTATAGCCAAAACTATCGGCCCATCATACGATAATTTATCCATAAACACATTATATCATCTTTTTGATTCCGACGGAACCAAAAAGTCATAAACAAAAATCGAAACGGAATTCATTTCCGTTTCGATTTTCTAACTAGCCTTTTTTGCTAAATTTTTCCCTTGGAAGAATGTTTAAACTTTAGGCACTTGTTGTGTAATACAATGAATATTGCCACCACCAAGTAATATCTCACGTGCATAGACCGTTTCAATCACGCGGTCTGGGAACAAATTCTGGAGTGTCTCCACTGCCTCAGCATCATGCGGATCATTAAATATCGGCAAAATAATTGCACCATTACAGTTATAATAATTAATATATGATGCTGGCAAACGATCGCCCTCATTGCGTGGGAACGTTCCCTCTACTACATCCACGCCTTCTGATTCTTCCTTCGTAATCGTTACTACGTTTGGTACATGTATTTTTACAACTTCAAGCTGCCGACCTTTTGCGTCTGTTACTGATTGCAAGTATTCTAAATCTTTCATTGATCTTTCATATTGCGGATCATTCGGATTATCTTCCCAAGCTAGGACTACTTTTCCTGGTGCTACAAACTGACAAATATTATCTACGTGGCCATTCGTATCTTCATCCTTATATACACCATAAGGAAGCCACAAGACTTTTTCTGCCCCACAGTAATCCAAAAGATACTTTTCAATTTCTTCTTTTATCTTATCGCCATTGCGACCTTCGTCTAGAAGAGTCTCCTCAGTCACAAGCAAAGTGCCTTCACCATCCGAATGCACCGAACCACCCTCTAGTACAAAATCGTCCGTCCGATAACGATCAACTTTCTCAATTGCCGCCATTTTTGCCGCAATCGCATCATCTAGATCCCACGGGAAATAAATACCATTCACGAGCCCACCATAACCGTTAAAGCACCAATCTACCGCACGCATTTCACCTTGACCATTTACCACCATCGTCGCACCAGTATCACGAATCCAAGAGTCATTATTTGAAATTTCTACTACTGATACGTTTTTCATGTTCATACCTAGGACATGCGAATATTGCGATTGATTTACACCCAAAACAACTGGCTCATGCTTAGCGATTTTTTCTACCACTTCTTTAAATGCCTTTTGCGCCGGTTTCGCACCGTCTCGCCAGTTATCTGGACGTTCTGGCCATAAAAGATACGTACACTTATGCGGGGCTAACTCCGACGGCATAAAGAAACCATCTTGTTTTGGTGTTGAGTTTAATTTCATATAACCTCCATTTTATTAAAAAGTAGTGAGACCTACCCTCTCACTACTTATTATACACTATTTTATCGTTATGCTTTTACTTTCGACGTGCTAATTTTTTTTGCTTATCTTTCCTAGACATATTCAGAACCAATAATTCGCCAATCACGATACAAACTATCGTAGAAATAATCAATACATTGTTTTCTTCCCATGTCAAAGCAAAATCGTCTGGATAAATTACCAAAGTAAAGAACAACGAAATGAACAGCAAGAATAATGGCACCAAACCCATAATCCAACGTAAAGCCGGACCAGCTTTGACCCAATAACCATTCTTAACCTGTTGACCCTTCTTGTGCAATTTGATAAATGCTGCAAACATTGGGATGTAAGACAAAAGCAAACACACTAGAGATAGCGAGAAGAATGCCCAGAACATATTTGAAAAACCTTCAAGGAATTCCTCATCAACACCCATTTCAGGTAGTACGTATGCAATAAACACCCCAGCAGCAGAAAGTAATGCTGCCACAATACCGGTCCAAATACCAACCATATAAGGAACGCCGTCTTTATTTCGCTTTGCCCAAGACTTCGGGAACATACCATCTTCTGCTGCATAAGCAATCACAGAATATACTCCAAAGTTCCATGAAGAAACATTTGAAATCAAGGTTAATATAAACAGACCGCCTACAGTTACAATAATTGCTTCAATCGCTGCGGCTTCAAAACCAGCATTTGACAATAGAATTTGCCAAGCATCTAGAAGCCCAGTATCGGTCGAAATTTCTGAAAATTCCGTGCCCACACCAAGAGCAAATGAAGGCAAAATGTAAAAGATTGCAATTAAAATACCACCTAAGATGATAGCTTGTGGTATTTGTTTTTTCGGCTTATCCATATCGTCATAGAATGTGCCCACCACCTCAAAACCAAGCATATTAAAGATAATGAGCGACACAAACGACAGACCAGCCCAGTCAAAACCACCATCGGTACCCATTAGTGGCACAAAATCTTGCCATCCTTCCACTGGATTTGCCGTACCTTTAGTGACCAAAATGTAGATACCTAATGCACCGATGCCACCAAGAATTAAGATTTTGATGATAGCACCGATATTCGCCACCCAGTCAGATTGCGAAATTCGGAGCATTCCGAGAATCGTAATCAACGCCACATAAGCTAACTGAATTGCGAGCACCATCCACATTTCCATCTCCACGCCGAGCATCGTCATAAGAAGACTCGTAATAAGATCAGCTAGAGATGCAATCCACAGCGGATAATTTACCCAGTAGAACCAAGCTACTCTACCAGCCCATTTCTTACCGAAGGCTTTCTTGATCCAGGTGTACATCCCACCTTCAGACGGATACTGTGTACCTAGTTCCGCCGAGATCAACGCATACGGTACGAAAAAACCAATCAGCATGATAGCCCACCAGATATACATCGAGTGTCCAATCGACGCTGTCGGCGCAACCGCATCCGCCACCAGAATTATACAGACCGTTGCAAGCACTGCAGAAAACAGCCTGAATTTATATTTTTTCTTTGGCATTATTTAGCCTCCTTTTGTTGTTTAATAAAATCGAGCGTAGCTTGAGCTACTCGGCCAAAATACAATACAAGCCCCCTTTGCGCAGTCAGACGATTCTCTGCTTCATCCCAAGCAATCGAATTTGGACTATCGATTACCGAATCCGTCACTTCCTCATTTCGATTTGCTGGTAAACAATGCATAAACTTACAATTTGGATTTCCAGTCATTGCCATCATCTCATCATTTACTTGATACTTTGGATAAAAATCCTTCATATAAACTTCCTTCGGTGTTTCTTTATCATAGAGACCATACCAAACATCTGTATAAATAAAATCTGCGCCTTTTAGACATTCCGGATCTTCTGACCAAATGGCCGAGCCACCATATTTTTCTGCATTCTTCCGGCCAATCTCCAGCCACTCATCTGTGATTTTATGGTTTTCTGGCCCATAGTGCACAAAATTCATACCCATCTTAGTCGTCATGTCACAAAGCGTGTTACAAACTTGTGTTGCATCGCCCGCAAAAATTACCTTTATATCACTCGCTTTCTTTCCTTCCGGCCAATGATCAAAAATCGTAATCATATCACCAACACCTTGTGTTGGATGCACGCGTTCACTCATACCATTCAAAACTGGAACTTTAGCATATTTAGCAAGAGCAGCAATGGATTCATGCCGATCCACTCTCGACATAATCATATCGCACATCCGTCCAAGCACTACTGCCGTATCTTCAATCGTTTCATGTGCACCTAATTGAATCGCCCCCGGCGCTAGATTCAAAGCATGTCCACCTAGTTGTTCCATCGCAACCTCAAACGACACTCGCGTCCGCGTTGATTTTTGTTCAAAAATCATCGCAAGGCTCTTATGGAACATCGAATTCAAATAGCCACCATCTTTAATGTAATCTCTTACGATTCGCGCAGTTTTAATAATATCCATGATTTCCGACTGATCAAAATCAGCCGTATCCAGAAAATCTTTTTTAGTTGGCACTTGATGCCCTAAAGTGTAGTCTTCCATAACAAACATTATATATATTTTCAAAAAAAACACAAGCATTTTCTATCACGTCAAAACATATTTTATCCACAAGCATTATGATATAATATACGTATGGCAAAAAAACGAATTGTAATTGCACTCGGCGGCAATGCTCTCCAAAAAAATGGTGAAGCTACAGCCGAAGCTCAGAAAAAAATCGCTGAAGAAGTTGGCGAAGCGATCGCGAATTTATCAAACTACTACGAAATCGTCGTCGCACACGGCAATGGCCCACAAGTTGGCAACATTTTAATTCACGAAGAAAACGCTGCTACCGACAAAGCTCCTGCCATGCCACTTGAAACCGCTGTAGCCATGAGCCAAGGTCAAATTGGCTATTGGCTCACTCAAGCCATCAATAATGCATTTCTAAAAGACGGCAAAAACAAAAAAATTGCCACCGTTATTTCCCAAGTCGTAGTAGACCGCAGAGATTCTGCTTTCAAAAATCCTACTAAACCGATTGGGCAATTCTATTCTGCTGCCGAAGCCAAAGCTCTAGCCAAGAAAAACGGTTGGACCGTCAAAGAAGACGCCGGACGTGGTTGGCGCCGCGTCGTCGCTTCGCCCATGCCAGTTGATATAGTTGAAAAGAAAACAATTATCGAGCTTTTGAACGACGATGTTATCGTTATTGCTGCTGGCGGCGGCGGCATCCCAGTTTATCGTACCAAAGTCTTAGGTCGCCTCAAAGGCATCGACGCCGTCATCGATAAAGATTATGCCGCCGAAAAACTAGCCGAACTCATCAAAGCTGATATTTTCGTCTCAGTAACAGCCGTTCCAAATGCATTTATTAATTTCAACACTCCCGAAGCCAAAGCTCTCGGTCGCACTACCGTAAAAGAAATCGAAAGTATCAAAGATTTCGGTTATTTCAAAGCAGGCTCAATGTTGCCAAAAATTGAAGCTGCTTCCGAATTTGCTAATCAAGGTGGGATTGGCATCATAACTGATATCGACCATTTAAAAGAAGCTCTAAAAGGCAAAGCTGGCACTATCATTACTAAGCAAAGAATGTTATAATAATAGAGTGCCCGAGTGGCGGAATTGGTAGACGCGCTAGCTTCAGGTGCTAGTGGTATTATTACCATACAGGTTCAAGTCCTGCCTCGGGCACCAAGCATAAAAAATGACCCTTCAGGGTCATATTTTATGCTTAATAGCTTGAGGCAGGAGTGAACCGCAGGTTCACTCATACGAGGAGACGAGCGACAATCTAAAACTTGTTTTAGATTGTCCGAGACGACGAGTTATGAATTACTCGCACTTTAGTGCAAGTAAATTCCTGCCTCGGGCACCAAAACTGCAAAATCTTGAGAATTTTCGCCCACAGGGCGACTTTTTATTACCATTCACTTTGCAAACTATTTTTTTAAGAGCCCAAGATCACTTAAAATCTCTTCATCTTCTTCAGCCTCACCAAAAGCAGAAAATACTACAATATTTTTATATGCAACTATATATCCACTATAATCTTCCGAATTAGAAATACTCTTCATTAAACCAAAGTAGTAGTCTTCGTCATTTGTAATTGGCTCAATTTCAGTACTATATCGTTTTTCTGGATCATACACAAAATCGACAATTCCACTAGCCTTTCCTAGTGATGATTCTATTTGTCCATCGCTGTCATTACCATCATTAACCACTTCCCGCATTATATCCATATAATCTTTATCCGCAATCATTACATTAAAACCGCTCAACGAAGAGCCAGAACCCATACACATATAGAGTGTCATAGTCTCATCAGTCTTTTCATTAATTTTCCCCTCCCCGCCCTCGTCTCGAAGAATACCGCCATGCTTTTTACATGTTTTTTTAATTTTTTCAACAGACGGAACCGATAAGCTCTCGGCCTCACTAGTAGGATTGACGTCGCTACCATTCTTATTGCCATCCTCATCATTACTAGCCATCTTGCCTAAAAAGAAACCTATCAGTATACCACAAATCAAGAATAATATAGGGACTATAATAATACCAACCCAAAAAGAACTCTTCCGATTTCCATCCGGTTGCGTCAAATCAGTCTGCAATGAAATGGTTGGCATAGCATTTACGTGTGCCTTAGGGTGAGACAAATCCTGGTTTAGCGTCTCTCCATATTTATTATTTTGATCATCAGGGTTCATTTATTTCTCCATTTTATCTTATCGTTAAAATTAAACAAGTCCCATCAATTTCTTTAACTCGTTTTTATATGCTTCCACTCCCGGTTGGTCAAATGGATTCACACCGAACAATTTAGCCGAAATCGCACATGCTGTTTCAAAGAAATAAACAAGTTCACCAAAACCTTCTTCATCAAACGAAGACACACTAATGTCAAGTACCGGAATACCACCCGCCATGTGTGCCGATTTTACAGCCTGCACCACTTTTGCATTTGTTTCATCCGTTGGATAATCAATGATCGTTTCAAACAAATTTCTACGTCCTTCTTGCATAAATTGCCCCAATGAATGGAGATCCGTCGAATAAATCACAGACGCCGGGAAAATGCCCTGTTTACCTTTCCCCTCTGATTCGCCAAATAGCTGCTTCAACCATTCATTAAAAAACATCGTCGACGGTTCAAAACTCGCAAATACTTCCGTGTCGTAACCTTTAAGACCCAATTCATACCGCATCCAGGCATATTTGCTAGCCGGTTCGATCGTAGATTCTACCGCCCTTGCTGCACCCTCTAATAATTTATCTACATTTACTCCAGCTACTGCCATTGGCAATAATCCAACCGCCGTCAAAACCGAATACCGCCCCCCAATATTATCTGGCACCACGAATCTCGTATAACCTGCCGCAAC
Organism: Candidatus Saccharimonadota bacterium; assembly: GCA_017514905.1. Lineage (GTDB taxonomy): Bacteria > Patescibacteriota > Saccharimonadia > Saccharimonadales > Saccharimonadaceae > Nanosyncoccus. Next base: position 11,072 of record JAFWIK010000020.1, read on the forward strand.
TGCTTCATCGTGCAAAGCACCCTTCTTTTTATCTGTAGTAGCATAAATTCTGTTAAATGCTTCTTCCTCTCCATATTTTTCAATTAATTTCTTTTTAAACGCACCAAAAGCAACCGATGGCTCCAAAGTCGTACCAGACTTTGAAATCACATTAATCGAAAAATCGTGGTCGCCCACCCTTCTTAGTGCATAATCAAGCTCCCTTTGCGATAATGAATTTCCAGCATAGATTATCCTAGTCTCAGATTTTGGTCTCAACGCTTCAATAATTGCACGATGGCCTAGATAAGACCCTCCAATTCCAATACAAACTAAATATTCACTTTCTTCCTGAATTTTTTTTGCAGCCTCTTTAATCTTCACAAATTCGCCCATATCAATTTTACGTGGCAAGTTAAACCATCCTCCCATCTCATCCTTTGCAATATCCTTCAAAATATCCGCCGTACGTTCTGTATCAACCTTAGAGTCAAAATTTATTTTTATCATTTTACCTCCAACTATTTAATAGTATTATAGCACAAACGCCATTAAGTTTTCCACAACTTTATCGCTGAAATTTTGTCAAAAATATTTTTTCCAAAAAAACACTTGCATTTTCTAAAAAAATGTTCTAAAATCGCAATCAGAAAGGTCAAACACAAACAATAAAAAAACAAAATCATGCTTGTCATTAGTAAAAAGAAATTAGTTTTTCGGGGCATAATCTCTTTTTTGGTTCTTGCCCTCATTTCAATACCAATCATTAATAAAATTACAGAGACTATGTCTGTATCCGCTGAGTCCACAACCACGGAAAATATTACTGGACAGTCTATCGACGCAGGCGTCAGAACTACAATCTCATATACTTTGACCCAAAATCCGAAAGCCAATACAAGCATTACTCTCAGATATAGCGTCGGCACCTCATCAGTAGAAAAATCCTTTACCGCTGGAACAGCGAATCCCGTCCCAGATTCGTTTAATGGCCATGCCTCATGGTACGACGGCAATAAAACTGTCGGAATCACCACCAATGGTAGTAATAGTACTTATTATCTCCAAATGCTATCAGTTACCTACACTCCAGATTCTGGCAGTTCAACAGAAACATACACATATAAACTTGAATTCAATTGCAACATCGGCAGTGGCAACCCATGCGGCACCAATTTAACCTATACCGGTACAGAAACATCACACACATTTACCATTCCAAGTGTCGTCCCGACAGACTCAACTC
>JAFWIK010000021.1 GCA_017514905.1 Candidatus Saccharimonadota bacterium
ACATTTACCATTCCAAGTGTCGTCCCGACAGACTCAACTCGTACATTTGATTATTGGGCCACAACGAACATTAGTCCAATTCCTTCATCCGCTCAATATCCCGCAGGAAGTACTATTACTCTTACTAGTGCAAAAACAACTCAAAACCTTTATGCCATTTGGAGGACAGGATCTACTGACCCAGAATATACCATCACTTTAAACGCCAACGGTGGTACAGGTGGTTCAACATCTACAACTGTAACTGAAGGAGCAACAGCTCTTGGTGCCATTACTTTGCCAACTAAAGCCAGTACGACCAATACTAGAACCGTTTCAGGGTTTACTAAAACGTCCAGTGCTTCTGATGCTACTATATCGTCTACTACTACATTAAATAGTACCAGTACTACTTCCTATACCTTCAATGGTTGGTATAATGAAGCTGCTGCAACTAACAAGATTGCTACTAGTGCTAATATACCAGCATTACAAGCTAACACTAGCTACACTAATGCAAATGCAGAATGGACTAGTACTGATGAGAATATCACTCTCTATGCTGGCTATTCATCTACTTCTACTCCATATAATTCAGTTACATTGCCAATCATTGAAAAAGATAATTATACTTGTGGTTGGACTACTAACAGTTCTAGTACTAGCTATACCTACGCATCAGGTGCAAGCCTTACTCCAAGTAGTGATTTAGTGCTATATGGTGTATGTAATAACGAAGCCCCAACAACCTATTATTATCAAATACTCTTTGATGGTAATGGTGGTACTGCGTCAACATATTCACTCAATTACGGCACAACAGAAACGTCACATACTTTCACTATCGGAAGTGGATACACTGCCACTCGTGAAGGCTATGATTTCAAAGGCTGGGCTACTAGTGCTGGAGCAACCACACCAAATGTAGGAAGCACTATTACTCTCAACTCTTCTATGCCAGTTGATGAAGAAGGTTTAATTAGTAAAACCATCTATGCCGTCTGGAAAGAAAGTTCAACACCAGTAGATCCTGACGATCCAGTAGGTCCAGACGGCCCAGTAGATCCAGACGACCCGGGCAAATCAAACGAAGAATCTAACGGCAAAAACTATCCTATCACAAACAATACTCAAACATTAGGCGAAGATGATGATCTAATTATTAAATCTACTGGTAAAGCTGATAAATTCATCGGTCTAGAGATTGATGGTGAAGAGATTTCAAAAGAATTATATGAAGTTGAAACCGACCCCAAGACAGGTGGTATTATCATTAGCATTGACCATGATTTCGCTACTGACTTAGAAGATGGTGAACATACGATTACCTTAATTTATGAAGATGGTACTTCTAAAGGAATTATCACAAAAAGTGGTGATAGCTTTATCATTGAAAATGTAGATATAGAAGTACCAGACACTTCTAGCATTACTCCAGATACAGGTGCTATGACTAAGCATAATGAAAGTATTATTAGCAATGTTTCAATAGCTTTAGTTACTATCATAGTTCTCTCTTCTAGTATAGTGCTAATTACAAAAAGAAACGGTAAAAAGGTTTGCTTTAGCAAAAAATAAAAAATAAAGAAGCAAAAAAGTAGCAGAATTAATCTGCTACTTTTTTGTTTGACCATCTACTCTTTAAAGAGTATAATAACTGTTATGAAAATGTCACAATCTTTCGTTAAGACTTTACGTCAAGCTTCTAGCGAAGAAACCACCAAAAACGGCGCACTTTTAACTCGTGCTGGTTACATACATAAAGAAATGGCCGGTATCTACGATTTCCTACCACTTGGCCTAAAAGTCCTCGAAAACATCAAGTCAATCATCCGCGAAGAATTAAATCAAATCGGCTGCGAAGAACTTCTCATGTCCACATTACAAAATCCCGAGCCATGGGAAAAAACCGGCCGCTTTTCTAATCAACAAGTTGACATTTGGTTCAAAACCGAACTAAGCTCCGGTGGCGAACTCGGTCTCGCTCCTACCCACGAAGAACCAATTACTGCCCTCATGAAAAGCTACGTCAAAAGCTACAAAGATTTACCAATCTCCGCCTACCAATTCCAAACTAAATTTCGAAACGAAAAACGCGCCAAATCTGGCATTCTGCGTGGCCGTGAATTCTTGATGAAAGACTTATATAGCTTCCACACCACACCAGAAGAGCTAGAATCTTATTACGATAAAATCATGAAAGTTTACCAAAGCATTTTTAATCGCGTAGGTATTGGCGATATCACTTTTCCCTGCTTTGCTTCTGGTGGCATTTTTTCAAAATATTCTCACGAATTTCAAACTCTTCTTGATGTCGGCGAAGATACCGTTTACTATAATCAAGATAAATCCATCGTTCTAAATAAAGAAGTCTATACGGAAGAAGTATTAAATGACCTCGGCGTCAAACCAGAAGAATTACAAACAGCTAACGCGGCAGAAGTTGGCAACATCTTCAAACTTCAAACTAAGTTTACTGATCCACTTGATCTTAAGTTTTCCGACGAAAACAATGTTGAAAAAGTTGTTTACATGGGCTGTTACGGTATTGGCGTTTCTAGACTCATGGGCGTCATCGCCGAAGTTTATGCCGACGATAAAGGATTAGTCTGGCCAGAGTCCATCGCTCCCTTTAAATATCATCTCATCGCCATTGGCGACGAAGGAATCAAGACCGCCAACGAATTATACAGAAAAAATCCAGAATCATTCCTTTATGATAATCGAGAAGGTCTCCGTGTCGGCGAAAAATTCGCTGATGCCGATCTCATCGGTCTTCCCCAACGTATTGTTATTTCCGACAAAACTCTAGCCGAAAAATCCGTAGAGATCACCGATCGCAAAACCGGCAAATCTGATCTACAACTTCTTTCTGATTTTTCTTAATTAATTCAAGTCTGGCTTTGATTTCATTTTTACCAATTTCAATCGCTCGCATGAGCGTCGGGTCATCTTTCATCGGCTCAAAGAACTCACAGAATTTACCGAATTCTTCCCCAGTCCGCGCTAACCTGCCAATCACCATCGGATAATCGCTCAGTGTCTTTTCTCCGCCTGTCTTTTTAATCGTCTCCCAATTATTAATCATCCAATCAAACACTTTCATACGCGCCTTCGGATTTCGGTAAAGCCCTACAAAAAGGTGCAGCTGATCTTGCGGCTTCACCACTTCTGTATCATCCAAAAGTTTCATTACTTTGTTAAGCTCCTTTTGATCGCGCACCAAAGTCGCAGCCGCTAGATAATCAAATTTCACATCTGGATCGGCAACTGTTTGATACTTTTCTAAATATTCGTCCACTATTTCGGACTTCAAATAAATCTTCGCACTCAAAATATTATCGCGAATCTCCGTATCCATTTTTTTATAGTCTTCTTGGTACCAGTTAGCTAATTCTTTAAAACGCTTCTTATCCTCCGCATAATAATCTAGCGCCATCAAATTCGCCCTCAGCCTAATCGTATTTTCACTATCGTTCTCACCCGTTTTCATACCTACTTCGTCCAACTTCCGATCTACTAATTTCAAAACATATTTCTTTAACATCTTTTCTTCTTCTGATTCATCATCAACATAAACCACCAAATTACTTATGAGCCCTGCCACTTTATTCCAAACTGCCGCTTGATTATCATCTTTAAAATGCATAGCAAGTGGTACTAGTGAAGCCGCACTCTGTATTCCAGCCTTCGTAATCAAATCTCGATCAATTAGAAGCCTCAACTTTTCTTCTAATCCTAATTTGTCAAATTTTTCCAATCTTTCCGCAAACTCCGTTTCCGTCAAATTCAACACATAATGCCCGCTCATATCCTCTGTCACTCGTGGAATCGGCCACTCGCCTTTCTCGCACGGCCCATCCAACAAAAATCTTTGCTGGTTAAATTTCTCAAAGTTCCCTTCTTCATTAGTAATTACGGGATAACCTGGTTTGTCAATAAAGGCATGCATTAATCTCTTTGGATCAAATTCAGCGTATGGCTTCAAAGCATCCCACAAATCATCACCCACTGTGTTCCGATATTGAAACTTTTTGAAATAATCACGAATTCCTTTGCAAAACTCTTCCCAGCCCGTCAAACGAATGAGCATCAGCATTAATCTCGCGCCCTTCGCATACACAATTGCTCCATCAAATAATGTTGCAATTTCTTCCGGACTTTTTACTTCCTGATGTACCGACTGCACGCCTTTATATGCGTCTCTTAGCAAAGCCGCATAAGCATCACTAGTAAAGAACGCCTCAAAAATCTTATACTCCGGATGGATATAATCCGTCGCATAATATTCCATCACCGAAGCAAACGATTCATTCAGCCACAGATCATCCCACCATTTCATTGTCACAAGATCGCCAAACCACTGATGTGAAAGTTCATGCGAAACAGTTAAAGCCACCGACTTTTTAGTACCAAGCGTTGCGTTTGGAGATGCTAGCATCATTGATTCACGATAAGTCACGAGCCCCCAGTTTTCCATCGCTCCTGCCTCAAAATCCGGTAAAGCCACCTGGTCCAATTTTTTCAAAGGATAAGGTAAGCCAAAATTGTCATCATAAAACTCCAGCGCTCTTGCCGCAATTTCATTAGCAAAATCAACTGATTCAACATCTTGGTTCAAGGCACAATAGGTTGTAATTTCTACACCATGTTTATTATTCACTGTTCGCCCATGAAACTTGCCAATTACCCAAGCAAGCAGATATGTCGACATCCGTGGCGTCGGCTCGAACGACACCACTTTAGCGCCAGAGCAAAAATTCGGTTCGGCGCCGCGTCCGGCCGGCCCGTCGCCACGGGCGGCCGGCGCTAATTCTCGCGCTGCCGCGCTCCGCAATGCGCCGAACCGAACTTTAGCCTCTGGCGTATTAGCCAGTATCGCATCGTTCGAGCCTTTCGGCACGGCTATCGACAGCTCAAATACAGCTTTGGCGGCCGGTTCATCAATGCACGGAAACGCTTCCCGCGCATAATGACTCTCGAATTGTGTCGCCACAATCGTTTCAGTTTTACCGTTATACTCATACGTCGACAAATATGCACCCTGCATATTTTCATTCAATTTACCGTGATAGAAAATCCTGATTTCCGCATTACCCAGTGACACATCCTTGATCTCTAAAGTCTTTCCATCAGCTTTATACTGCACTTCCTTACCATCAACAAAAACATCTGTAATTTCCAGATTCACAGCGTGAAACTTAACTATTTCATTTGAAATTTTACCAATAACAACTATTTCTCCACCAATCGTCTTTTTATTTTTGTCAATCGCTAGATTTAAAACATACTTCTCTGGTACAAAATAATCTAAAAATCTTTCCACCTTACCCCCTTAATGCAATTTAGCTGCTGTTGGTAGTTTACTATCCTTTAGAAGTGGAGCCAAATCCGCTTCTTCTAGAGTCTCATGTGTCAGGAGTTCTTCTGCAAGTTTATCTAGTGTCTTTTTATTCGCTTTCAATACTTCTTCTGCACGTCTAGCCGCTTCATCCGAAAGCTTCTTTATTTCCGCATCAATTATTTCAGCAGTTTTTTCTGAATAAGGTTTACCGGCAGTGATTGTATAATATCCCGTCGATTCATCCGGGAAAACCAAGTTTCGAGTTTCCCCGCCCATGCCTTCTTCTACTACCATCGACTTTGCGAGCTCTGCCACATTTTTGAGGTCCGATGAAGCGCCTGTCGTAATCGCATCAGTACCAAAAATCAATTTTTCTGCTACTCTACCACCCATGCCACGTGCCAAAATATCCTTCAGCTCAAACACACTCTTATAGCTACGATCTTCTGGCGGCAAAAACCAAGTCACACCGCCCGTACTGCCACGCGGGATAATCGTGATCTTGTGCACTGGATCAGAATCGGGTAGCACATGCCCCACAATTGCATGACCAGCCTCGTGATACGCCGTGATCTTGCGCTCTTTCTCGTTCATCACTTTCGACTTTCGTTCCGGTCCAATCGCCACTCTTTCAAAAGCCTCTACTACGTCTTTGTTCGAAATCGCCCTATGCCCTTCACGCGCCGCAGTAATCGCTGCCTCATTCGCAATATTTGCAAGATCAGCCCCAGACGAACCTGCAGTCTTTTTAGCTAATGATTCTAGATCCACATCCTCTGAGACAGGTTTACCCTTAAAATGTACTTTCAGAATCTCTAGACGATCTTTTCTCTCCGGCAAAGTCACATTCACATGTCTATCAAATCGCCCTGGACGAAGTAACGCTTTATCAAGCATATCTACCCGGTTAGTCGCCGCCATCACAATCACGCCCGAGTCATTATCGAACCCATCCATTTCTACTAAAATCTGATTCAGAGTTTGCTCATCTTCCCGCCCAGCACCGCCTCTCGCATCACGTTTATGTGCCACCGCATCAATTTCATCAATAAAGATAATTGAAGGAGCATTTTTCTTAGCTTTGCTAAACAAATCACGCACCCTTGATGCGCCCACACCCACAAACATCTCAGCAAATTCCGAACCCGATATTGAGAAAAACGGCACATTCGCTTCACCAGCTACGGCGCGCGCCATCAATGTCTTACCAGTGCCCGGCTCGCCTGCGAGTAGCACCCCACGTGGAATTTTTGCTCCAAGTTTTTCATACTTTTTTGGGCTTTTCAAAAAGTCCACTATTTCGGTTAAATCCTGCTTAGCCGATTCATTACCAGCCACATCTTTGAAAGTTACTTTCTTTTTATCTGGGCCGTACAACTTCGCCCTTGCCTTACCAAAACCAAGCGATTGATTATTTGCCATATTGGCTTGCTTCATCATCCAGGAGAAGAAAACCACAATTGCCACAATTGGGAGCACCGTCAGAGCTACATCAAGCACAATCCCCCACGCATCAACATCTTCTTTGTACTCAATAATCGGATATTGCTCCTGGCACTTCGTCAATTCCTCCCCCTCCAAATCCTCACAATGATTTACTAAGCCTTGGTCATAAAGCGTACCAGAATTATCCTTGCGTGAAGTTTCAGTCGGTTGATCCTTGCCTTTTAAGGTAATGTCAAGCGTGTTCCCCGTCACTGTAATTCTTGCAATATCACCATCTGGATCATTTGCTCTCTTAATCACTTCCGAAATCGGCACTTCGGTTTTTTGTGCTTTACCATAGTTCATACTACTAATCAAAAAAGCTCCAAAAAAAATCAATACCACCGCAAACATCACACTTCGAATAGTATTCGATTTATTATTGACTGGTTTCCCTTTTGTTTTATTCGTAATATTTTCCGCCACTTAAATTTTCTCCTTTATCTCTTTATTTTACCACATTTATACGAATATATGATATAATTTATATGTGCCTGGGTGTGGCGCAGTTGGTAGCGCGCGACTTTTGGGAAGTCGAGGCCGCTGGTTCAAGTCCAGTCACCCAGACCATTTTTTGTAATTTTCTGGGATTGGCGCAGCCTGGTAGCGCGCACGCATGGGGTGCGTGAGGTCGCAAGTTCAAATCTTGTATCCCAGACCAAAACCATCTGGGTGTGGCGCAGTTGGTAGCGCTTTAGCGTAGGGACGCTGAGGTCGTCAGTTCAAGTCACAAATCATCATTTCTGGGTGTGGCGCAGTTGGTAGCGCGCAGCGTTCGGGACGCTGAGGTCGTCAGTTCAAGTCTGATCACCCAGACCATCACAGCTAGAGTTGGCGCATTCCAATACCATATTGCACTACAAATACAAAGTTAGGAGTCTAAAAAATGTAGACAAAAAATTGTCTATTTTTTCTTTCCTTTTTTACGATTCTTTATTTTTTCAAACAATTCAATTACCCAACCACCCCAAAAAAGAACACCAGGCCATATTAAAAGGGTTATGATTAATATTAACCACATTTCTGGAGAAGCTTCAGTTTGTCCTCCACAATGACAATCCTTTCCTTCTGGACAACTTGCTAAACACTCGTAATATTCCTCTTGTTGGCTATAGCTATCTGCTTTTTCTTCATATAAATCCATTTTTAATCCTCATCCCTTAAACACTGGCAAATCATCTGGAAACGGATCAAAATCCGATTCACCAAAATCACCCGAAAAATCCGAAGAACTTGAAAAATCCATAAACCCATCCCCATTTTCATCTTTATAACCCATCGAACCGACATCATACCCTTTGGAGCCAGTACTATATCCCGCCGAACCATATGGATTATATCCTAACTCCGTCAAAAATCGCGACGGCATATTATAGTTTCTCGACCCGTATGAATATCGCGATGCTGCATAGGTCAAAAAGAGTTTTTTCATTGCGCGTGTCATTCCTACATATGCTAAACGTCTTTCTTCTTCCATTTCTTCTTCTTTTTCAGCCGCTCTGCCGCCTGGAAAAAGTCCCTCTTCCATCCCTACAATAAAAACTACCGGGAACTCCAAACCTTTCGCTGCATGCAAAGTCATTAGTGTTACGGAATTTTTCACAGTCGCCTCATCCGCCGACGACATTAAACTCGCATCCGCCAAAAAATCCTCCAAGGTATTATATTCCGCTGCTTGTGCGCCGAGAACTTCCAAGTTTCGCATCCGCTCTTCACTGCTTGGTGTGCCATCATCCGTAAGAGTTTTAAAATCAAAATACTCCACTACGCGCCTCACAATTTCGCCCGGATTATCGCCTTCTTTTACAGACTTCAAAAATCCAATCAATTTTAATAATCCATTTTTTGCCTTCGCCGCATTCAAAACCTCCACAAGATCCGGATCAAGCAAAGGTTTTTCTCCCGAAATCGCATCTAGTCCCGCCAAAACCTTCGCAAGCGATACCTCTCCCACGCCAGAAAGCACGTTATTAAACACCCGCGCGAGGCTCACTTTGTCCCGCTGATTTATGACCAAACGCAAAATCGCTAGCACGTCTTTTACTTCCTTCCGATCATAAAATCTCACTCCACCCACAATTTTATACGGAATCTGCATATTCATAAACGCTTTTTCAAACGCATACGACTGTGCATTCGTCCGATAAAGCACCGCAAAATCCGCTAAATCCGGAAATTCGCTCTTCAAATTCAGAATCTTAAGCGCCACAAAGTTCGCCTCCGCATTTTCATCCTGCAAAGATTCTATGTCTACAGGCTCGCCTTTATCTGCATCAGTAAACAAAGTTTTTTCTGTTCGCATTTTATTCTCATTAATTATTTTCTGCGATGCCGCCAAAATATTCCCCGTCGAACGATAATTTTGCTCCAGTTTAATCACCTTCGCTCCAGGAAAATCTTTTTCAAAATTCAGAATATTAGTAAAATCCGCTCCCCGCCACGAATAAATTGATTGCCAATCATCTCCCACTACACAAATATTTCGTTTTTCGTTCACTAGAAGTCGCACAATATTATATTGCACAACATTCGTATCCTGATATTCATCAATCAAAATATGTTCAAATCTTTCTTGCCACTTTTTTCGAATCTCCGGAAAGTTTTTCAGAAGCATCAGCTCATATAATAATAAATCGTCAAAATCAAGCGCCGCCGCTTTCTTTTTTTCTTCCTCATAACGGTAAAAAATCTTCGCAATTTTTTTCTGATTCGGATAAAAAGCCTCTGCTTCATATTCTTCTGGACCTTTACCTTGATTCTTTTCGTTCGAGATAATCGCCTGAATCGATTTCGGTTTCAAACTTTTATCGTCCGTAAATTTCAACTCCTTCATAATCCGCCGCACTAAAGAAACCTGATCATCCATATCATAAATCACAAAATTCCGATCTAAGTCTAACGCCTCTGCCTCTTGCCGCAAAATTTTCACCGCAATCCCATGGAACGTCCCCATATACGGCATAAATGACCGCGGCGGCTCAGAAGCTACCTCCGCAAGAGAAGCATCATTTATGTCTCGACTCGGGGTATTCCGGAGCGCGGCAGCGCGAGGATTAGCGCCGGCCGCCCGTGGCGACGGGCCGGCCGGACGCGACCCCGAGTGAGATATAAATGATGCATTTTGCGAAAGCAGCTTCCACAGCCTCTCCCGCATTTCATTTGCCGCCTTATTGGTAAACGTTACAGCTAGAATATTCGATGGTTTCACACCATGCGCAATTATATTTGCAATTCTATAAGTCAAAGTCCGCGTTTTCCCTGATCCTGCCCCCGCTAGAATCAACACCGGCCCTTCCAAACATTCCGCCGCCTCTTTTTGCGCCTCATTTAGACCATCAGTTATCTCATTCATCATTCCATTATAGCAAATTAGATCCCGGTTAACGGCTCAATATCCGCCCCCAGGTGCCTCAGTCTCGCCGCAAAATCCTGATACCCACGATTAATCGGATACACATTACGTAGAATCGACTTCCCTGGTGCCGCGAGCATCCCAATCAAAATCACCACTGCCGGCCGGAGTGCCTGCGGCGCCACCAATTCTGCTGGACGCCAATTCGTCGGCCCTTCCACATACACCCGATGCGCATCAAGTAGCTCCACTTTCACATTCAAATTCGAAAGTTCCGTCGCATACACCGCCCGATTTTCAAACACCCAATCGTGAATTAGAGTCCGCCCTTCTGCCACCGCTGCAATTACCGAGAAAAACGGCAAGTTATCGATATTTAATCCCGGGAAAGGCATCGGATGAATCTTGTCTACCGGCGCCACCAAATGAGATTTTTTAACCGTCAGATCCACTAGTCGCGTCCGCCCATTTGCCGACAAATATTCCGACGTTTTCTCAAACTTAGCATTCATATTCTTTAAAACCTCAAGCTCAATCTCCAGGAATTCAATTGGCGCCCGCAGAATCGTGATTTCAGAATTAGTCACGAGAGCCGCCGCAATAAAACTCATTGCCTCAATTGGATCCTCCGAAATTGTATATTCAACATTCATACTATGGCGCGATTTACCGCGCACTACCAATTTAGTTGTCCCAACTCCCTCAATCTTAACGCCAAGTTTTTCCAAAAAGAAGCATAAGTCCTGTACCATATAGTTTGGTGAAGCGCCCACGATTGTTGTCCTGCCAGAACTCATCGCAGCCGCCATCAATACATTTTCGGTCACCGTATCACCCCGCTCAGACAACACTATGTAGCGGTCTTCTTTACTCTTCAAAACCTTCTGATCTACTTCCACCTCGTAAAACCCACTATTAGTAGCCGCGTCAACTTTTAGTCCAAATGAAGCCAACGCCTTCAAATGTGGCTCTACTGTTCTTACTCCCAGCGAACAACCCCCCGCATACGGAATTGTAAACTTCTTATATCTAAAAAGTAACGGCCCAAGGAACATAATAATAGACCTTGTTCGCCGCGCCGCCTCTATATTCATTTCTTCTAATTTCAATTCACGTGGTGATATAATTTCTAGATCTCGATGACGATTCATCCAATGGCATTTTACCCCAATTGACTCCAAAACTTCAATAATTCTAAACACTTCCTCAATCCTCGCGACTCGATGTAAAACGGTTTTACCAGTGTTAAGAAGTGCTGCACAAAGTAGCGCTACAGCCGCATTTTTAGAAGTATTCACAGTAATCTCACCCGCAAGCTCTTTACCTCCTCGAATCATAAAACTCTGCGAAACAGAGTCATTTATAGAGAGAATCTGAGTACCAAACACCTCTGACATCTTCTTCACCATCTCAAGCGAAATGTTCTGTCCACCCTTTTCGATCCGATGAATCGCTGACTGGCTCGTCCCCACAGCAGCCGCTAGCTCGCCTTGTGTCCAGCCCTTCTCAGTCCGAAGCTGCGTTACAGTTTCACCGATTACTTGTTGATACGTCTTCGTTTTTTTCATATAAAAAATTATATCACAGCATGAATATTTGTAAAGCAAAAATCCACTCAAAAATGTGCTAAAATGGTCTTATGAAAACAATTAAGAATATCGATATCAAGGGTAAAACTTTTTTAATTCGCGTTGACTACAACGTACCAGTAAGAGACGGTAAGGTCACTAACGACCTTCGTATCCGCGCAAGTTTGCCAACTTTAAACTACTTGCTAGAACACGGTGCCAAACGCTTAATACTGATTTCCCATCTCGGTCGCCCCGAAGGCAAGCTCACGCCCGAAACCTCTCTCCAGCCGGTAGTTAACGATCTACAAAAGATTTACAAAGACCAAACCATCGGTTTTTATCCACTACCAGACTCTGAACAGCCCATTCCTATTCCAGAAAATATCAAAATTGCTCTACTCGAAAATCTCCGTACTAATCCCAGTGAAGAAAATAACGACGAAACGTTCATTAAGAATATCGTCAAATCTACCCAAGCCGATTATTACGTTCAAGATGGCTTTGCCGTTTTACATCGCGCCCACGCCTCTACCGATGCTATCAAAAATATCTTACCAGTTTACGCCGGTCTCCTAGTTGAAAAAGAAGTCAATAACCTCAAAAAAATTCTCGATAATCCCGAAAAACCACTGCTCGTCATCATTGGCGGCGCCAAAGTCGAAGACAAACAACCCTTAATTGATACTTTCCTAAAGAAAGCTGACCAAATCTTTGTCGGCGGCAAGATCGCAAGCTCTGGTTATCAATCAGAAAATCCCAAAATCACCGTAGCCGACGATTTTGACGAAAATGCCGCTGGCGACAAACTCGATATTGGCCCTCTTTCTACCACCAAACTAGTTAATCTCATTACTGATGCTAAAACCATCATCTGGAACGGTCTACTCGGCTATGCCGAAGATCCAGCCTACGCGACTGCTTCCACTATCACTGCCGAAATGCTCGGCGAAAAAGAAAATACCACCACCGTTATTTGCGGTGGCGATACCACGGGATTCGTTGAAAATTTAATGAAAGAACACAAAAACTTAAAATATACCCTCGTTTCTACTGGTGGCGGGGCTGCTCTCGAGTTCCTCCTCAAAAAACCGATGCCCGGTCTCAAGGCGATCATCGATTAATCGTCAAAAAGATTCTAATCGCAAAACATTTTTTAGATTACTGTCAAATCTTCCTAATTTTTATTGTATCTGTACCGACCTTATTATTTTTACCCGACACAATCACTGCCGTTAAATCTTTTTCACCCTCTTTTGTCAGTAAATAACCAGATTCTTTTAACTCTAAACCTAAATTATAACCAGAATTCCGCGCATAAGGCCTGACAAAAGCCGAGTTCGCATAAATTAACGCCAACTGATTTGCCACTCTCGCATTATACGTCACTGTTACAATCGGTAAATTCGGTCTTTCCCCTGCCATTTTCATAGCAGTCGCACCCGTTGAAGTCTGACAAATCAAAATGTCTGCTTCAATATCTTCCGCAAGCCTAGCCGCTGCACTTGAAATCGCATCATAAATCCCCAGCTTTTTTTCGTCCTTATTAATTGGTGCCATTCGAGAATGATTCTGCGTAAATAAAATCACTTTTTTCATTTCTTTTACCGTCTCAAGCGGATACTTACCCATCGCCGTCTCATCCGAAAGCATCACGGCATCTGCTCCCTGCACCACCGCCGTCGCCACATCCGAAACTTCAGCCCGCGTCGGTTCTGGCTCATCCACCATCGAAGCCATCATCTGCGTCGCCACAATACAAAGTTTCGCGTGCCTACGACAAAGCGCAATCAACTTTCGCTGCACCATAGGCACAACTTCATTACCAGCTTCTACCGCCATGTCGCCACGTGCCACCATAATGCCATCTGCCGCCTCGACAATCTCCTCCAATTTTTTCTCACTTTCAATCGCCTTTTTTGTCTCAATTTTTGCAATCACCTTAGCCGTTGAACCATACGACAAAAGCAGCTGTTTTAGTTTAATAATGTCAGCCGCACTTTGCACAAATGAAAGCGACACATAATCATAATCACAATTTGCGCCATATTCAATGTCCGCCAAATCCTTTGGCGTCAAAATATCTCCACCAAAATCCGTATCTGGCAAATTCAAACCTTTCTTCGACATTACAAAACCATCATTCAAAACCTTCACTTTCACTGCCGTACCAGACACAATCTCCATTACCTCAGTTTTGATCTTGCCATCAAATAGAAAAATTGGTTCACCAACCGTTACCTTCTCCGCCAAATTATACTGCACTGGCACAGTAAGCCCACCATCATGTTCAAACTCTTTCGATTCCAACACCATCTCGTCGCCAGTCTTCAAATCCAAATGGTTATCTTTCAAATCGCCTAAACGGATCTTCGGGCCTTGTAAATCCTGCAAAATCGCCACTGAACGGCCTTTCTTTGCTGCCGCTGCCCGAATCCATTTAATTTGCTGATCTCGTTCTTCATTTGAACCGTGTGAACAGTTCAATCTACATCCATTCACACCAGCCATAATGATGGCCTCAATCATCTCTGCCGAATTCGTCACCGGGCCAATTGTTGCTAAAATCTTCGTTCGTTTAAATAATCTACTCATGTTACAATTTTACCATAAGTTTAATAGTATGATAATATATATAATATGGCCGCAAGAAGAAAAAACAAATCTCTTGGTTATTATCAATATCAACGTGTTCGTTCCGTTTATCAATCGAATCCAGCCAAAAAGATCATTCTTGTCGTAATACTGCTAGTTACCATTACGGTTATTATCGCCTCTATACTCAGCACCACGCTTACTACTGAAAATCAAGTTAAATCTACTATTGATAATATTGCTTCCGATTACTACGAAAACTATTTTTACGAAACTCTTTATTCGTCACCTGAATTCGACCAAAATAACCCAGGTGCCGCTCTAGAAAAATATCAAACCAAAGGTCTTTCCTCCCTCGCTCTACGCGATTTATTACTATATGACAACCAAAAGCACTACGATCAATACGATTATCTCACTCAGCACTGTGACGTAAACCAAACCTACATTCTCTTTTTTCCTGACCCGCCATACGATAATTCATCCTATCACACCAAAATCACCTATTCTTGCAATTTTTGATCTTTTTGTTATAATATAAAAGCTAGTCCAAGCTAGTATTCACGAACTGGCCTCATAGTATAATGGTTAGTACAACGGGTTTTCATCCCGTCAATGTGGGTTCAATTCCCGCTGAGGTCACCAAAATTTTCCATTCCCTGGCGTGTCATCCATAATCTGGTAATATCCCCTATTTACAGGGGTTATTTTAGTTTTCAGGGCATTAAAAGCAAAATATAGTATATGCCAATTAATAGCCAATCAAATGACTCCATGGAAAATTATTATAAATAAAAAAAGTAGAAAATTACCCCACAAAATCAAAAAATATGTTACAATAAGCATAAGCAAATAAATAAGGTCATACATGCTAAAGAAAATAAACAATCATCAAAAAACCAAAATAAATGGTTTTAAAAATAGTAAATCTATTTATATTACAGTTGGTTTAACTAGCCTTACTATCCTTTCTGGCCTAGTCTTATCCAGCTCAACAGTCTCTGCAGATGACGTAGTAGATAACGTAGCTATCACAGTACCAGTATCCTGTACTATGAGTGGTACTGGTATGAATACTCATACTAAAGAAGTAGTAAATGGTACCTATGAAGAAAACATTGGTACTACTACTATGAAAGTACTATGTAATGATAACTCAGGCTTTTCTATTTATGCTACAGGCTTTACTAATGAAACTATAGCAGAAACAAATAGCAATAAACTAGTAGGAACAAATGCATCAGGAAACGCTACTATAGATACTGGTATAGCTGAGTCTGGTAATACTTCTAACTGGGCTATGAAACTAGCTACTAATTCTCAAGCTACTTATCCAATTACTATTACGAGTGATGCTGAAGGACCATTCTCTTCTTATCATACAGTACCTAATGAATATACTAAAGTAGCCACTAGACTAGCTGGTACTGATACTGGTACTAATGCTGAAGGAGCCACACTTACTTCTACTTACGCTGCTTACATTTCTAAGACTCAAGCAGCAGATACTTATACTGGTAAAGTTAAATATACTTTAGTGCATCCGAATGATGCTCCAGCTCCTACTCCACCTATAACTCCTTCTTGTCCTACTCCAGTACCAAACCTCACATATATGCAAGATCTAAATAGCTCTAATAAAGCCTCCATCCTAGCTAATATGACAGAAGATGCACAATACTTCCTAAAAGATAAACGTGATGAAACACCTTACTGTGTAGCCAAGCTAAAAGACGGTAATATCTGGATGACCGAAAGCCTAGATCTAGCCGGCGGCACTGCTCTCAGCGCAGAGGATACAGATGTTGCCAGTGCATATATCAGCAGCTTTTCTACCAGCAATAATCTCACCAAATCTGGTAACACCATAGTTCTCCCACCATCTGCCATTCAAACTGAAAATAATACAAGCCTTACCGACGATACTCAGTTCAGTATCGATAACTACTCCTATGTATTCAACTCGCATTCAAAAGAAACCTGGAATGGAGACGTGTATGTACCAGCTTATTCCTATTACTCATGGGATGCAGCTACACTTGGTTCTGGTCGTTCTATCAGCACGGAAAACACTGACGCTCCTTACAGTATCTGCCCCAAAGGATGGAGACTCCCTACATCAGGAGCTGACCATGATAATGGTTGGAAACGTGGCGACTTTTATAAACTAGCCACTGCCTATGGCATTGATCTAGAAAACAGCTCTACTAAAAATTACGATAACAGAGATTATTTAAATAAAATTGGCCCCGGCACTCCACCAAACTATTTGCTTGCTTCTAACTATTCCTACGGTTTCTTTGAATATGAAGGTGAGTTCGGGACTTATTGGAGTTCTACATCTAGTTCCAGCACTGATTATGCTATATCTATGTCGCTCGACTCTAATATCAACGTAGCCGAAGAATATTATAATCGTTTCTATGGCCAATCAATTCGCTGTCTAGCTAAAAATTAGAGTATCAGCAAACTTTTAGTTTTTCAAAATTGGCTTTTTAAGCTGTATTCCCTTATTTAAGCTACTCCTCTTCCCAAATAGCATATAATGTATGGTCATTATTAGTAGCTAATTGATCCGTTTCGACAACAAATCCGACGATATCCCCCCTTTCAAATGCATCTTGGCCAGCATTATTATAAAAAACATTATCAACTAAATCATACAAACCAGCCACACCATCACTCTTCCTATAACAAGGGACTAGATCCCTTACTAATTCTCCGTTACTCCAGAACTTCAAATAATACATTTTCCCTTTTAGGTAATTACTTCCTTCCCTATGTCCAAATCCTAATCGATGATTAAATGATGTAGTTGCACGGGTCAGCGTACTCGCTGGTTCATCGTTTATATAGTTTAATAAATTTGCACCAGTATTGTCATGAATAATCGTATAAGGAGTGTTTATAGATAATTTCTTCAAGGTGTTCGATCCAGCTCCCGGAAGTCTGACTTTATAATTACCGGAGTTGTCTACCCAAATTTCGTTAGAAGTGTCTGTTGCTCCGAGCGAGCCAAACATATTATTATAATTGTAATGCTGTGTTATATCAAACTTAAATTCCATTTTCCAGTTTTGATCCTTCCATAACGCATAGTTGGTATCAATATATTGCGTCCCAGTACCTTTAATATAATCTAGCTCACGGTACTCAGCTGGAAGATTACGAAAATCAGATTCCTGAACATTCAAGCTCCAACCTTTAAACCTATATCCTTCTCTCATCGGCGTTGGTAAAGCTCCATATGTTGAATTATAATCAACCATTTTACTATGCGTATCAACAGTCCCACCATTTGCGTCAAATGTTATAATTGGACTTTTAGCCCACTGGGCATATAATGTATGATCCTTATTAGTAACTACTTGCGAATCACTATACACATAATGCACCCCACTACCAATATCAAAAACACCACTACCGTTATTCGGATAAAACGCGTCGCCAACCGTATCACATAAGCCAATTGTATTATCACTTTTTCTATAACAAGGAAGCAAATTTCTAGCAACATTTCCCGTACTTTTGTTAGTTATTTTGGCATAGTACACTTTTCCATCAAGATTAGCAGTACTACCCCGCTTGCCAATCCATAATGTAGTTGGTGAAGCTATGCCATAACCAGATTCCAACAAATCTCCATCTAAGACTATTGAATTATTCTCACCATTATACACCAAATGGTGATCCCCTGTCGTCCAACTTCCATAGCCTGTCCAACCTTTATGTCCATCATGTCCAAAGACATACTTGTTGCTGTATGCTGCAGTATAGTAGTAATCAGAACCACTACTTGTGCCAAATAAAAATTCATCATTAGTATAAGATTCATAGTCAAATTTAATTTCTGTTGTATGATTGGTCGGAATTAACCCCACGTCTACGTAATTTCCACTTCTAAATTTTATATAATCAGTAATTTCATAATCATCTAGATTAAAACTCCATCCTAGAAATGTATATCCTTCTCTCGTTGGTGTCGGTAAAGTTCCATACGTTGAATCATAATTAACCATTTTGCTATGTGTACCAACAGTCCCACCATTTGCATCAAATGTTATAACTGGTTTTTTGTTCCACATTGCGTATAATGTATGATTCTCGCTGCTGATACTTTTTGTAGTTGATTTTATGTATTTCGCACCAGCAATAAATGTATTATTACCACTATTTTCGTAAAATTCCCCGTTAATAGTATCATATAGACCTATTACATCGTCGCTCTTTCTATAGCACGGGATCATGTTTCGGACTATGTTCCCCGTCGATTTATCTGTTATCCTTACATAGTATATTTTACCTGCAAAATTAGCACTATCACCTCTTTTTCCGATTAGTAGATTCGTAGGCGATGATATTTCGTAACCTGACTCTAGCATTTGACCATCCAAAATTATCGAATTATTCTCGCCATTATATATTAAGTGGTGGTTTCCTGTCGTCCAAGTTCCATAGCCAGTCCAGCTTTTATTTCCGTCGTGTCCAAAAACATATTGATTATTATATGCAGCAGTATAGTAATACCTAGATCCACTAGACGTTCCTAGCAAAAATTCATCCTCAGTGTATGTTTCATAATCGAATTCTATCTCAGTTGTATGATTAGTCGGAATTATCCCAGTATCAATAAAACTACCTGCCCTAAATTGAATATAGTCAACATAGACATATGAATCCTCATTATGATTCCATCCTGCAAATTCATATCCTTCGCGACTTGTAGTTGGTAATTCTCCGTAATCTTGCCCCGGAACAACTTGCTTCTCGGTAAATGATGGAGTAGTACCACCATTTGCATCGAAAGTCACGATAATCCCTGGATCAGAAATCAAATAGTAAGTAATCACTCCGTCATTCGCCAAAGTGTAACTACCGGCAGCCAAATCGGATGACGTCGAAGCTCCATAGTAAACCGTAATAACATCACCCTCAGCTGATGAAGCAGAGTCTTTGTCATATATCATCGTCTGTTCTTCGTCCACGGCAAAGAAAGTACTAGACTCCCTTGTAGTGTTAGCATTCATACTAATGCCCCAAGTATTCATCTTGTCGTCACCTATAATCGTAGTAGGAGCATCCTTCGTGCCAGAGGTTGGTGCTATGTAGTTATCATCGTTACTAGAATCACCATTTAAATATAAATTTCGATCCGTTGAGCCATCAACATACAAAGCATAGCCATTGAGACAGTCCGTGTTAACCGTTACATTGTCAGCAACTACTCCACTATCGTTTGTCGTTACGTTTAGCTCTACGGTGCCATCAATAGACAAAGATGCAGAACAATTGGCATACACATTATTACCAAATATCAAGTCGTAAAATAAACTAAAAAATATCAGAAAACACCAAAAAGCTGAGTATGTCAACATAAAGCCGACTACCCTTCCAGCTACCCCCGCCTCGCAGCAAGTTAGTTTAGCTCCACTTTTCATACTATACTATCATATTATAGCATAAGTGAGTTAAAAGATATGACTAGTTATGTTTTATTCTTCTTCGCAAATTGCGTCTGTGCTACTGACTTCAAAATTAATTGTATATTCCGAAAGATCGAGCGGTGTGCTGTCTAAATAGTCTGTCGCTAGTTTTTTATATTGTTCCGGATTGCATGCCGACACAGTTACATCAATTGTTCTTTTTGATTCGTTACCATCCATAAAAACGAGAGGAGCCGCATCCTCAATTGACGAATCCACCACATAAGGTAAATACAAATCCAAAGAATAAGTATTATTATAGGTCCCCTGACACACTGTTTCTGGATATTTCATCAATTCCTGTGGCGGGCAATCCACTATTACTTCATATACTACGCTTTTGTCTTTTGACCAGCCTGTCGAAACCGTATAAGTCTGCTTCAAAGAATCAATGTCTACAATGAAGTTTACACTTATCGAACCATCTTCATTTTCACTTTCCTCATATGTCCCTTCACGAATCGTCACATCCTTAATGTTATTTCGGTCTACATTTGGCACGTTCGATTCAATCAACTGCCAAATATTTTCTTCAATAAAATCTTCGGCATCGCCTGGCATTTCTGAGTCATTCGCATCGTCAATCGTAGCATGTGGTTTATCTGCCAATGCAAACTGCAAAACCGAAGCTATTATCGCAATTACTAAAATCTGAGCTATCACAACCAAAACAATTTTTTGATTTTTTGTAAGATTTCCTAGCAATGTCTTAAACATTCATATCCCCTTTCAATCCTTCAAGGCTTCCGTTTTAATCACTTTATCCGTATAAGCATAATTCCAAGTCGAAATTTCGCTAAACGACTTCTCTACCGCATGTGGAGCATAATACATTGCATTGCGCCCAAACGAGCAAGATGCTTCGCCAATCACCACTTTCTTCTTCTTTTCGTCCACACCCAAAATCACTCCAGTATGGCCTGCCGCTGACGGACCAGCATGACTAAAGATCGCATATGGTCTCGGCTTCGAACCGGTATCAAGTCCCAGGTCACCTGCCACCTTTTTAGCCACACCCACCCCGTTTGTAGTACTTCGCCACGGACCAGCCGTTGTATAAGCATTAATGAACCATTGCGAAAACGCCACACAGTTATTCATAATCCCAAATGGACAATTCGTATCATGGATTAACCCACCCAAAATCTCCTTATCACCTGGATGCTTCTTATAATATGTACCCATCGCCGCATCATGATATTTCTTTACAAAAGTCTGAGCCTCCGCCAAAGTTAGTCCGCCCTCCTTCAACCCCACCAAAGAACCATCCTCACCATCAGTCCCATCGCCACATACATCACATTCCGAACTACCTCCACCACTTTGATTTTCTTTGTTCCGGTAAACCTTTAAATTAGAGAAATAACCACTAGTAATATTACTAGTATCCTTAGTTATGCCAAAATAACCGTCTCCTGCACCATTTGGATTCGATGCCTGCACTACATAACCCTGACCTCCAGCACCCTCCGCATATATTCCTACATGATTAAAATTAGGGCGCCCAAATGCAATCACGTCACCAGATTGATACTCCTTCGTAGACTTCGGATTATCCATCTTGACTTCTTCCCATTTGTCGCTACCAGCAAGATATCTCTGTATTGCAGAAGCATTACCAGCCGGAATATCATCATCCACACCAGCATATCTCACTACCGTGTGCACAAACCTATCACAGCTCATTCCACCAGCGTAGTTCGTGCTCTGGTCTTGTTTAGCCACTGGTAAAGTGTTGAAGAATTTAGTAAATTTATCCGTTGCCCTCTTGTAATATATACTCTTGTCTGTTCCATAAGGCCAAGCTAATTCTAACGCGCTCGCACCAATATCATGATTATTTTGTCCAGAAGTTACAAGCCCTGTACCAGAATCTACAGTACCATTATTAGCTCCCGTCGCCCGAATGACAAAACAGTCGCCTTTGCACCATGTTTTCCTAGTACCTAAGTGACCCCATTTTTTATTATAACTCGCCTCAGCAACTATCAAGTCACCATTCTCTTCGACTGCAATAAAGGTATGTTGGTAGCTACCATAAAAAGTAATAATATCACCGGACTTTAATTTCGATTTTTCACCGTCCCAATCTATCACATCCCACTTTTCTGGGTGGTCCTTTGCATATTCAACCTGTTTTCGTCCATTCAAATTTCCCGGAAAACTCTCATCATAACCAGAATATTGTACCACCACACTTACGAAATAGCCGCAATCCGGATGATCCAAATACTTCTTTAAACCAACTTTCTTCGCAGCGCTTTCAAATGCACTTGTTGGCTCACCACCAGGATACTTATAATCTGACTCTTTAGCCGAAAGCGGCCAAGCCAAATCGATTGCTGTTTGAGCAATATTATTATTATTCTGTCCTAAACAAGCCGATGATGCACCCGTGGAAGATGTTATTGCTTTACCACTATATTTGTTAAAAGCATCGTGCGCCTTTTTCTTGCGAAATTCATCACTATAAACACCAGCCCTTTCCACTCTTGACCTAAACCAAACCGTAGCATCATCAATTTGATTCTTTTTATAATATTCAGAATAACCTTGATCTAGCTCATTTTTCAAAAACTGAATTTCAAGTTGAAAGATTTTATTCGCTACATCATCCCCCACTTTTTTAATAAAATCATCGCCAGTTATCTGAGCATTACTATCGTCTTCAAAATATTGAATCAAACTCGGATCTTGTTCTTTAATAAAATTCAGCAAATTTACCCGTCTACCAAAAGACCATTGAATGAAACCTAGACCTACCTGCGCACTTCTATCATACAAATTTCCACTTTGCCCCACTTCTCGTCGCACCGGATTATAATTACCATCCTCCTGTCCAATATTCCCCATTATGCCAGCGGCTTGCTCATCCGTCAAAAAGCTAATTAACCCACTCCAAAGTTTTTCCTCCGCCGTATCACCCGCAATCGTAATATCACCACCAAGTACTGACGAAGTACTAGTACAAGGGTCAAAGAACAAAATGTCATTTTGCGAATATTGTTCCTCCTCTTCTTCGCTCAAAGCCAACGTCGCATTAATGCAAAAACCTGAAAGAGCTAGAATAGCTAGTATTATAGTTGCATATATAATTTTATTCTGTCTTTTCATTAGTCAGGCTCCTCATCAAACGTTATTTCATAATCATCTGGATTATACCCAGCCTCACGTATTAGTTCTAAAGCAATTTCACGGTTTTTTTCGCCTCCATATACCACCAAACAAATTGCTTTTTCCATGCAAGTGTCTTCACTTTGTTCAATATACACGCCAATCGGTTTTTCTGGGTCCGAACGGTCATAATATTCAAGAGGTAACTTATTCAAAATACTTGCCATAGCTTCAAATTCATCAATAAAGGCATGCACGCTCTCATCATCCGTCGCCTGTGCAAGAACCGAAATGTCATCCGGGTTTTTTAAATAGTAATCAAAACCACCATTTTCGTCCAAAAGATAATCCTTTATCCGCTTAAACTCCCCCTCATATAATTCAAAATCGAATTCCTTAGTTTGCATCCCCTCCATCGAAATCTTTGCATGGTAGTCGCCTGGAATCAAATTATACGACTCAAAATTACTATAAGATCTACCATTTAATTCGATCACAGCCTCACTTGGTGCAACATATATATTAACCGTAGCAGTTTTTGCACTATGTATTACCAAAACTAGTATTGTTACCAAAATCGCCACTACATTCAAAAAAACTATCAAGCTAACTATTTTATGTCGAGCTACAAAACTAAACATTACTATTTCATTATAGCATATTTTAAAAACTATTTTACACCAATTAAATTCAAAAATTCCGCTTCTGTCATCGTATCAATCCCCAGTTTAGCGGCTTTTTCAGTCTTAGCTTTACCTGGTTTCTCTCCTACAATCAAAGCCGTAGTATTTTTCGTCACCGACGACGTGACCGTAGCACCTAACGCCCTTAATTTATCTTCCGCTTCCTCACGCCCCATCGAGTTCAACGTTCCCGTCACAATATACGACTTGCCTTCTAGTGGCAAAGCTGCTCCACTTTCATCTTGTGGCTGCACACCCAAGCTCTTTAGCTCGTCTAGAAGTTTCAAATTATCTTCATCCGAAAACCACGCCATAATTGACTCCGCTACTACCTCACCAATATCCGGAATTTCAAGTAGATCGTCTTCCGTAGCGTTAATCAAAGCCTCTAAAGTTTTAAATTTCCGCGCCAGCGTAGTCGCCGTTTGCGCTCCTACGTGTCGAATCCCAAGTGCCGTAATAAATTTATTAAGTGCTGGTTTTTTCGAAGCCGCAATCGCCGTCACCAAATTCCGTGCCGACAGATCACCAAACCTCTCCAAGTTAGCCACCTCAAATTCTTTCAAACGATAAAGATCTGCAATCGATTTTACAAGTCCAGCATCGATTAATGCCACCACATTTTTTTCACCTAGCCCCTCAATATTAAGCGCTGGCTTTGACGCATAATACTCTATCGACCGCTTCAAAATCAAATCTGATGATTCACCTCTTACGCGGTAAACCACTTCACCTTTTGGTCGCTCAAATTTTAATTCCGGATATTGCTTTTTCAAAGCTTCTTCATAATCAAACGGTTCAGTACCTTCTGGCCTCAATTTCATCAAAACTTCCTTCACTTGCGGAATAATATCACCTGCCTTATAAATAATTACCGTGTCACCGATCCGAAGGTCTAATCGTTTAATCTCATCTGCATTATGTAATGTCGCATGCCTCACTGTCGTCCCAGCTACTCGCACCGGGTCAAACAGTGCTACCGGTGTCGCCGCACCCGTCCGTCCAATCGAAATCACGATATCACGCACTTTTGTAGTTGATTCTTCAGCCGGGAACTTAAATGCTACTGCCCCACGCGGAGTTTTTCCCACAATTCCTAACGCATCATATACTTTACGATCATTAATTTTTATTACCATCCCATCTGTATTGAACTTCAAACCCTTACGATAATCATCTAGCGCATCAATGTATTCAAATAACTGCTTTTTCTCGCTCGCCCCAAAAACTCTGTCTTCATTAGAAGTCTGAAACCCGAGCGACCTTAACATTTCGTATGCTTCATGCCAAGTCGGCATGTCCGGCGTCACTAAATCGTAAGCGATGAACTTCAGTGGCCGACTCGCCGCCACCTTTGGATCTAACTGCCGAATCGAGCCCGCCGCTAGATTCCTTGGATTCGCAAATTCCGCCTCACCCTTCTTGCGTTGCATACGATTTAGCTCGTCGAAGTCTTTCTTAAATAGCACAATTTCACCTCGTACCTCCACCTCAGAAAAGTCTGAAGCTTCATTCTCGGGCCGCGTCCGGCCGGCCCGTCGCCACGGGCGGCCGGCGCTAATTCTCGCGCTGCCGCGCTCCGAAATGCCCGAAAACAAAGCTTCAGACTTTTCTAATGACAATTTCAAAGGTATATTTTGTATCGTTTTCACATTTAAAGTCACATCCTCACCAACTAAACCATCCCCACGCGTTACTGCTTGATAAAACACCCCGTCACGATATTTCAGTGAACACGCCAAACCATCCATTTTAATATCCGTAAAGAATTCTTCAATCTTACCGCCCGGCACCAACTTTTCGTTCCGAGTCACCCAATCCAGGACCTCCTCACGCGAAAAAACATCCGCCAAACTAATCATTCTTTTTTCGTGCTTAATCTTCGTGAATTTATCCAGCGGTTTACCTGCCACTCGTTGCGTTGGTGAATCCGGCGTGATGAGATCTGGATACTTTTCCTCTAATAAACTTAGCTCATGTTTCAAAGAATCTGCCGCCGCTTCACTCATAATCGATTCATCCAGTACGTGATAATGGTACCGATAATCATTAATAATATCCCTCAGCTTTAAAATCCGCTCCGCGGCCTTTTCTTTGTCCATATTAGTATTTTATCACATTAATTATCTAGTAGCCACCGATAATACAAATACAAATATGTCGTCACTAAAACATCCGTAAAGCCACTCATTATCATAATACAAATTGGGATAAATGGCACATCTGCCAAAACGCCGTTATTATTCATGGCAGCATCGAGCATAATCAACGGTATCATCACTAAGATCCACAACAGCACCACCACTACTATTAACGCTACCAAACGTAAAACAAAATTTATTCTCTTGCCACGCATCAAATCTGCTGCCAAATTTAGAGCCGTCATCGGATACATTCCCGGCGCGCTCACTGCTACAAAAGCAATCAAACTACTAGATAGTAAGTATCCCGAAATCAAAACCATCAACACTGCAAATCCCAAAAATAACAGCGCGTAGAACGGATAATTCAAAAACTCCGTTTGCACCGCTGCTGTATATGCGATCAAAAGCATCAAAAGCGGGACGCATTCTATCGCTACCATTATCATAATTACTGCCGTCGGTACCAGAGGCGCCATTGAATTATACATCGCATCACGCAGCTTAATTTCCTTCTTTGCCAGTAGATAGCGCAAAATAAAAATAGTCGTGAGAAACACAAAAATAAAAACTAGTGCTTGAAACACAATAGTCGCGCCCGCCGATCCATTAGACAAACCCATGCTTGAAATTGTTGTAGCAAGAATCACTCCCGCCTTTCCTACTGGCGCAGTTGATTCATCCACAGAATCCGCTAACTTAGTGTAATCAGACCCACTCATTACCCCCACAAATAATAGATCCAAAACCACCGCAATTATGATTAGCGGTAAAAACAATCGAAAGTTTTTAAAAATCATCCTAAAACTATCTACCACTTGCTGCGTAATACTTGGCAAATGTAGTGGCTTTCGATAATCTTCTTTGTACGAACGTCGAAAACTTCGATGACGGTAATTTGTTTTTACAGTTTGCTTGTTTTTTTCCGAAGTCTTTTTAGTCTTCGATTTTTTTGCAGCCTGATCAGATTTTTTAGAAAGTGTTTTTGCCATGTTCTAGTCTCTCAATGCGTTTTTCAAGTGGTGGATGTGACGAGAACAAATTACTAAAAAAACCCTTCCGAAGCGGATTATTAATATACATCGCTTCCGTTGCAATGTTTTGGCTCTTCATTGGAGCACTGTGCTCTTGTAATCTTTTCAGCGCAGCAATCATTCCCTCCGGATACCTAGTAATATTAACTGCCGAAGCGTCCGCCAAATACTCTCGTTGTCTCGATACCGCCATCTGCGCGAGACTAGCAAAAATCGGTGCCAAAATCCCTGCGATAATCACTAAAAGATAGCCCATCGGGCTACCTTCGTTATCTCTCCGTCTACTACCATAAAACATCATTCTAAATGCCAAGTCCGAAATTAATCCAATCACACAAGTAAGGCCAAATACCACCATCGAGACCCTAATATCATAATTTTTTACGTGCGACATCTCGTGTGCCATCACCGCCGTCAGTTCCTTATCATTCATAATGTCTAACAGACCTTTAGTCGCCGCTACCGCCGCGTGCTGTGGATCTCGCCCCGTCGCAAACGCATTCGGTGCCATGTCGTCGATAATGTAAACTTTTGGCATTGGAAGGCCCGTTGTAATCGATAAGTTTTCTACCACGTTATACAATCTCGGATTATCTTTTTTGGTAATCTCCTTTGCGCCTGTCATTGCCATCGTCAACGAAGACGCTGCAAAGTATTGAATTACCGCATAGACGATGGCAATTGTCACCGTCCATACAGCAATCCAGATATCTCCATAAGCCCAAGCAAAAAGCCCCGCGATTATGCCAATCAAAATAACGAAACCCGTTATTAAAAAGAACGTTTTACGTTTGTTTTCGGCAATTTGCTTATACATTTTAGAACTTTACTTCAGGAGCGTCTTTGATCTTGGCTTTCTCAGCTTCATCAACTTCGAAATAATCACGCTTCTTGAAATGACCTATCATATTATTTACCACATTCGTCGGGAAAGTCTTGATCTTGGTGTTAAGATCTTTTGCGCCAGCATTATAGAATCTACGTGCTGCTTGGATTTTATCCTCAACATCTTGAAGTTGCGATTGCAATTTCACAAAATTTTCGTTCGCTTTGAGTTCTGGATAAGCTTCAGCTAACGCAAAAATTCTACCCAGTGCGCCTTGCATTTCCTTTTCAGCTTCTGCGGCTTGCTTCACGGTCTTTGCACCCATCGAAGCCGACCTAGCTTCCGTCACCATTTGGAAGGTTTCTTTTTCGTGTTTAGCATAACCTTTTACTGTCTCTACCACGTTCGGGATCAAATCCGCTCGGTATTTAAGCTGAACCGTAATGTCTGACCAAGCTTCATTAACTCGCTCATCCAGCTTTACTAAACTGTTATAAATCCCTACAATCATCGCAATGATCAAAACGACCACTGCTACAATTACAATTGCTATAATTCCACCTATAGGCATGTTTTTCTCCTTATTTACAAAAACATTATATCACAATTATTTTAATTATTAAAAAACTGTGTTATAATAATATCAATGCGAGCGTAGCTCAGTTCCTGTTCGAGGCCCTTGTGGCCGAGTTTTAAAGACAGAACTAAACAACTGAGCGAAGTGAGCATGAAATGCGAGCGTAGCTCAGTTGTTTAGAGCGCTTCCTTGCCAAGGAAGAGGTCGAGAGTTAGAGTCTCTTCGCTCGCACCACTCAAATTTGCTCCAACTGGAGCTTTATTTTTTTTCGAAAAAGTTGCTTTTTTCTAAAAAAGGCATATAATATATAGCATAACAATTTTAAAACAAACATATGGACATTCTATTACAACTTTTACTCTTAATCGTCGGCTTCATCTTTCTAATCAAGGGCGCTGACTGGCTAATTGCTGGCGCCTCTTCTACTGCCGCCAATTTCAAGGTTAGTAAACAATTAATTGGCCTCACCATTGTAGCTTTCGGCACCGGCGCGCCTGAGCTTGCCGTTTCCATTTCCTCCCTCGCTTCCGGCAATACCGATATGCTCCTCGGCAACGTCATCGGCAGTAACATAGTCAACATTCTGCTTCTAATTGGAATTGCTGCCACCATCCATCCTATCAAAATCAACAAAAACACCATTTCAAAAGAGCTGCCTATGCTCCTCCTCATTTCTACTATCCTTATCGTACTGTTCCTTGATACCAGTATCATTGGCAGCATTTCTAATAGTATCGACCGTAGCGACGCCCTCATTTGTATCCTTTTCTTTGCAGTCTTCATCTACTATATCTTCAGTATGGCTCGCAAAAACCGCAAAGAAAAGAAGACTGTCGAAAAACCCGCTTACAAACTTGGTAAATCACTACTTCTTATTATTATCGGCTTAGCGGGCGTCATCGCTGGTAGCCAGCTCGTCGTCAATTCCGCATCTACAATCGCCGCCGCCATCGGTATAACAGACCGTATTATCGCTCTCACCGTAGTAGCCTTCGGTACTTCACTCCCAGAACTCGTTACCACCATTACTGCTGCACGTAAAAATGAGCACGAACTACTCGTCGGCAACATCATCGGCAGCAATATCTTTAATATTTGTATCGTCCTCGGAATTCCTGTTGCCATCTTTGGCTCTATTACACCCGAAAGCTTCGAGATAATCGATCTCATTATGCTAATCGGCTCCGCCGTCATTCTCTGGCTCGTCGCAAGGACCGATACCAAGGTAACCAGAAAAGAAGGTCTGCTTATGCTTGCTATTTTCGCTATATATTATAGCTATATAATATATGGAGCTTTGGCTTGAATTGGGTTATCCTCGTTATTCTAGCCGTTCTCTCCGATTCCTTCCGGATTTTTATTGACAACTTTTCCGCTGACGTCTATTTCAAAGGCAAAGGCGCCGTCTCACAAAAACTCTTTTATGGTTATTCATATATCGTAGCGGCTTTTGTGATTTTTGCAGTTACTGGCCTAAATCCAATTTCCATTGCACCAGAAATTCTCGTTCCTCTTGCCGCGTCTGGTTTTCTCAGTGGCATCGCTAGTATACCTTATTTTCGTGCACTCGAAATCGACAACTCCACCAACCTCGGCATTTTTATTCAACTCAGTCCCGTTCTATATCTTGTTCTCGGCTGGTTCTTTTTAAACGAAACTTTTTCACCACTCCAAATCGTTGCATTCATTATGATTCTTTCAGCCTCACTCATGGTCGTCCTCACTGCCCGCAAAAAAAGCCGCAAAATCCGTCTCCGCGCTCTTCTTTTGTCGCTTCTCTATGTCCTAATTAGTGTCATCGGGAATATAATCTTTGTCAAAATCGATAATACTGGTCTCGACTTCGTCAAAGAAATCGGCATTATTCTCCTCTTTAAAGGCATCACCGACGTCATGATCGTCTATTGTAATCCAGAGTGGCATCAACGTTTTCGTAACGTCGTCATTTCTAGCCGTTTCAAAGTCTATCGGCCGCTTACTGTCAATTCCCTCTTTGGCATCATCAAAGAGTTCACTTATCGTGGCGCTCTTGCCACTGCCCCAGCCGTAGCGCTCGCATCTGTCTCATCTGATTCTGCCGAGCCCATCGCCATCTTCTTCCTCGGCATCATCCTTACCTTAATCTGGCCTAAATTCGGTCGTGAATCCCTCAATAAAAAAACCGTCCTTGTCCATTTAATTGCTACTATTTTAATAGTTGTCGGCATCATCCTCATGCAAGTATGATATAATCAATACAGGTGGTGCTTTGGCGGAGTGGTTACGCAGCGGTCTGCAAAACCGCGTACACCGGTTCAATTCCGGTAGGCACCTCCAAAAAAATCCAGTTCCTGGAGTGTCTGCCAAAATATGGTAACTCGTCTCTTCAGAGCATCTATAAGGAAAACAAATTGTATGATCTCCTGGGCCTTTAGGAGATCTTTTTGATTATCACACATAGAATGGAGAAGGAAGAATGGTTAATTTTTGAGATATTCACCACGTGATGAGTAACTCAAAAATTATAATAAGCTCTTGCTTTTTATTATTTATGTTATAATCATAAGTATCATGGCTCATACAAATAGACATATTAAAAAATTTGTTAGTGATCAAGCTAATAATAATTTATTCTTATTTTTAGTTTTAACTCTAGTTGCCTTTACTTCTGTCTCTACCTTGATACTTTCTTCAACTTTTGTGTCTGCTGATGAATCTTCAGCTAACGCAACGGTAAATGTACCAGAAGCTTGTACTATGACTGGCAGTGGTATGAATACCCATACCGCAGAAATACCAAATGGTACTTATAGAGCAGATATTGGTGCTACTACTATTAAAATAGTCTGTAATGATCCTAACGGCTTTTCTATTTATGCTATCGGATTTACTGGAGACGAATATACTGGTACTAATCATACTAAACTAGTAGGAACCACTGCATCAGGAAACGCTACAATAGCTACTGGTACTGCTACTAGTGGAAGTACTTCTAACTGGGCTATGAAACTAGCTACAAATTCCTCTGCTACTTATCCTATTACGCTCACAAATGGTTATGGTTCCTATAGTAACGTTCCTGATACTTATACTAAAGTAGCTCAGCGTACTTCTGGTACTGATACTGGAACCTCTGCTACTGGAGCAGAACTAACTACTACTTATGCTGCCTTCATTTCTAGTGCTCAAGTTGCTGATACTTATGTAGGTAAAGTTAAATATACTATGGTGCATCCGTATGATGCGGAAGCACCAGAGCCAACTTATGATATGCAAAATCTATCTATTGATAAATGCCCAGCAGCTTCACCCATTAATGTTGTAGACGTCCGCGACGGTGAAGTCTACAAAGCTCAAAGACTCGCTGATGGCAAATGCTGGCTTCTTGATAACTTAAGATTAGATCCTACTGCTGTTTCTTTGACTGACCTTCAAGGTAATACTAATGCGTCCAATCAGACTCTCACTTACTTCAAGAATGGTGGTGGCGCTAGCCCATATCCAGCTAATGGAGTTAATACTACTTGGGCTAGTTCTTCTGATAATAAATATGATGAGCCAAAAGTAGTAACTACCTATAAAGACACTACTACTACAAGCTATGGTGCTGGTTCTGGTAAGATTGGTGTCTATTATAACAACTGTGCTGCCTCAGCTGGATCAAGATGTAGTGAAGGCTACAGCTCTACCGCCGATGAGGATATCTGCCCAGCTGGTTGGAGAATGCCTACCGGTGGTTTTAGTGGTGAATATGCAGCACTTTGCAAAGCGTATAATAGCGGTATTGATTGTGCCTACTCTTATAATTATACTTCTATGGATGCTACATCTACTTCAAGTCTTCAATATAATCTTTCTACGCCTCTCTCTGGCTCCTTCTACTCTGGTTCGGCGAAAGAGCAAGACATACAGGGTTCCTTTTGGTCTTCTAGTCCAGAAGCTGCTAATTACAGGCACAATCTAGATGTAAAAGATGATGGCCTCAGGCCAAGCTATAACAAACCTAGTCAATGGGGTGTCTCCGTTCGTTGTGTGCTTAAGTAGTTGATCGAGTTCGAATCCAAATTATAAAAACTAAAGTTATACTTTCCAGGCTAAGTAAAGTAATAGTAATTGGCAGGTGTTTATAGTGAACTCATAGACGTTTCTCGTAGAGAGGGCATCTAACAATATTCCAGAAAATCTGCAATAATATTTCTCTAAGCTGATTGACATTCGCGTAAAAAATACTATTAATTCAGAGTCAAGGGGGAATAATAGAATGCTTGGGAACAATAGTGTGGATCTGGAAAATTATAAGTTGACCTGAACACTAGATAGTGATAGACATGGAACATGTCTTCAAATCTGTCGTGGGAAATAGAATTGCAATTCAATATTTGATAGTTTTGAAAGAATGGTCGACGGCAAAGGAAAATGGTCGACGGCTACCCCTGACACTCCAATATACGTACATCTACAAAAACTGAAAAGCTGAATAAGAATAGTTATTTTCGAGATACTCACCACGTGGTGAGTATCTCAAAAATTATTTATCCAGTTTAATCAAAATTTGTTTGTCTTTCGCTAACTCCGCACCTTTTTTAATCAGTGCCCCCACTTTTTCATGATCAATGCGTTGTTTTTCTTCATCAAATGCTGCTTGCTGCCGTTTCAAATCTCCTGTAAAACCCGTCCCCTTCGCTGCATTCCAAAAGATCCTTTCGCATGGCACATTTTTATAATGCCAAGGCTTGTTAAATAAATTAAAATGCACCAATTTTACCGCTTTTGGTAAATCTTTCACCGGCTCTGCATTCCAATTTGGGTCAAGGTGCAAAATCTGACCTTTCAAAATCACATTAAGATAATCCTGATCCGGCGCCACCAAATCTGCATCATATTTTTTAATCAAATCAATCATTGTAGAAAGATATTTCATCTTGCGCATTTTTTTGAGGCTCATCACCATCACACCATCATTTACATACTCTTTATGTGGCACACCCAAGGCTATATCAACATAATCGCGAAATTCCGGGATCACAGTTACCTTTGGATCTACCACCGCCGCTACCACTTTTTCGCCTAAATCTACATCAAATAATTTACCTATGTCATCCCGTAAAATCGTGTCACTATCTATGTAGACTGCTTTTTCATAAATCGGAAACAAACGTGGAATGAAAAAACGATAATAATAAACTGCCGACGAGAAAAAGTCGCCCGCGCCTTTTTTCCGCCGCGTACAATATGCCACAATTGCTTTCAAGTACAAACTTCGCGTCATTTTTTTAAATTGAATCGCGCAGTTTTTGGTTACCAAATGTCTAAGTCTTATGCGATTTACCAGATTCAAACCATCATGTAAAACTATCACCCGGTAATATCTCTTTGGATCAGTATGCTGCATAAGAGAATTAATCGCTGCCGCCGCATACGGCGCATAAGCACTATTAATCGTCAAAAAAATCGGCACTACCTTAAATTTGTTGAGCGGGTTAATCCCAGTGTAGAAAATACTCATTTTTTCTTATACTCAAAATACTTATAACTATTCTTCTGACTATATTTTACCATAGAATCATAAGTTTTTTTCGCTAACTCCGCTCGATTCTCATCTTCCGTTTTTTTCGGATCTGGGAAAAACGGCCCATCCACATAAATATCCATCCGTGGTAATTCCCCACGCTTATTGTCTTTTCGCTTATGGTACGTAGTAATCATGGTGAAAACTGGCAAATTATTCCGCACCGCATACGTGAAAGATTTATCGCCTGCCGGAAATTTCCTTATTCCTGTATAGTATGGCCAAAGATGCGCTTCCGGGTAAATCACTAGACAATTCCCTTGTTTCAAACGCTTGTCAGCCGCCTCGTGGAAGGCTTTTTTCTCTTCCTTAGTTTTACCGAGCGGTAGCCCACCAATGTATGGCAAAAATTTGCCAATGCCAGGCACCTTTAAATTTACCGGACTAATAATTGTAAAAATCCGCCTATTTGCTGCAAGGGCCGGACCAAACACATCATGAAAAGGATTAGTATGATTACAATATAATACATAACCTTTGCCTTTAGCTTTTTTTAATTTCTCACGTCCATAAAACTTCGCCTGCCAATAACCACGTTCATAATACTGACCGAATAATTTAAAAATCCTATATAGTACCGCAGAATAAATCTTTTTAAACGGTCCTTTCGGAATAAATTCATAACCCTCCGGCAGCCCTACTTCTTCATGCTTCTCTTGTTCTTTAGTCTGAATTGGATCGTCAGTCTCTTTTTCATAATAAATCACCCGCTCTTGTTTTGGAATATCTTTTTGAAATAGTTCTGCTTTTGCCATAGTATAAGTATAGCACAAAGTGGACGGGTGACCGAGCTTGGGGGACCCCCAGCCGAGCTTTAGCGAGGATGGGGGAAAATGCGAGGGCAGGACCCGTCCAAATTATAAACTATCCTTTAACTTATCGTATTCTTTTAAAATATCATCATACTCATGTATTTTCAAAATCTCATGCACTTTTTCAACTTCAAACGGCTTCACTTTCTGTACGTGAAAAACCGGCCAAAACTTAAAGTTATTACTAAAATGATGCAAAACCGTATCTTCCTTTGGCCTTTCGGCCTGTTCATTATACTTTCTTGGCATTAATTTACGACGCGAAATTGACTTATTTAATGCCGCCTGATCTGCCAACATCATCCATCTTTCCATACAAAGCTTAACGGCTTTTTCAAACATTTTTGACTTCAAACATTCCGGTAAATTAAATAACATCACGCCAGAATTCATATAATCAAAATTAAACAGCCCGTGGTAATGATAAAAGTTTTTACCATAAATATCTAGCACCCCTGCCGCTTCAATGCCATCTAGATCCGTATCATAAAAAACTTGTATATCTTTTCGGCAGATCACATCATAGTCTAAGTACAAAATCCGATCAAGTTTATTCAATTCCGGTATTTTATCAATATATAATCGAAGCATTGAACACGGTGTAAAATACGAACTCATATTTTTTCCTGGCAAATTTTTTACGAAAACTTCCGTCGCATCAATTAGACGCACCGAGTTTTTAGGATTATATTTTTTGACCAGCTCATTCAAGAATTTCGCAGTATCTTTTTCAAACGGTTTTACACCTTTATATTTAACCGTCATAATATATATATTATATATAGCGTCTTTTTTACCTCGTTTTAAAAGCGACAAAATCGAAACTAGGACCCCCCGACTAATTCCTTCGTCACCGCAATATAAAATATTCATATTAATTATTATAGCAAGTTACTATCCCACCATCAATTTTTATTTAAAAACCATTGACATTTTTTGCATAAAAACCTACAATAATGATAAGCATTATGGGAAACAAGATATTAAAGACAGACGGTATAATTGCCACTACAATAGTACTTTCTAGCTTGGCCGTCTTTTCTGGTTTCGTTCTATCTTCTGAAATAGCTTCTGCTGACTCTTCTTCATCAAATGCCGCAATCACCGTACCATTAGCCTGTACTATGAACGGTAGTGGTATGAATAATCACAGCGCAGAAATTTCAAATGGTACTTACCAAAGTGAAATTGGCACTACGACAATCAAAGTAGTCTGTAATGATCCAAGTGGTTTTTCCATTTATGCTGTGGGCTACACCGGAGATTCCTTGACTGATACTAACCATACTAAGCTAGTCGGGGCCACCAGCAATGTGACTATTGCTACCGGCACCGCTACTACCGCCGGAAATCCTGACGTTTCTAACTGGGCAATGAAATTAGCTGCAAATAGCAGCGATGCATATCCAGTTACTCTACAAAATGGCTATGGTTCATACAGCATTGTTCCTGATACTTATGTTAAAGTAGCTTCTAGAACTTCCAACACTGATAGCGGAGTAAATGCAATTGGCTCCACCATAACAACTTCATACGCCGCCTACATAGCCAAAAATCAAATTGCCGACACTTATAATGGCAAAGTCAAATACACCTTAGTTCATCCTCATAACGAAACGCCTCAACAGCCACAGCCATCACAAAGCAATATTATCTCTTACTACCCGAACGCTAATTTAACAACCGGTACTATGAGCGGACAATGGATTAACGTTGGCGATACTCCAGCCCTTATAGCTAGTAATTTTGCTAGAACTGGTTACGGCTTTGCTGGTTGGAACGACGCATACGATTATAGTGGCACTTTCTATGGCATGAACGAGACCGTTAATGTCACCTCCGAAATGGAAACTAATGGCCTTAGCCTATATGCCGTCTGGGTGGAATCCGAAGGATACCTGCAAGACTCCAGCACAGTAGCAAGTGTTTGTAACAGGCTTACAGCCGCCTCAGCATCGACTGCCAATACTCTCAGCAGCGTCTCTGCTCTCACTGACCGCCGCGATGGCAATACGTATGCCATCGCCAAACTAGCCGATGGTAAATGTTGGATGATTGAAAATCTCAGATTATCTAATTCTACCGAACTAACCACTAGTAATACCCATAACCCTCTCACTATTAATAATATAGTTTCTATCCTAAATGACGATGGCACCACCACTAACCATCTTTCTGCCACTAGTAGTAACTGGTGTCTTGAAGAAACCAGCGCCTGCGTAGACCAATCCAAATTGAATACTGACAACACTGCACTTTATCTATCTAACACCACCGGCTCTAAAACTGGCAACGTATATAGCTATGGCAACTACTATAACTGGTATTCCGCTACTGCCGGACATGGTATCAGATATACATCAGCTAGTTTCACCTCACCCGGCGACATCTGCCCATCTGGCTGGCGTCTACCTACTGGTGGTTCATCAAATAGCGAAATCATCACAATCAATAATCTTGCAAATAGCGGTTCAACTACTACCAGCGCTGGGCTGAGAACCTTCCCTAACAATTTCGCCTTTGCTGGAATGGTTAGTACAAATTCCGGGAATATCTCAGATCGTAGCTGGTATGGTAACTATTGGACAGCAACAGACAGTTATGGCGGAGCCTATGGGCTCAAAATCGCCGATGGCGGTGGCGGAGCCAGCCCCACCGATCTCCCATGGAAATACACTGGCCATAGCGTTCGCTGCATCGCTGACCTTCAATATAATTAATTTAAAGCTAGGTTATTAATCATTAGTCAAATAATCTGTTCCTTCATTTTCGATATCTGAAATAATTACCCTTCGACTTCTTAACTCATTACACTGTGCCGTTCTTTTAACTGCTTGATCGTATCCAGCAAGCGCCGCATACGGCGCAAATTGTGCTGCCCGCATTTCCCTAGACATTCGTGGATGATGTTTCGGCTCATAGTGCGAATGCTGCAAAATCTCCTCATACTCTTTTCTCATGCTTTGTGCCCCCCAATCTGCCGATTTCTCTCTCGCCCCGTCGCCCCTTTTTCAAAATTAATCCCCTTTAAAATTGCATTTTTACCATAACGCTTCTTAATTGCAATTACCGCCTCATTAGCTCGCTTTTCCTTATCCAATTCTTTCTTCTGGCCTTTATTTTCAAACAAATCCAATTGTCTCAGCATTTTCCCAGCATCTTCTTCTCGTTTCACATGGTTTACGTCAATCATAATTCGCCGAACTTTCAAATCCGGATTCACCTCCTCTTTAAAAATCTCTTGCACTGCTTTCGAAATCAAATGCGTAGAAGCCGTGAAACAACCCAAATTATGAGTCCCATGTGCATGCTTTGGCACTAAACGCCCATAAAAATCCTCCGCCGTTTCGCCATGATAGTTTTCTAAACTAGATTTGTCATACCCAATCGTCAA
The DNA here is from genome assembly GCA_017514905.1 of Candidatus Saccharimonadota bacterium. Lineage (GTDB taxonomy): Bacteria > Patescibacteriota > Saccharimonadia > Saccharimonadales > Saccharimonadaceae > Nanosyncoccus. The sequence goes on from JAFWIK010000021.1 coordinate 37,936, forward strand.
AATTACTTGATCAGTCACCAATTTTCTATTTAAAAGATTCAGCCCCACTTCTTCCGCCATTTCCATCGCCACCACCTTCGCCTCATTGTAGCTATACGGTTCTTTCAAAACCTGCCCCGACGAAAAGGAATGGCTCTCTGGTTGATAACTTTTAATATCAGAAATCTCGCACGGTTCCCATCCCCAAGCATGGTCAATTAAAAGTTCCGCATTCATGCCAAATAGCTGATAAAGAAAGCCTTCGTCTTTTTCTGAGCAAATCGCCACGTCGCCCATCGTAAAAAGTCCGTGTTTTTCTAAACTTCGCAAATATCCTTTTCCCACGCGCCAAAAATCCGTCAAAGGCCGATGCTCCCAAAGTTCCTTCCGGTAGCTCACTTCATTTAGCTCCGCAATCCTCACACCATCTTTATCTGGCTCTTTATGCTTCGCTACAATATCCATCGCTACTTTCGCGAGATATAAATTCGTACCAATCCCAGCCGTCGCCGTCACGCCAGTTTCCTTTAAAACTTCTTTAATCATCTTCATCGCGAGTTCTCTAGCCGTCATATTGTAAGTTTTTAAATACGGCGTCGCATCAATAAAAACCTCATCGACCGAATAAACATGAATGTCTTCTTCTGCAATATACCTTAAGTATATATTATATATACGCGTACTGTAGCTGATATAATATGCCATCCGCGGCTTTGCAATGATAAAATCCTTAGCCTTTTGCTTTACTTCATAGAGCCTAGCCCGTCCAGGAATACCTAACTTTTTTAAAGCCGGCGAAACCGCGAGACATATCGTCTTATCAGTCCGCGATTCATCCGCCACCACTAGCTTCGCCGTCAAAGGATCTAGCCCCCGCTCCACACACTCCACCGACGCGTAAAAAGACTTTAAATCTATCGCAATATAAACCTTCCCCATACTAATATTATAACAATAATCTTGCACTAGTTGCCAGTTTATGATGTTTATGCTAAAATCAAGCTAACTTAACTAAGGAACTAAAATGGACCCTACCACACCAAATGAAAATCAAAACAATCCTGAACCAGCCACGCCACCGCAGCCAGAGCCAACGCCAGAGCCTACTCCTACACCGGCTCCAGAACCGATCCCAGCTCCGGAACCAACACCGGAACCAACTCCAGCGCCGGCTCCAGAACCAACCCCAGCACCGACTCCTACGCCAGAACCGACCCCAACTCCGGAACCAACACCAGAGCCTACTCCTACTCCAGCTCCGGAACCTGTACCAGTATCGGAACCACAACCTACTCCAGCTCCAGAACCCGCAGCAGAGCCTACAACTACCCCAACTCTAACCTCAGCTCCAGAACCAGCTTTAGCTCCTACACCGCAGCCAGCTCTAGCAGACGAGCCTAAAAAGAAGAACAACCTAATCATTCTCATTATAGTCATCGTTGCCATTCTAGCTATCATTGGCGTTGTCATCGCTGCAGCCCTCGGCGCCTTTGGTGGTGGTGGTTTATTCGGCGATCCTACTCCTACACCCGAACTCGCCAAATCCGTCTGTGAAAAACACGGCGGTGAGTTTAAAGACATTCTTGATACTTCCTCTTCTTATCAAGAAGAATATCAGGCCGCTTTCATATGTAGCAGGACTGAACAAGAAGACATCAGCTCAGCCTTTGAATACTACGTCTACTTCATTAAAGACGAAAAGAAAGAAGAGTTTTGGTCGAAAGCCAAGTCAAGCCTCGACAATGACTACTATACTGTACTTGAAGACTCTGATTCTTACATCAAAGTTTACGACAGCTTGTCAAATGACTCTCGAACCACCACTAATTATATGTACGAAGTGCTATATAAAAATGCCGTCGGTGCTGTCATGACCTTAGATGGTCCCCTCGCCGAACAACTCTTAGTAGAACTCGGATTCCCAGACCGCAGCCACGCCAATTTTAGCACTAGCGGTACTCCCGAGCAAACTTCAGACTACGTCGTCACCTCCAAAAAATCCAGCCCGACTAGCTTATTCCAATTCGATTATTAAAACCAATCAACCCGATTCCTAATCAATCTTAACCAAATAGCCCCATATTCTTCTCGCATTTAATAATTCCATTATGCATATTAAATCTATCTCAAATCTTAGGCCATTATAAATTCGAAGTTGAGAGGCGTCAGATTGGTGTTTTCTCCGTGCGAAGCGCGATTATTGATCGAGCGAGCACGAAAAAACGCCAAGATGGCGCCTCTCAATTCGAATTATGGTGCCCGAGATGGGACTTGAACCCATACGGATTTCTCCATTCGATTTTAAGTCGAACGCGTATACCAATTCCGCCACTCGGGCACTACATTATTATATCACATTATCCCAGATATTGCACCGCCGCTGTAGCTGCATTCGCACCATCTCCTGCCGCTGTCACCAGTTGCCGCAATTTTTTAGTCCGGCAATCCCCTGCTACAAACACCCCTGAACAAGAAGTTTTGCAATCTTCTCCGGCCACCACGTATCCATCTTTATCTAAATCTACTAAACCATTCAAAAAACCAGTTTCTGGCACCCGGCCAATCGCCACAAATACCGCCTCTGCTTCTTTCGGCAAAGGATCATCGTGGTGCACGTGATAGACTTTTGATGCAATCTTTTTGAGATACATTATTTCATATTTCGCCGTATTACCACTGCCTACCACTACTACTGGTTTATTTTTATAAAGCGCCCCGTCACAAGTCGCACAATACGAAATCGGACGCTTTCTGGCTTCCTTGGTCTGCTTTTCGCCTAACTTTCTCGGCTCCGTCCCCATCGCCAATATTATCGCACCAGATGCATATTCACTTTCATCTGTTTTTACTACAAAACCACCATTTTCCTCTTTATTAACCACTGAAATTGCTTCTTCCTCTTTAAATAAAACGCCAAAATTATGCGCTTGGTGATATATTTTTTTCATTAAATCTGCACCCGAAACGCCTAAATCTCCTGGCCAATTATCCACTTTTAACGAATTTATAATTTGCCCGCCAAACACTTTTTTCTCTAATACTAAAACTTTGCATCCTGCTCGCACCGCATAAATCGCTGCCGTCATTCCAGCCATCCCTGCCCCTATAATAATCACGTCGTATTTCATTTTTACTCCTTTTACTTATTATCTATCAAATCAATTCATTTTTCAACCAGTTTTTACTCCTGAACTTGCTTTTTTATCTCAAATATGCTATCATTAAATAAGCGCATTAAAAATTAGCAAGGGGGTAATAAGATGTTTCAAACTAAACTCGGCAAAACTGCAACAAAGCTAGTTAATTTAACTAATGAGACTATTCACGTTTACGAAAAAAGTTCTGGTAAAATTGTCACGCTAGAACCTAGTCAAAAGCAATTGCCAGAAACACCTCAAAACGATTTGGATAAAACCATGTACATTGTCAATCAGGAAGTCGCCAGAAAACTAATCGGTTCCGCAAATAGGGACGTTTCGGATCTTGCCATTGTTCATCATCAAGATAATGGTAGACATAATATCAAAATAACCTATCTTGTCTGGGTCGAAGATTTTAAAACTGACGTCTTTCTATTTAATCATCCAAGAAACATTTAGCGCTACGCGGAGTAATTACTCCGCGTTTTTTCAATGCCTAGTTTCTAATAATTAGACTTTATTAATCACTGGTATCACAATCGGCGTATGTCCAGTCGCATCAAACAGAATATGCTCAATATCTTCTTTAATTTCTTCCTTCAAGACTTTCATCTCTGGATCAGATGCAATAGATTTATCTGTCTTTTGTCTGAGGTAATGTCGAATTTTGCCAATCAACTCTTCCGAATTATCTAGATAAATAAATGCCCTCGACACAATATCGGGCGTCTTCATTAGATGACCAGTTTTCTTGCTGAGCGTCAAAACAATCATAAATATTCCCTCACGCGAAATATGAATCCGATCCTTTACCACCGCTTCGTGCACCTGCTGATCCGCATCATCAAACAGTTTGTTCCCTACATGAATCCTACCAGCCTTACGAATCGTTTTCTCCGGCGTCAGCTCTACGATGTCCCCATCGTCTGAAAGTAAAATTCGCGACCGATCTAGACCAATTACGTTTTCCGCCATCTCGGCATTATGCTCCAGCATATAAAATTCCCCATGATATGGCATATAATTCAAAGGATGTAGCCTTGTCACAAAATCCACATGATCCTCAAAATATGCATGACCAGATAAATGCAATGGCCCAATATTAGTCAGATGCGTTTTACCATTTTGAATCACCTGTGCCCCTTCACGCAAAAGTCCATCTACGGTTGAAACCACATGCGGCTCATTTCCTGGAATCGGATTCGAAGAAAACACGATCGTGTCAGTCGATTTAATCTTGATATATTTGTGCGCCCCCGTCACCATCCGATTTAGCACCGCGTTCAATTCTCCCTGAGATCCCGTGCATACAATACAAACCTTCTCATCCGGCATCTTGATGATGTCTTCCATTTTTACAATTGTGTCTTTCGGTACCTTCACAGCTTTAGATCTAAGTGCCACCTCGACGTTATTAATCATCGAAAAACCCGAAAAGGCTACTTTGCGTCCTCGCGCCGCCGCCTCTTTCAAAATCAGTTCAATCCTTGATATTTGTGACGAAAAGCACGAAATAATCACTCGCCCATTCGCATAATGATCCATTACTTTACCGAGATTTTCACCTACATCATACTCCGAATGTGGATGATGTCCTGGCGAATCAATATTAGTCGATTCATTCACCAACAAATCAATTCCCTCCTTGGCCACAATCTCGTCAATCCGTTCATAATCTGTCTGTACCCCCATTGGATGATTTTCGTGTCGCCAGTCACCAGAGAAATAGATTAACCCATTTGGCGTTCGCACCACAATAGCTGCGTTCCCCGGAATCGAGTGTAAAGTATGAATAAATTCCACCGAAAAATGTTCACTTACCTGGTATATCTGGTGTTTCAAAGGATCCACTACCTGATAATTCAAATCCGGTTCTTCATCTTCAAGTTCCGACATCTGCTTTTTGATCATGCCAAGCGTAAAATCCGTCCCGTAAATCGGCGTAAGCGGCGAAAACTTCGGCAGTAGATGCCGACAAGCCCCAATATGATCAAGGTGTGCATGCGTAAAACAGATAGCTTTCACATTATTCTTGTTATCTTCTAGATATTTAATATCCGGAATCAAATAATTCACCCCTGGATAATCATCACCTGCGAAAAGCACTCCCATATCAATTACAATCATCTCGGTCTTATATTCTAGAATTGTCATATTTTTGCCAATACCAAATTCACCTACGCCCCCAATCGGAATAATCCGTACCGAATCCGGATCTGGCCGCATCTGTTTCAACTTCGCATTGGTAACCTGTTCACCATTATAGCCATTATAACGTGATTTATTTACTGGCACCCCAATAATATGCTGCGTCGCCTGCGCATTCACATCCTGTGAAAGCATCCTCTGATGATGTACCATTTCACCTTTTTTCGCTGAAACTGACAAATTGACCTTTCTCTGCTCTGCTTCTAACTTCGCTTGAGACTTTTCGGTTTTCTTTACCATCTTTTTCGTAGATTTAACCGCCTTTTTTGTCGCTTTTGGTGCCTTTGACACCAATTTTTCATCTTTACCGCCTGGCTTAAAATTCGAATTAAAGTTTCTATTTTGAGCTTCTTCGAACTGTCTCTTGATGTCTGGCAGTCTTTCCGCTCTAGATTTTAACAGCCTAGCACGGCGTTCTTCTTCTTTTATATTCATAAATTCCTTTTTTATTACAAGTAACTAACAGTACTCCCATTATATCAAATCGCTTGCATTTTTTCAAGACCTTTGTTATAATAAAACTATACCTTATTGACCGGCTCTTTAGAGACGGTTATTTTATTAGAAGATACTAAAAAAGGAGTAAAATGGAGAATCTAGACCTCAAACAAATGTCTACCATGGTAGACGTGATTGCTGAAGAAAAGGGTTTACCGAAAGAAACCGTCCTAGACGTCATCGAGCAAGCCATTGCCGCTGCTTGGCGCAAAGACAATGGTGATCGCGAAATGAATGTCCGTGCCGTCCTCAATACCAAAACTGGTGAAGCAGATGTTTTTGTTATTCGAGAAGTTATCGAAGACGGTTTGGCTTACAACCCTTCTACCGAAATCCCCCTAAAGGATGCTGGCAAAAATGCCAAAGTTGGCGAAACTGTCGAAGAAAAATTCAAAGTCTCATCCTTTGGCCGCGTTGCTGCTCAAACTGCTAAACAAGTTGTCATTCAACGTCTCCGTGAAGCTGAAAACGACGCCGTTCTCAGTGCCTTCGAAGACAAAATTGGCACCATCGTAACTGGCACCGTTTCACGTGTTGAACCTAAGCTCGTCCGTATCGACCTCGGACGCGCCAACGGTATTATGCCTAGAAGTGAACAAACCGACGGCGAATACTACACCGTCGGCAACCGTATTAAGGTCTACGTCAAAAATATCGAGCACGGTGATCGTGGCGCTCAACTGATTTTGTCACGTGGCTGCGCCGAATTTATCGAATGTCTCTTCCGCCAAGAAGTACCAGAACTCGAAACCGGCACTGTTGCCATTAAGGGTATTGCCAGGGAAGCTGGCAAACGCACTAAAATTTCTGTCATGGCCACCACGCCTGGCATCGATCCAGTTGGCACCTTCGTCGGCGGCCGCGGTATCCGCGTCGGCGCCGTTATGAACGAAATCGGCGATAAAGAAAAAATCGACATCATTACTTGGAGCGATAACGATTCTGAATACATTCGCGAAGCTCTTTCTCCTGCCGAAATTGCCAAAGTTGAAATTTTGAATTCCTCTGACGAAGCCAAAGGCAAAGACAAAAAAGCCAAAGTCTACGTTACTGAAGATCAACAGTCAATCGCCATTGGGAAACAAGGCCAAAACGTCCGTCTTGCTTCTAAACTTACTGGCTATGATCTCGACATCGAGCTCATGAAAGCTCCACACAAGAAAAAGAAGCAAAATGTTGAAGACGCATTACTTAGCGCCATCGAAGAGGAAACCGCTGAAGAAGCCGAAGCACCAACCCCAAAAACAGCTAAAACAACTTCAGAGGCGAAAAAATCCGAAGCTAAAGCAGACTCCAAAGAATAAACCCTATTTGCACTTCAAACTAGCGCGAATCGGCATTTTATGCTATAATCACAACAACGGAACTGGGCGCCTAGCCCAGTTTCTTGTACCTTTATTCCTCTAGGAGGTGTTTATATGTCTAAAATCAACGATCCGGAGCTTGCCCTCACCGGTAAGCAAAAAATTGAATGGGTCAAAGATTTTATGCCAGCCCTCACCAAAATCGGTCAAGAATTGAAAGAAAAACGCACATTTGCTGGTCGTAAAATCGGTATGTCTATTCATATGGAAGCTAAGACAGCATATCTAGCGCTCATTCTAAAAGAAGCCGGCGCCAGAGTCTATGCTACAGGCTGTAATCCTCTCTCCACCCAAGACGACGTCGCCGCTGGACTTGCCAGTCTCGGTGTCCAAGTTTATGCCGCTCATGGGGTTAGCGAGAACCTATATCGTCAGCATTTGCGCAAGGTCCTCCAAAATCAACCCGATCTCATCATCGATGACGGAGGTGATTTATTAGAGACCTATTGCAAATTGCCCGAAGACGCCAAATGGACGGTCATCGGTGGCTGCGAAGAGACTACTACCGGCATTATCCGCTTGAAAAAACGAGAAAGAGCCAAAACCCTACCTTTCCCTATGATGGACATCAACGATGCTTGCTGTAAGCACTATTACGACAACCGATTCGGTACCGGACAATCCACTTGGACCGCTATCATGGATACCACTAACGTACTAGTAGCCGGCAAAACGGTAGTAGTAGCAGGCTATGGCTACTGCGGCAAAGGTATTGCTATGCGTGCTCGTGGTATGGGAGCAGATGTTATCGTCACCGAAGTTGACCCAGTAAAAGCCATCGAGGCCAACCTCAACGGTTTTAGGGTTATGACCATGGACGAAGCTGCTCCACTCGGTGATTTCTTCATCACTGCAACCGGTTGCAAAGACGTCATTACCGCCAGGCATTTCATGGTTATGAAAGATAATGCTTTTCTGGCCAATTCCGGGCACTTTGACGTGGAAATCAATTTAGACGATTTAGCCAGCCTCGCTTATAGCTCTAGCGAACGTCGCGAAAACATCACTGGCTACGTCCTCGAAGGCGGACGTACGCTTAATGTTCTCGCCGAAGGACGTCTAGTCAACTTGGCCGCTGGTAAGGGCCATCCTGCCGAAATAATGGATATGAGTTTTTCGCTTCAGGCACTTGGACTTGAATGTCTAATCAAACACTGTGGCGAACTCGAAAACAAAGTCTATGTACTTCCAGATTATCTCGACCAAAAAGTCGCTGATATCAAGCTCGATGCCATGGGTATCAGAATCGACCATCTTACTCAGGATCAGGCAGATTATCTTAACATTTAGACCCACCCCCAAATGCCCTGCCAAAAGCAGGGCATTTTTTTATAAACAAAAAACGAGTTGGGGACCTCCAAATCGCCCCGCGATTTGTTATCAAACAAAAAACGAGTTGGAATTCACTTCCAACTCGTTTTTCATAATAGTTTCTTTGCTAAACTTTCTTTTTAAAGAAAGTTTAAGCCATAATTTGGCACCTTCCTAGTTTCCCGCTATTGCAGTATAATCGGCGCGACTGGGCTTGACTTCTGTGTTCGGAATGGTAACAGGTATTTCCCCAGCGCTATGGGCACCAATTTAAGCCCCTCTCTCAATTGATGTCCATCAGGTGCGATAAAAATTTTAAAGATTTCGCGGTGTAATTAAACACCGGTTGCTAGCTAAGTCCAGGGCATAAAAAGGCGATGGACCTATTAGTACTTCTCAGCTCCACGCGTTACCGCGCTTCCACTTAAAGCCTATCAACCTAGTCATCTACTAGGAGTCTCCTTGGGA
>JAFWIK010000022.1 GCA_017514905.1 Candidatus Saccharimonadota bacterium
CCTTAAACTCCGCCTCTCCCGACGCCGCATCACCGCTCATCGATTGATATAAAAATATATTTTTATAAGTCGTCGACTGACCGTTTAATTCATTGTTGGTATCCGTCAATTTTACATTTTCCAGCGCCACACTGTTTTTGCCTTCAATTACCACACCTTCCGAAGCCGTCGCGAACAGCGTTGCGTTTTTCACCGTGATATCTGCCGTCGAATAAATCGCCGGCGAACCTTTACCAGTAGTTTTATAGGTGCCCTTATCTACCGTCACCGTTCCACCCCCACGATCCGAACGAATCGCCGCACTTGATGTCCCAGCTGTTTCAATCGTCAAATTCTCCGCATTCATCACGCCCCCACCTGTCGTCATAATACCGCCCGAGTTATCTTTGCTTGTTTTAATCGTCGAATCCGAAATATTTACCGTCGTTCCATCTGATGAAGCATTCTCCGTCGTTGCCGAACCACCATACGAAAACACACCGTTCGCTCCTGTCGCATCCGTTATAATCTTTGCGTTTTTAATCGTCAAACTCGCCCCTCCCTTTGCTAGAATCGCTGAATTATTCCCATAAAAGCTTGTGTTGTCGCCACCATCTGAATCACCTGTTTTCTTCACGGTAATGTTAGAAAGAGTCGCGCTAATATTGCCAGTCGCGAGAATTACATTCTCGTCACTATTCGTCGAACTAAATTCCTCATCATCAATTTCCTCGTCCGTCGTAATCTCTTTCACCGCACTATACGAAATTGAATTATTACTATCTATAGCCATTTCAACTTCATCATTAGACATCTCACCATTTACAGTTTTCACAATCAAAACCCACAGCCCACTTAAAACCGCGACTAAAACAGTTATTATTAATATATATATAATGGTTTTTTTATCTCTCATTTTACCTCCATTAAAATATTAAGAATTGCCGTTATCAGATTTATCTGACGTTTGGTTTTTCTGATTTTGATTATTCTGATCACTTGGTTTTTCCGGTGGTTGACCATTCTGATTATTCTGCCCACTTTGTCCATCCTGACTGTTCTGACCGTTTTGTCCATTTGGCATTTCCGGCGGCGTACCATTCTGACCGCCTTGACCGTTTTGATTATTTTGCCCGTTCGACATTTCTGGCGGCGTTCCATTTGGCATCTTATTTACGCCCACACCAGCAATGTTTATAAACGCCAAAAACACACCCGTCGATATTACTGCCCCCACCAACGTCCCAATCACAAACAGAAAAACTTTATCCTTCGTCGTATCCTTCCTTTCGCTTCTCACCGTGCTTTCTGCCATAACATTCCCCGCTTCATTTTTCATTTCATTATTAGTTATATTATTCATTTTTTTACTCCTTTAAAGTTTACACCCTACATTATATCTTCCAATTCTTAAACCCAGCTTAATAAACAAAAAGAAGTCCCACTTTTTTACAGGTCTAACCAAACTAATTCTTTTTCTCCTTATCGATGATATTAATTCCTCCAAATCCCCCCACCGCATCTAGATAAATCGTATATTTTTCTTTGCCAGTGCTACCCTTTCTCTCATCTGATGCCCCACCAAAGATAAATCTTGATCTAATTTTTATTTGCGTCCCTTCCGGCACCTTTAAGTCAATTCCACCAAATAAACAAAACGCTCTAATCACCGTATCTTTCGTAAACTTTGCTTTCCTCAGATCCAGGTCTACTCCACCAAACACTGCGACTAAATTCGAACCAGAAAAAGTTTCGTCATTATACACTCTCTCACTACCCGAAAAAATCGCCGATTGCGAATCCATTACTTTATCATTATCAAATTCGCGAATTTTTTTCTCCAGCTCCTTATCACTATTGCTATGAAAAACACTTTTGAAAATAATCCCCAGCCCCACGGCAACTAGAAAGACTGCAAGCGCCACCTTCCAAGCTACGTCATACGAAAACACATTTTGCGCCGCTAGCAGGAAAATAACACCAACTGCGAGAAAGACCAAACTAGATATTTTGTCTTTTTCCGTAATTAAGCTAATTGCACTTGGCACAATAATAAATAGCGTCCACCAACCATCAAAAAATACATTTATATTAAAAAGACCGATCGCATTTCCGCCGAGAATCACACCCAGCACAACAATCGCAATTCCCCAAATTATTGGACCAATTTTTTTCATAAAACTCCTTATTTACGGATTAATTATAACATCAAAAACGTTATAAATGCTATAAGACTTTTTTCTGCCAAGACCATTTATGACATTTAGCACAAGGCATATATCGCGTCCGCCCAAAATGCATTGACCATAGCACCGTTCTATATTTCGGCACGTTTTTATAGTGACATTCCGCACATTCATAATAGCCTACTATTTGTTCCATTTTGGTTAAGGCTAAGCAAATAATAATAAAAGCCACTATCGAAACAACTAATAATCCAACACCCGTCACTGGCCGCTCGCTCATTAACAAAGCCGATACTGCCACCACAAAAACCACCAGAATCGTTGCCGCTACACCAATCACGGCTTCCACCATAAATAGTTCCTTATTATGTTCCTTGTTATGTTCTTTCTCGTTTTTCATCTTTTTTCCTTTCATTCATATTATATCATTACGCTCGGCGCACGCGACTTTTTCTTAATAAAATAACAATAGGTAAGGATTACTAGCGTCACGAGAAAAACCGCAACGTCCATTCGAACATTTACCATAGTGCTTTGCTCTGTCTTAACTATCGAACCAGAATCTGGAACTTTTGTAACATCTTGCTCTTCCATAGCCGACGAACCAGAATCTGGAACTTTTGTAACATCTTGCTCTTCCATAGCCGACGAACCAGAATCTGGAGCCTTTGTAACATCTTGCTCTTCTATAGCCGACGAACCAGAATCCGGAACTTTTATATCCTCTTCAGCCTCCCCCTCTTCTGATTTAGGAATCAAGTTTTTTAGTATTGGCATAATGCTCTCAGGAATGTGGCCAATAACGAGATTCTCGGCATTATTAACAAGGCTGTAAGTATAATATAAAGTGTAATCTTCACCAAATGTGTTTTGAGTATAAGCCGCATCAGCAATTAAAATAGGAGAAAGAGCTTTAATTAGTTTCGGCAATTTATCTTTCAAAATCTCAAATTCCGTTTCGTCAACACTCGGAGCTTGGCCCAGTTTAGCCTCATAATCACCGTATTCCCCCACGTAATCCTTAAGAATCGCGATCAATTCATCGACATCTTCATTAGTCGCAGTCCCTTTCAAAACTTTAACTAAATCAAGATAGACCGGAAAGCTAGACAAATCACCAGCATAATTTGCTAATAAATCATAAAAGGCGTTCCCGGCCACCATCCCGGCAAGGCCATTACTAGTATCGCTAATAAATTCAGTAAAATCGCTTTGTTCATCTAACTTTCTCTTTTGATATAGTTTCATGATGGCTGATAATGGCTCTTTAACTTCAGCATCAAAGTACTCGCGAGTCAACCCATTATCATTCACAAATTGTATCCAAGCATCCATAAATTCACGACCGTTCATAGTACCAACCTGTTCGGTTAGACCCTCATTATCAGATAAAATGTTAGCAGCCGTAGCAGGATCAGCAAGATCATGTATATTAATAACAGAAGTTGGAATTGTCAAATCAGCAGGATGTATTTCTTCATAAGTACCGGTATTATGAAACCCCCATAGTTCTGGAAAAACATAACCAAGAAGTAAATCATTACCATCTTTGACATCATGAATATTAGTGTAACCTGATTCGGTAAGGCTGGCACGGGGTGCGCCAAAAGTGTAAACATAAAAATCGTCCGTTGCCATGTCATAATTTGCAAAATCTTCATTAATCATTTTTGCAGCGAGATCAACTACTGCACCGCCACGAGAATAACCAACCATCCAAATCTTATAATTTGAAAGATTGTTGTCATGAATATACTCATCAAGTCTATTTTTGACTAGGTTAGCCGATTCATTAAAACCAGCATGATCACCACTAATGCCAACATTAAAGTTGGAAAGCCATTCAGTCATATAATTATAATTTCTAGGAGCAACAACAATCAAAGTCTGCCCATTTGGAAGAGTTTTCTCGGCAATAGTCGTGCCAAAAGAGTGCCCATCCTCATTAGATTTTGTGTCCCATTTTCGAAAATTGCTAAAACCAAGTTGATCTAAAAAAAGTTGAAGTTTCGGATTTGGCGTAGAACTATCAGACGGATAACCATCAGCCTCATTTTCAAAGCCAGCAAGAGCCAATGCATACGAAACAGCACGCAGCTCCGGATGGTCACCAGGAGAAGGTGTGTCAAAATAACTGTCACTATATTCTATAGTATCAGTTGAATCCAAAGCATCCCATACCGTTTCCCATGGATTATCTGGATCTTCTACAAAGGCATAATACGAATAGGTAACCGTAACAGAATTAGAAGAAACAACAGATTCATAGTCGTCTGGACCAATCGCGAATGAAGCTACTGAAGCAAAACTGGAAAAAAGAAAACTGAAAGTCAAAATTACTAATACAAAGATTCGTAACCCTCCATGTTTTTCCCTTTTCATCCTCAAAGTCCTCATAATACTACTTAATTTCTATTCTTGTATTTGAGTTGGCGCATAAAGGCTCCTTAAATTATTTATCTTGTGATGCCCATATTATACCATATAATACTTATGTTTTTTAAACACTGCATAACTCACCAATAAACCAACATCTTTTTTAAAGCTTTCATTGCCTCCTACGAATCAAGCAATAAAAGTCACAGTTACTCAAAAGCTGTGCATATCAACGATTTGCTAGAGCCTGAGAATGAAATACGATATTAATGATATAATTAGATTAATAAACAAAGGATCTTTCATGGAACAAACTATTTGTCAAAGCTGTGCAATGCCACTAACTTCAAAAGACATGTACTCTACTGAAAAAGATGGCAGCATTAATAAAGACTACTGTAAATGGTGTTATAAAGATGGCGAATTCGTAGATAATGTTTCTATGGAAGAATATATTGAGATGTGCTCTAAGTTTGGTAAGCAAGCCGGTATGACGAATGAACAAATGAAAGAATATTGCACGAAAGTATTTCCAACACTCAAGAGATGGAAGAAAGTGTAACTTGCTCTATTCCAATAACGTCCTATTTGGTGACATTTATTGATGACCATTTACTTGTTAAAAATAGTTCCGGAAAATCTAACTAGGAACGACAAGGAAACGAACATTGAACCAATGTAAAGGAATTAATTATTTCCACAATGTCAATTACAAAGAATCCGTTTACCGCGTCCTCAAATTCAAACAAAACTATCTCAACGACTACCAATACCTCTACCCCTCCTACTTCAGCAACCCCGACCACCTCTCCGTCATCAACAACCATTAAACCTCATAGTACCACCACGAACCAGCTTGCATTTTTTATAACGCTCATGTACAATAATCTCAAGGAGAAAATGAAAATATGAAAAAAATATCAAATTTTATTGTTGCTATAATCACACTAGTAACACCATTTTTATCGCTAACTAACCTAGCCTCAGCAGCAGACAAAAACGTCACAATCAACACCAACATCGATGCACGTGTTGTTTTCGGCGATCACATCGAAGGCGAAGACGAAGTAGTAGGTCAAGAATTCATGGTCAGCGCTCCCGGCACCAACGGCAACGTTGACGAAAACTTGTTAGTATATGTCAGTGTAGAACCAGATTTCTTCGCCAACGTCAAACTCACCTCGGTATTAATTAACAACGCAGCGCAAACCATCACCGCACCTAACGGCAGAAACGTTTATACCCTTTCCGCCGCCGACAGCTACACCATCGACATCACAGGTACTGCCACAGAAAACTACAACATCAACTGGAGCAACCCAGGCTACACCGACCCCTCCACTCCAGAAGACGTCAAAATCAAAAACGGCAACGCCAAAGTAGTCAAGGTCTACGACAACGCCACCGACATGAATGATATCTCCGCTTCTATCCCTTGCGTCGCAAACGGCTGCGTCGATGAAAACACCAAAGAAGGCTTCATCCACTTCGAAAAAGGCAATGTTATTGTTTTCGAATTCGTTCCAGAGTATGGCTATCAGCTAACCAGCGTCAATATGAACGGTTTACCACTTGACCCTCAAACAGATGTTAACCAATACGTTCTAGACACCGCTGATGCCACCGGAAATGGACACTTCAGTGCCACGTTTACCAAAACCAGCGATGTCGTAAAAACCTATTCAAACGTAGTCAAAAGCGGCGTCCTAGATCTTTCAAGTGGCGCAATTAATGCCGGCACCGGTCTACTTTCAGTGAATGATTTCGAACCATCCGCCGACCAAACCACCAAATTCGCAGAAACCGCCTCCGGATACCAAATCGCCAATTACCTCGACCTATCCATGCAGCAAATCTTCTACAAGGGCTCAGATGACAGTACAAATGTTTGGAGCAATGACCTCTCGCAATTAGCAGCCAACGCCGACATCAGTCTAGAATTAGCCGAAGGCATCAATGGCAATGACATCGCCATTGTTCACGAAAAACACGATGGCACGTACGAGCTAATCGCCGGCACCTACGATGCAACCACCAACACCGTAAGCTTCGCTACCGACGGATTCTCCAACTACGCAATTGCCTATCGCACCATCAAGGCTCCCGATACAGGTGTTTCCACATCCGAGACTAACGGCATAAGTAGCAGCATCATTACCATAGCAGTCATTACGCTTGGCTCTGTCACAGCCCTCTACGTCGTTTCAAGAAAAATCAAAAAAGAACAATAAAACATCTGAGTATACGTCACCATAACGAGAAAATGCCACATATGTGGTATTTTCTCGTGCTGAAGTGCGTCTAATGGACGAGCGAGAACAAAAAAACGCCGAGATGGCGCCTTTCAATTCGAATGATGGTGAGGGACGAGAAGACTACCTTATTCAGTTATGCATGGTTGTGGACTGGTGTATTGACCACCCCGAATACACGATCAAGGTTATACCTAAAAAGGACTACCCGGTGCTGATGCCATGCGAATTCTGAGGTATATATACAGGCAAAGAGATAGGAATGTCGTTTCGCTCCATTCGAACTTTTAAGGATATATGACTTAACTGGAGCCGTAGTGGCTTAAAACAATGATTAATAGAGTAAAACCTAATACTAAATATTGCATATTTAGAAAAACATGGTATAATACTAACAAGACAAATCCGTAGATGATGCGATTCTGAAGTCTGCGCAGGAAGCGGAATACAATCTTCTGTTAGCTTTGCGTTATCCAGGTATGACGCCAATAGATCCGTTTAGTGTTTCTACGCCAGCAGATCACGGAAAGGTTTACTACTTCAAGGAAAATGCCGACAAGCTTCATTGGCTTTGGAA
>JAFWIK010000023.1 GCA_017514905.1 Candidatus Saccharimonadota bacterium
AAAAGGTTCGGAAGCCATATTGGAGCTAGAGCAAATCAAAGGTGTAGATTCTACTATCCGAAAAACCCTCGCTGACTTAGCTGACGATGCTAAGCTTTTTGTCAAAGAACGTCTCTTTACTCATGGCCGCCAAACTGCCGAAAGTATTTATGAAGTTGATTTAAACGGTCAAAACTCTACTGCCGATATCGCCTCCCGTTCTATTGCGCAAGATTTTTCTAAGCAACTTTTTAAGGCCACCATCACAGGGAATAACAAATGCCGTGGTCACTCTGCCTGTGATGCGATTATTATGGACGAAGCCAAAGTCCACGCCATTCCAGCCCTCGATGCTAGAACTAAAGACGCTGAATTAATCCACGAAGCCGCTATCGGCAAAATCGCCGGCGACCAAATTATGAAGCTCATGACTCTCGGTGCTACCAAAAAAGAAGCTGAAAGCAAAATTATTAATGGCTTTTTACGATAAGATCTAGCCAATCAGAAACAGTACTATTTGGGACATTTCGGAGCGCGGCAGCGCGAGAATTAGCGCCGGCCGCCCGTGGCGACGGGCCGGCCGGACGCGTGTCCCAAATGGTGCTATTTCTGATTTTGATTCATAAAAAATAACCATAAAAAGTCTTGCAATTCCATATTTAGTGTTATATACTGGGTATTAAGCACTAAATGTAGCGTCTGAAACATTTAACACATATATATTTGAACAAAATGAAGGAGGTATCAATGTTCAAAAGAATCGTCAAACGGGATGGTAAAATCGTCAAATTTGATCCCGATAAAATTACCGAGGCCATCGCGAAAGCTGGCCTTGCCACTGAAGAGTTTAAGTATGACCGCGCTAAAGCTCTGACCGAAAAAGTTTTAAAACGTGCCGATGAAACAATTACCACTCGTACTCCTAATGTCGAGCAGATTCAGGACATCGTCGAAGAAGTTCTGATGGAGTCCAGCTTCAAAAAGACGGCTAGGGCTTACATTCGTTATCGCCAAGAGCGTTCTCGTGTCCGTGATGCGAAATCTGATCTCATGATGATTTATCGTACAATTTCTCATGCTGACGCCTCCGAAGATTCCGATATTAAACGCTCAAATGCTAATGTTGACGGCAACTCCGCCATGGGTAAAATGCTTCAATTCGGCGCTGAAGGCTCCAAAGTTTTTGCTAAGTCTTTACTTTTAAGACCAGACATCGCTGCCGCTCATGATAATGGTGACATTCATATTCACGATCTTGATTTTTACGCCACCGGCACTCTGACTTGCTGCCAGTCCGATCCTTTCCGCATGTTCGAAAATGGTGGTTTTAATACTGGCCACGGTCATCTTCGCACTCCAAATTCGATCGCTTCTTATGGTGCGCTTGCGGCTATCTTACTCCAAGCCAATCAAAACGAGCAACACGGCGGTCAATCTATTCCGAATTTCGATTACGCTATGGCGCCAGGCGTTCACAAATCTTTCCGTAAAGCTTTAAAGAAGAATCTTGAAAAATATAATAAATTCACTGGCAAAAAACTTAATCTCACTATCAAAGATGATTACGAATATGGCGACGACAAGAGGTTGAAGAAAGACAAATGGCCCAAAGAAATCATTGAAACTTCTAATGAAGATGTTGAACGTGAAACATTCCAAGCCATGGAGGGCTTCATTCACAACCTCAACACTATGCACTCCCGTGCTGGCGCTCAGGTGCCATTCACTAGTATTAATTTCGGTACCGACACTACTCCAGCCGGTCGCCTAGTTTCAAAATGTTTGCTTGAGGCTACTGAAAATGGTCTAGGCAAAGGCGAAACTCCAATTTTCCCAATTTCAATTTTCAAAGTTAAAGAAGGCGTTAACTATAATCCTGAAGATCCTAATTATGATCTCTTCCAGAAATCTATGGCCGTTTCTGCTAAACGTCTTTTCCCGAACTTCTGTTTTATCGATGCTCCGTACAATCTCAAGTACTACAAGAAAGGTGATTATCGCACTGAGATTGCTACCATGGGTTGCCGCACTCGCGTCTTCTCGTCGGTCTTCCCAGAATCTGATGGTATCGTGACTGGTCGTGGCAACCTTTCCTTTACCACTATTAATTTGGTTCGTATCGGTATCAAACACGGCATTTGCTTGAAAGAAAGAAAAGAAGCTGATTGGGATGGTTTCTACAAAGAGCTTGATGAAAAAATGGATCTGGTAAAAGACGAGCTCTTAGACCGATTCGATTTCCAAGCCAAGCAGCATGTTCGTAATTTCCCGTTTCTCATGGGACAAGGGAACTGGTTTGGCTCCGAAAAACTTGGACCAAATGACACTTTACGTGACGTTATCAAACACGGTACGCTCTCTATCGGTTTCATTGGCCTAGCTGAAACCCTCGTTGCTATGACTGGCAAACACCATGGTGAAGACGAAGACGCTCGCGATCTCGGCCTTGATATCGTTAGTCATATGCGCGAAAAATGCGACGGTTATTGCAAGAAATATCATCTAAATTTCAGTTTACTCGCTACTCCAGCCGAAGGCATTGCTGGTCGATTTACCAAGCTTGACCGCAAAGAATACGGCAAGATTAAAGGTGTTACCGATCGTGAATTCTATACCAACTCATTCCATGTGCCAGTTTATTTCCCAATTTCTGCCTTCGAAAAAATTGAAATTGAGGCACCTTATCATGCGCTTTGTAACGCTGGTCACATTACCTATATCGAGCTCGACGGTGATCCATCTCAAAATCTCCCAGCCTTCGAAGCCGTGATTCGTAAAATGCACGATGAGGGTGTTGGCTACGGTTCCGTTAACCATCCAGTTGACCGTGATCCAGTTTGTGGCTTTTCTGGTGTAATCTCTGGCGATCGCTGCCCGCACTGTGGCCGTCTTGAAGGTGATGTCCCATTCGAAAAGGTTTGCAGTTGCGCCAAAGGAGAATAGATGAATACGGATTGGCACAAGATTTCTTTAGAGAAAATCTCAAAGCAGCTTGAAACTCCAGAGGGTTACATTAGGCTTAGCGGCCCTCTGGAGCACGACAACATCGTCAACGGCGATGGCCTTCGTGTAGTTCTCTGGACACAAGGTTGTCCTAACCACTGCAAAGGTTGCCAAAACCCTGAGACTTGGGACTATGAAGCTGGCTTTTTAGTTAAAATTGATGATCTTAAAAACGAATTAAGAGAATTTAAAGGCCAAGCTGGTCTTACTTTCTGCGGCGGCGAACCTTTTGTTCAGGCTAAATCTTGCAAGGAAATTGCTGACTGGTGCCGTAAGGAACTTGGCTGGAATATTTGGAGCTTCTCTGGTTTTACTTACGAGATTATCAAAGAACACGGTGGCGCTCCTTGGGAACTCCTCAAATCCTTGGATGCCCTAATTGATGGACCTTTTATTCTTAGCCAACGCGACCTCAGTCTCAGATTTCGCGGTTCCAAGAACCAGCGACTTCTAAGACTCGAGCTTGGTACCGGCAAAATCTTGTCAATTGAGTAATAGTTTGGTACAATATGCCTAATAACTGTGGAGGACATATGGAAGAAAATAGTAATACTTTTACCGTCTTGCCGATGAGTCAGCGGTTTTCCTTAAAAGCGGGAGAAAAAGTTGAAGGTGATATCACCGTCGTCAACCCAGTTGACGCCAAAGAAGATTTCGCTTATAAAGCAGCAGTCGCTCCTTACGGTGTCATCGAGAATGAACATGCCGACTATACTATCGACTTAGTTGGTACCTCATCCTATACAGAGATTGCTAAATGGATCAAAATCGATAATCCTACTGGTACAGTTAAGCCTAATGAATCCAAAAAGATTCATTTTACTATCAACGTGCCAAAGAACGCTCCAGCTGGTGGCCAATACGCGGCCATCGAAATTTCTTCCGATCAGAAAAAAGAAGGTAACGAAGGCGTCAACATTCAAAACGTTTTCGAAATGGCGAGTATTATTTATGGTACCGTCGATGGCAAAACCAAGCACGAAGGCGAAATTCTCGAAAACAACGTTCCAGGCTTTATTGTTAGCCCCCCAGCTACTCTGGGTGCCATGATTTCTAATCACGGTAACGTTCACGAAGATGCCTCCTTTGTAATTACTGTTTCGGATTTCTTTACCGGTAACGTCATCCTTCCTACTGAAGAAGACGAAGGCAAGTATTCAGAAATTGTCATGCCGGAGACTACTCGTTATATTGAACGCGAGATCAACAATCTCCCAGCTCTCGGTGTGGTCAAAGTCAATCAGACCATTTATTACAATGGTAATGTTTCCACTGTCGAAAGCAACATTCTAATTTGTCCAATCTGGTTTATGATTCTCGTCCTTATCACTCTAGGCGCGATTATCGCTTCGGTTGTGCACCTAATCAAAAAGCACCACCACAAAAAACCAGAGGTTGCCTAGCTGTTGTATAATATAGTTATGAATAAAAAGATCGCTAAAACCGATTCCGAGCGTGTCAAACGTGCGGTTGAAGTAGCAAAAAACGCCCACGAAGGTCAGTTTCGAAAAACTGGCGAGCCCTATATCGTGCATCCTTTAGCCGTTAAAAAAATCCTCGAGGAATGGGGCATGGACGAGGACACTATCATTGCTGGTATTTTGCATGACACCGTTGAGGACACCGACCTCACTCTTGATGACATCCGCAAAGAATTCGGCGATTCTGTAGCTTTTCTAGTTGATGGTGTTACTAAGCTCTCTACTGCACGCGACGGTATGCGCGACATCGATACCTATCTCCCTGCGACCAAAGATAATTTTCTTCGTCTCATGATTGCCCTCGGTGATGATATTCGAGTCCTGATCATTAAGCTCGCTGATCGTTTGCATAATTTGCGTACGCTTTCGGCCCTCCCGCCCGATAAACAGAGAAAAATCGCTAAAGAGACTCTCGAGATTTTTGCTCCCTTAGCTGATCGGCTCAATATGGGGCTCCTTCGTGTTGAGCTTTCAGATCTTTCTTTTAAGTATGTCGACCCCAGACGTTTTGAAGAACTTAAAAAATTGATTGAGACTCGCAATAAATCCGCCGAAAAATCCCTCAAAAAGATCGAAGAAGAAGTCACTGCCGCCCTAAAAAAAGAAAAAATCAAGTTCGAGCTCTCTGGTCGCGTGAAGTCAGTTTACTCGCTTCACAAAAAACTTGCCAAATATGATCAAAATATCAACGCGGTTTATGATCTCACAGCTCTCCGCGTAATCGTGGATGATGTCACTGATTGTTATTTGGCGCTTGGCATCATTCATTCGCTTTATACTCCTATGAATGGCCGGATTAAAGACTATATTGCTATGCCTAAACAAAACGGCTACCAATCCATCCATACTACTGTAATTACTAAAGATAAGCATGTTGTCGAATTCCAGATTCGTACCAAAGAAATGCACGAATACGCCGAGCGTGGTCTCGCTGCCAGCTTTTATTATAATGAGCAAAAATTAACAGAGAACTATAAAAAAGGGAAGATCGAGCATCTTCCCACAAATCTGCTTTGGATTACCGAGCTGCAAATGACTGCTGCTAAGCTTCGCGAAGGTAAAAAGGTAGATTTGAAAAAACTCAAGATCAATCTTTTTGCCGATAAAATCTTCGTTTACACCCCGAAGGGTGATATTATCGATTTGCCAAAGGGAGCTTTGCCACTTGATTTTGCTTATCGTCTGCACTCCGAGATTGGTGACCATGTAGTAGGTGTAAAGATCAACGGGAAGATGAGCAACTTGAATAAAAAATTAGAACAAGGCGACATCGTCGAAATCCTCACTTCCAAAAATCAAACTCCTAAAACCTCCTGGCTTGACCGCATCATCACTTCGCATGCCCGCACTAAGTTGCTTCACGCTCTTCGTCCTTCCACAATCCCAGATCGGCCTGCCAAGAAAAAGCGCAAATAATGTGGTATAATAACATCAGACAGACGCCGATGTAGCTCAGTTGGTAGAGCAGCTCATTCGTAACGAGCAGGTCACAGGTTCGATCCCTGCCATCGGCTCCATTTTTTAAGGTTCGATCAGACGACGAAGTGAATAAATATCGTGAGCTTGCTCACGATATTTTGAACGAGGAGGATGAAAGACTTTTGCAAAGCAAAAGTCTATCCCTGCCATCGGCTCCATTTTTATTTTTGAAAAACTTATGATATAATGAAAACATAAAAGGAGTTTTTTATGGCAAAAGCAGAGATTATTAAGCAACCGGTCAAACAAGTCGGCGGCGAGATTAAGAAAACCGCTTGGCTTTCCATTGTTGAATCGCTTGCTCTGATCATTTTAGGTCTTCTATTTATCATTTTGCAACAGCCAATGGTAGAAGCCTTGTCTTATGTCGTAGGTGCTTTTTTCATCGTTAAAGGTGGTTTTCAAATCATCAATTATTTTATCGATAACGGCCCCAAAGATTTCTTTAACAACAACTTACTTTCTGGCGTAGTTTCCGTTCTGATTGGTGTGGCTTTTCTAGTTGTTGGCGAAGATATCACTAATGTTTTTCGCGTCATCATCGGTATTATTATCATTTACGAATCACTAGTACGCATTAATTCCGCTATTAAACTTGCCAATGCCAAAATTGAAACCTGGAAATATATCCTTATCTTGGCGCTTCTTATGCTCGTTATTGGTGTCTTTGTCACCTTCTATCAAGGAGCGGTTATCACTTTGGTTGGCGCTTTGATGATTGCCACCGGTGTGATTGGAGTGATTGGTGACGCCATGTTCATTCAACATGTTAATGCCATTGTTGAACAATTAACTAAAGTTTCTGACTCAACTAAGTCAACGGAAAATAATTAATTCTCACTAAAAAAATGAAAACTTTAAAAGATGACCTTATCAAAATCTATCAAACCGAGCGCGGAATTCTGCTCCTGATGATTTTTAACGTTTTTGCTGCACTGGCGCTACTAATTTTTTCAATTATCGCCCTGAACCCCGAGGCACCTGTAGTCAGGGTTGGCTATGGTGACATCGGAGGTTATCGTGATGGCACTTGGATCGGGCTCCTCACTTTTCCAATTCTTGCAGTGGTTTTTGGCGTTTTCCATAATATCCTCACGCTTCGAATTTTTCATAAACGTGGAGCCGGCATGGCTAAATTTTTCTTAATTACCACTTCTTGTTTGATTTTCGGTACCGCACTAGTCTTAATTCGCTTGCTCGGAGAAGAATAAAATGCGACAAAACCTTGAAATTCCCCAAGGTAAACGTACTAGGCTTTACCGTTTTCTCGAAATCATACCAGGTGCAATTTCTTATGGTGCCATCATTTTATTATTTGTAATTTCCCTGATCAACCCAGTCTGGGGTGCTATTTATTTATTCATTCTGATTTCTAGCACCCTCGTCAAAGCCATTGGCGTTGCCTATCGCACAGTTCAGGGCTACAACATCATAAAACGCGCCGAAAGAGTCGACTGGCATGAGCGTCTAAAAGATTTAGAGAATCCTCATGATGCTTATGAAAGGTTGCACGATAACAACAAAAAAAGCTATCATTTCGAAGAACATCTCGATAATCTCAAAATGATGTCTGCAATGGGGAAGGACTACCCCAGCCCCTCACAGGTTTACCACGTTGTAATTATGGCAGCTTACAACGAAACCGAAGATGTCTTGGCGCCCTCTATTGAAGCGGTCAATCGTAACACTTTTTCAAACGATCATATCATTTTTGTGCTTGCTTATGAGGAGCGCGGCGGTGAAAAAATGGCAGAAACAGCAAAAACGCTCCAAACAAAATATAAGGGTGTTTTTAAAGATTTTCTACTTGTTAAACATCCCGCGAACCTTCCAGGCGAAGTGGTTGGCAAAGGTCCAAACCTGACTTACGCCGGCCAGGCCGTCAAAGATTACGTTGAAAAAAAGCATCTACCTGTCGAAAACATTATTGTTACATCTCTTGATAGCGACAATCACATGGCAATCAAATATCTTGATTCAGTCGCATATGAATTCATTGTGCACCCCAATCGCCAACGGCTCAGCTATCAGCCGGTCTCTATCTTTACTAATAATATTTGGGATGCTCCGGCCCCAGCTCGCGTCATTGCCATTTCCAATTCATTCTTCAACGTGATTACCACTATGAGACCGCATGCTTTACGCAATTTCGCTTCACATTCGCAACCTCTCCAAGCTCTTGAAGCTATGAATTTTTGGTCCAAACGTACAATCGTAGAAGATGGCCACCAGTATTGGCGTAGCCTATTCTTCTTTTTCGGTGATTACTCTGTGTTACCTATCCGTATTCCAATCTATCAAGATGCCGTGATTGACGACACTTTTTGGAAAACTATCAAAGCTCAGTTTGTTCAAGTCCGACGCTGGTATTACGGCGCCAGTGACGTTGCCTACGTTGGTACTAGGCTTTTTGTCCCTAAAACTAAGCGCCCCATGCCGTTTTGGCACCTCTTTCCTAAATTCTGGCGTTTACTCGATGGCCACGTTACCCTCGCTATCATGGCGCCGATCATCACGTTTGGAGGGTGGGTGCCAATGATCATGAACAATTCTTCTCACGATATGGTCGCTTATAATTTACCTAATATTGTCAGTATTATTGAAACCGCCGCTTCTATCGGTCTCTTTATCACCGTGTTAATATCGTTTCGTATTCTGCCTAAACGTCCTGCTAAATATCGCAAAGGTCGCAACCTCCTTATGGTACTTCAGTGGATTTTGATACCGGTCACTTCTATTTTATACCAGTCTCTTGCCGCTTACTATGCTCAGACTCGTCTAATGTTAGGCCTCTATATGGAAAAATTTGACGTCACCAAAAAGGTAGTTAAAAAATAAAACCTTCAGGGGGCAAGGTGACACTTAGAATTACTGAACAAAAACTTAGAAACAAACGATTCTTAAAAAGCGAAGAAACAACTATTGTCACTCTTCTTTCAGTTAAAGAAATGATAAGTATGAATCGCTTTATTCGGCTCGCAAAAATCTCTCGCTCTACCATTAATCGTCATCATGGCAACCTCCAATCAGTTGCCCCCGATTATGAAAAGTATCTCATGAACCGTTGTCGATCCGTAACCAAACGTCTAAGGAATGATCCT
This sequence comes from Candidatus Saccharimonadota bacterium, assembly GCA_017514905.1. GTDB lineage: Bacteria > Patescibacteriota > Saccharimonadia > Saccharimonadales > Saccharimonadaceae > Nanosyncoccus. The sequence continues at coordinate 9,044 of JAFWIK010000023.1, forward strand.
AGCTCAGAGCTTAAAGCATTATTTTTTCGGGTTCTCATTTTTCTGTTTGTCAACCGTTTGTATGTTACATTAGTTCTAGAAAAAGGGAATCACGATGTTATCGAAAAATTGATTCTCATTCTCAAACCCAAAATTTTGGCTTCTAGCCAAGTTAGTGACGGCGAAATGTTTGATGTCTATCTCAAGGAGATCTCTGGTCTGATCGAAGCTTGGTGTAGAGCTGGTTTTAATAAAAAATCTCTCTCTGCTACTGTCGCAAAAATTACATATCTCACTGACACTGCCAACATTCGCTTAAGCCCGCTAGCTTCTTTTAATAATGATCGGTCGCTCGATGAAGACTAACATTTTTGTACACTCTGTGGTATAATTACTCTAATGGGTTGTTAGCTCAGCTGGCTAGAGCGTCTCGTTTACACCGAGAAGGTCGGGGATTCGAGCTCCTCACAACCCACCATAGAAAATATCCAACCCTCAGGTTGGATATTTTCTATAGATAAGTTAGAGGGGTGCGAATCCCATAGGGATTCGCTCGTGGTAGGAGCCGCATAAAAGTCTAACCTTTAGGTTAGACTTTTCAAGGCGACGCCCCACGAATTGTTTTTGCGTAGCAAAAACAATGCTCCTCACAACCCACCATGAAAAATACCAAATCTTCTGATTTGGTATTTTTCATATGTAGTCGAGAAGCGAGAATCCCTTGGGATTCGGACCCATTATGTTTTCAGTTTTGACACAAATGTTGCAAAACTTTTCAATCAAAAATCTTGCATCGTTTTCTTTGTGGTAGAATGGGCAAAGCGGAGGAGAAAGGATTATATTTTTAGATGCTAAAAATTGTGGTATTTGATAGTGGTTACGGCGGTGAATTCTTTGCTGACAAGCTTGCCGAAGAGTTGCCCATCGTCGAAATAATCAGAGTGATTGACTGGCGTCATGCTGACCAGATCCTAAAAAGCCCTAAAGCAGCGCGAAAACTTGCTCTAGACGCCCTGCGTCCTTACATCGGCAAAGTCGATCTAATCATTTTTGCCAATTATCTCCTTACTCTCACTAGTCTCGGCTATTTCCGCCACAAATTCAAATCCCAATCTTTTGTCGGTATGGCTTTTGACCGTCCGCGGCACTTGAAAAAGCGCGAAGAAATCCCAGTTTTAACTACTAAGGCTGTAGCCAAAACACTAAGATATCAAGGCTTTATTTTTAAACTACACTTCAAAACCAAGACCATTACTCTAGATTCCTGGCCTGCCAAGATTGACGATGGGGAATTAAACTTCGAAGAGATTAGATTAGCTCTCGCGCCCCTATTTAGAAATGGTCGCCCGCATTCCATCGTGCTAGCTTGTTCCCAATTTTACGATGTCAAATCAGAGCTCAAAAAACTCTTTGGCCCCAAACTCATTATTTACGACAATTTTGCTGACACCATCAACAACGTTAATAGGTCTCTTAAAATTCGCGGTGGCGTCAAGAAATCTAAGGATTAGTAGCTATAAATTCTCTTCATATAGAGAGTTTTTGGAATCATTTGCATCGCTTTGCTAGTCGCATTCGAGTCTAGCTTCACGCTATAGTATACGGCATAAACTTTACCATCTAACTTCGTGGCATAAGCTAGGGCATAGGCGTTTTCGGCTTGCACCCAAGTAGTACCATTCATCCTATAATAGCTATTCGTTATGTCTAGATAAGAGCTAATCCGGTTCGTTATAAATGTGGCTGGCGTTAATGAACTGTTTTCGGCGTAAACCAAAACTTGCGCCCAGCCATCATCGTTGGTCAAATTATAAGTATAAGCACCATCTTTATTCTTGCCACCGGCTTTAAATTTGCTCGGCAGATAAAATTCTAGATCACCAACTTTTACTAGCGTGCCATTTTCTTTAACTTGCTTATTCGTATTATTTATAATCCTACTTTGGCTAGTTTTACCACTGTTATAGCTACTATCATCATCGATCGGCTCAGCATCAGAATCCCTGCCGTCGTACCGATGATTATAATAATCGTCATCATCATTGTCGTCATCGTCCTTATTATCGTCTATTTGATCTTGATTACCACCGTCATCCGCCGTCGTGGGCTCATTGCTCTCGTTACCGCCGAATTTAATCACACCTGTTGCAAATAGCACTATAAATAGAATTATTGCGAGGCTTAGAATCGTAGCAAGCGCCACGATTGCAATTGTTTGTCCACTGCCCGATTGCTTTTTTACTTCCGGGGCTTTTGTCTCTGCAGGCTTAGTTTCTGCAGTATCTACTTCTTTTTCTGCAGGCTTAGCCTCCGCAGTGTCGACTTGCTTTTCTACGGGCTTGGCCTCTTTTTCTGCGGACTTCGCCCTTTTTGCCTCAGTATCTTTTTTGGTTGCTGGTTTTTCTGATTTTTGCGTTTCTTTTGTCATAAAACTCTCCTTTCCATCATTATATCATGTCTTATATGCTAAAATAAACTTATGCAGATTGAATTAACAGAGTTCTATGCTCGTCTTGGTGCCATTGGCCTTATCTTAATTCTGGGTTTTTGTCTCGGTAAGTGGAAACTAATTAGTACTACTACCAATAAAGAGCTCACTAATCTCCTTCTTACGGTTTTTATGCCGGCTTCGCTTTTTATGGCTTTTCCGTCCACCTATAATGAATCATCGCTCAATTTGTTCTTTGCCGGTTTAACCGCCGGTATTCTAATCATGTTGACTCTAATTATTCTTTCCAAACTCATTTTTAATAAATGGTGGGCCAAAGGCGGTTTACGCTACGAATCTCAATTTGCCTTTATTTTTAATAATGCAACCTTCCTAGGGTATCCGATTGTCGTTAATACTTTCGGTTCCTCTGGCGTCATTGCTTATTGTGGTTTTATCATTGCCTTTAATATTGCTCTCTTTTCTTACGGCATCTGGCTCTTTGAGCATAAAATTACGTTGAGGTTAGTCAAAAACATCGTTACTAACCCTAACAACATAGCCGTAATTCTAGGTATGTTTATGTTCTTAGCTAATCTACATCTACCTCTTTTTATGTCTGATGCTGTAGGGTTTGTTGGTAACGCCACCACGCCACTTTCGATTATTTGTATTGGTTTCATGCTTTCACGCGCCGACTACAAATCTCTGTTTAAAAAGTGGCGCCTTTTAGTCGTTGCGTCTATTCAGCTTATTCTTGGCCCAATCGTTACGTTTTCTCTCTTAAAATCTCTCAATTTCCCGCCCGAAGTCGTAGAAGTTTGTACTCTTATTCAGGCCTTACCTACTGCTACTTCGCTTGGCCTCTTTGCCACTAAATATGGCGGAAATAACATTGAGGCCTCCGAACTTGTCACTGTCTCGACTATTCTTTCAGTTGTAACTATGCCAACTATGGTTTTGATTCTTTTAGTTTAAAAACCAACAAAACAGATTATTTTTGTGCTATAATTAATACAAATAAAAGGGAATCAAAATGGATAAAATAGAAGAGATGAGACATACTCTAAGCCACGTACTGGCTGCAGCAGTACGCGAACTTTACCCAGGTGCCAAATTTGGCATTGGTCCAGCCATCGAGAATGGCTTTTACTACGATATCGACTTTGGTGATACCAAGTTATCAGATACCGATTTAGCAAAAATCGAAAAGAAGATGCGTGGCATCATCGCCCGTAAACTCCCAATGACAAAGCGAAAAGCTACAAAAGATGAGGCTTTGAGCTGGGCACGTGACGAAAAACAAGATTATAAAATTGAACTTATCAAAGAGCTCCCCGAGAGTGCCGAAATCTCTTTCTATGATATGGGAGACTTATTCACTGATCTCTGTAAAGGTCCACACGTTAAAGATTTGTCCAAAATTGGTCCCTTTAAGCTAGTCCGTATTGCTGGTGCCTATTGGCGTGGCGACGAAAAGCGCCCGATGCTCACGCGTATTTACGGCGTTGCTTTTAATACTGAAAAAGAGTTAGATGATTATCTAAAGCGTCAAGAGGAAGCTAAAAAGCGTGACCACCGCAAACTCGGCAAAGAGTTAGACTTATTCTGTTTCTCAGATCTAGTCGGAGCTGGTTTGCCTCTCTTTACCCCGCGCGGCACTACCTTGCGTGAACTTATGGCGAATTATTCATTGTCTCTGCGTGGTCGCGAAGGTTTTGAAAAGGTTTGGACTCCTCACATTACCAAGACCGATCTCTATAAAACCTCTGGCCACTATGCCAAATTTGGTGACGAACTATTTATGGTACACTCCCAAGTCAGTGGCGAGGATTTCGCTATGAAGCCCATGAATTGCCCACACCACGCTCAGATTTTTGCCTCACGTCCTCGTACCTACCGTGATATGCCAGTGCGTTATATGGAAGCTACCACTGACTATCGTGACGAAAAAACTGGTGAACTTGGCGGCCTTTCCCGCGTTCGTTCACTTACTCAAGATGATTCTCACGTCTTTTGTCGTAACGATCAGATCAAAGAAGAAGTCAAAAAACTTGTTGGTATTGTTAAAGAGCTCTACGAAACCATGGGTATGCAAAAACTCCGCGCTCGTCTCTCTTATCGTTCCGATGAAGATAAGTATCTCGGTGATAAAAAGCTCTGGGAAATGTCCCAAAAGCAAATTAAACAAGCCGCCATCGATAACCATCTTGACTACTTCGAACAAGAGGGCGAAGCCGCCTTCTATGGTCCGAAGATCGATTTTATGGCCGAAGATGCTCTTGGTAGAGAGCATCAACTCGCCACGATTCAACTTGATTTTGTCCAACCAGAGCGTTTCGGTCTCGAATTTACCAACAAAAAGGGCGAAAAAGAGCGCCCAGTGATGATTCACCACGCTACTCTCGGCTCCATCGAGCGCTTCCTCTCTGTCTTTATTGAGCATACCGGTGGTTGGTTCCCGTTCTGGTGTGCTCCTGAGCAGGTTCGTGTCGTTACGGTAAACGATCAGGTTAATGATTATGTTGCTAAAATCACTAAGGTTCTCGACGACATCGTGCTTGAAAAACCATTGAAGTATAACGAACTACGCTACAGTGTAGACGATTCTGATGACTCTCTCGGTAAAAAGATTCGTCGCGCCACTGCTATGAAAATCCCAGCCATCCTAGTTGTCGGCCCGAAGGACGTCGAAGACAAAGTCGTCTCCATCCGTCTTCGCGACAAAGAGGACAAGGTTAAACTTACCAAGCTCGCCGACTACCTCAAAGGATTAAAATAGATAATCAAAAATTGCTTTTGAGGAGCATTAATGAGATTTAGACCAGATTTTCGAATGTCGAATCGAGTAGATGTAGTGTCTGGAAATAGAGCGTTCCGAAAAAGCATTTTTCCAGACACAATAATTATTCTGGGCCCGACAGGCTCTGGCAAAACTGGCGTTTCTATTAAACTCGCAGAAGCTTTAAACGGTGAGATTATTTCTGCCGACTCTCGTGCTATTTATAAAGGCATGGACATCGGCACTGCCAAGCCTACATCAAAAGAGCAACATGACATTCCTCACTACGGTTTAGATTTGGTAAATCCCGGCGATAGGTTTACCGTAGCCGACTGGAAATCCTATGCTGAACAAAAAATTACCGAGATTCATGCGCGTGGCAAAGTTCCGATTATTGTTGGCGGTACCGGGCTTTACATTGATGCGCTCATTTATGATTATCATTTTAAGGGGCCTACCGGAGAGAGAATCGGTGATTTTGAACAAAAAACTTGTACAGACCGCAAAGAGATCAAGGGAAATTATTTGCTGGTCGGTATAAAATGTTCAGACACTGAACTACGTTCTAGACTCAAAAAACGTATCGATCAAATGTTCTGTGAAAACTTATACAAGGAAACACGCTCCCTTGTGCAACAATATGGATGGGACAACCAAGCCATGAAAAGCAATATCTATCAATATGTCTGGCAGTACTTAAAAGGGAACCTTACACTAAAAGAGGCCAAAGAACGTTGTTTTTTTGATGATTGGCACCTAGCCAAGCGCCAGATTACCTGGTTCAAGCGTAACCCTCAGATTACTTGGCTGGAGCTTGAAAAAGTTTATTCGTATGTGATAAAATATATACAAGATGAGCAAAGAAAATAATTCTCCTACCGAAAAATTATTTGGCTCGAAGACTAGGGCTAAGCTTCTTCAGCTATTTTTTGAAAATCCTGAAAAAAGTTTTTATGTGCGCGAGATGACTAGAGTGATCGACGAGCAAATCAACTCAGTTCGCCGTGAGCTTTTAAATCTCGAAAGTATCGGCATCATTAAAAATGAGACTTTTGATAATAAAGTTTATTACTCAGCCAATAGTAAACATCCATACACACGCCCACTCGTTGATATCTTTTCTAAAAAAATTGATACAAGTCGTGACAAAGATATTAAAGAAACCACTTGGGAGGAATATTGCCGTCCAGTCAAGAACTACTTAAAAGGCCTTATTGTTACGAATCGCTTGCCTGGCCAGGAAGGTATTGATCTTTTGATCATTGGTAATGATCGCACCAAGAAGCTTACTCATTGGGCAGAACTAATTGAGAAAAAACAAGGTAAACCCATCAACTATGTCATCATGTCTCCGGATGATTTCTCTTACAGAAAAAGCGTGCGAGATCGTTTTGTCAGAGAAGTACTAGAGATGGAGATCTCTGAAATAATTGATCCAGAAAAACTAATAAAAGGATAGGAGGAGTATGTTTGAGATCGAGAGCAAAAACCAAGATCAAATTACTATTATCACCAAGAACGCAACGATTAAATTCAATATCGCTGACGCTGTAATCGACGCTGGTCTAGCTGTCGGTCAAATTACTGGCCCAGGTGAATTTGAAATCGGTGAAGCCACTATTCGCGGTATTGCTACCGAAAGTGGTAAAACTATTTACGATGTAGAAATCGGCGGTGTTCATGTTGGCATTATCGGCGGGATTGAAGAGAATCTTGATGACATTGTAGCTGATGTCCTCTGTACTTCATCGGTTCGTGCTGTGCGCGAAATCGAGCCAAAATTAGTCGTGTCTATGGGCAATGTTGACGGTATGGTTACTGAACTCAAACTTACTGCTCGTACCGAGAAAAAACTTAAGATTAAGAATCTTGACTCTCTCACCGCCAGCAAAGAAGTGATAGTCTTGAGCTAAATAATTGATTAGTGGCCGGACGGGCTATTCTGATAGCGTAAAAATGATTTGAGATTTTAACACGTATATTCCTGACGGCGCCGAGAAAGTTGCCCTTTAGGGCAACCTTTCCCGGACGCCCAACGTATGACGTGCTTAAAATCTCAAGTCCAGCTGTCAAAATAGCTGTTCGGCCATATCTATAATGATATAATAGTACCATGAACTTCAATCCTGGATATGTCATCATCATTTTTCTCATCGTCATCTTTTCGGTGATTCTGCATGAGTTATCCCATGGTATTGTAGCCTACTGGCTCGGAGATAGCACTGCTAAAGACGCCGGCCGTCTCACTTTCAACCCTATCAAACACATCGATCCGTATCTATCCATTTTGGTGCCAGTTATACTGTATATAATTGGTGCTCCTGTCTTTGGCGGTGCGAAACCTGTCCCGGTTAATTATCGCAACCTCAAATGGCGTGAATGGGGTATGGCACTTGTAGCCGTTGCTGGGCCCCTAGCTAATTTTCTAATCGCACTTTTGTCATTTCTAATTGGACATTTTTCTGGTGCTCTCTACGGAATAGGCGGTGAAATTGTAAAATTTATTTTTACAGAATTAGTCTATATTAATCTCGGTTTTATGCTTTTTAATCTCATTCCTGTTCCGCCCCTAGACGGCTCTAGAGTGCTTTACGCTATTTCGCCTGATTCTGTTCGAAGCTTCCTCTCTAGAATAGAAGTCTACGGCTTTATTATAGTCTATGCTATGATCCTGATCTTTGGCGAAGTTTTCTCACACTTCATGGTTAGTGGCATGAATGGCATCATTGATTTCTTCTACCTGTTAGTTGGAAGATAATGTGCTATAATAATACTAGGCCTTGCTAGCAGCATGATTTTCCTGATTAATCATGTTTTAGGGAATTCGTGGCTATGTGCCCGTGGGCATATAGCATAAGAGTTTACCCACCTTGTATATATTACGGGGAAAACAGGCTAGCAGGGCTTTAAAGATAAAGGTGGGCATGAAACAAAGAATTCGCGTAGTTGGTTTAGTACAAAATGAAAACGGCGTTCTCATTATGAAGCGAAGCCGTGGTCGTTCCGAATCCCCCGCTTTTTGGGAGCTTCCTACCGGCAAGATTAAATTTGGCGAACAACCTGAGGAAGCTATGGCACGCTCTCTTACAGAATATACTGGTCTCACAGCGGATTCTATCGTCTTAAAAGACGTTATTACTTTTCTTGCTCCCGAAGGCTCTAGTCAACTAAGCAACCTCTATATTATTTATGAACTGGGCGTGAGAGGCGATTTAAAGCCGACGCCAAAAGAACGTTATACAGCTTATAAATTCATCAAAGATTCCACTGGTGCCAAATTAAATGAGACCACAATCTCTGTGCTCGAGATTGAATGGAACAAAGTCACGGCCAGTCATCTTTCGCCTCGCACCACTGCAAACAGTGTGACTATCAGCGTTGATGGTGCTTCTCGTGGCAATCCAGGCCCTGCCGGTATTGGCTACTGCATCCATGACGAGTCCGGTAAAATTATTGAGAGAAAAGGGGAGTTTATTGGTTTTGCTACTTCACGCATGGCAGAATATTATGCAATGAGAAAAGGCGTCGAGCGTGCCATTGAATTAGGCTTTAAGGCTGTACACTTTGTTTCCGATAGCCTTATGGTTGTAAACCAGCTGAAGGGCATTTTTAAAGTCAAAAACCAAGATATCTTACCAGTCTATCAAGATATCGAAAAAAAGCTTAATGAGTTCGAAGCTGTCTCCTTTACTCACGTACCGCGTAGTCAAAATTCAGCCGCTGATTCTGAAGCTAACGACGCTATAGACGAAATACTGCGTAAATGATATAATCAAGGGGAGCCTAAAAGGTAGTCGCTTTTTTAAAGAGGAAAGTCCGGGCAACAAAGAGCAAGGTAGTCGCTAACAGCGACCGTCCGTAAGGATAGGGAAAGTACCACAGAAACAAAACTGCCCTTTTAGGGCGATGGTGAAAAGAGTGGGGCAAGAGCCCACAGCGCGCGGTAGCGATACAGCGCGGAGGCAAACCCTACCTGTTGCAAGGAGTGCTATCAGCCTCTGCTCGAGGACGCACGTTCACCGCTAGAGCGTTATAGCAATGTAACGCCAAGATAGATGACTACCAATCCCTTGGGATTACAGAACCCGGCTTATTGTAGGCTTCTTATCAAAAATCCACCCTTAACGGGTGGACTTTTGCTTTATACTCACAAGACTATTTCTTCTCGGACTTGGCCTTCGGGCTTTCAATCAAACCTTTTTTCTTCAAAGTCCTAAGGGCGGAAGTTGAAACATTGCATTTAACTTTTTGTCCATTAATGATCAAAGTTCGCTTGCTCACATTTGGCTTAAATACCTTGCGCGTATGTCTTTGAGAGAAGGAAACATTATGACCGTACATCTTGCCTTTACCAGTAATTTCACAAATCGCCATTTTATTTCTCCTTCACTGCCTTTACAATTGCTTTAAACGCCTCAGGATTGTTCACAGCCAAATCAGCCAAAACCTTGCGATCAAGATTGATATTCTTGGCTTTCATGCCGGCAATCAATTGCGAATAGGAAATGCCAAGTTCTCTTGCGGCATTGTTAATGCGTGTAATCCAAAGCGCTCTCAAATCGCGTTTGCGGGCGCGTCGATCTCGATAGCTATACTGCAAGGCTTTAATTACACCCTGCTTACCCAAACGAAAACTAGAAGTTCTCGCGTGCTGCATACCTTTGGCAGCAGTTAGTATCTTCTTGTGTTTCGCGTGTGCCGCGACTCCTCTTTTAACTCTCATGATTAAACCCCCAATGCTTTCTTAACGTTTTTTGCAATTTTGCCATCGATCGTCGCAGCAGTTTTCATGTTGCGCTTCCTGGCCTTAGATTTTTTTGCGAGAATATGATTCCCGAATGCCCGCTCTCTGACTAGCTTACCCGAACCGGTAATCTTGATCCTTTTCGCGGTACCTTTATGCGTCTTTAACTTCGGCATAATAGTTTTCCTTTCTTTTAAGTTGATATTAGCGCGTAGTTTTTACGCTAAGGTGCCATCGGCTAGCCTAGGAAGTAGGAAATCACTTCTTTCGTACTTGTACCGATAGGTTACGTCCGTTCAATTGGGTTTTACCTTCCGTCACGATATCGTCACCGAGCATATCAGTTACTTTATTTAGAAGCTCTGAACCGATCTCTTTGTGAGCCAATTCACGACCTCTAAAAACAATCATAATCTTTACTCGGTCGCCATCGTCCAGGAAAGAACGCATTTTACGGACTTTAATGTTCAGGTCGTTGTCGGAAATCTTTAAGCCAATTTTCATCTGCTTCAACTCGGATTGCTTTTCACGAGCTTTTTTGCGGTTTTTGGCCTCTTCCTTCATCTTTTGGTACTGGAATTTACCCCAGTCGATGATCTTTACGACCGGCGGATTGGCATTAGCGGCTATCTCCACTAAATCCACTCCCTGTTCATTCGCCAGAAGTTGCGCTTCACGACTGGACATAATGCCCAGCTGTTCGCCACTAGAACCGATAACGCGGACCTCAGGATAACGAATTTCTCCGTTCAGCCGAGTGCGTGTTTGATTTTTTATAATAGTCCTTTCTTCTCTTGAATTAACCTGTGCCCAATTATACATTATCGTCTCCGAAAAGTCAATGCCTCGGCGAGATGTTTTGCCAGAATTAAATTTGATTGGTCTAGATCGGCGATCGTCTGTGCTACTTTGATGGTCTTAAAATATGACCGTGCTGACAGACTCAGCTTTTCTGATGCTTGAAGAAGAAGCTTTTCGGCCGAACGGTCTAGCTTCAATTTTTGCGAAACTTCAAACGACGAAAGGGAACTATTATATACGCCATCACGGCCGTAACGTGCACGTTGACGCTTGATTGCCTCTGTTATAGTATTTTTTACAACAGTATGTTCACTAGTTTTTTCAGAGGGCATCTTCCTTAAATCTTCATTGTCCACCCTTTCTACCTCTATATTCATATCTATCCGGTCAAACAGTGGTCCTGATATCTTTTTGCGGTAGTTCTGAATCTGCGTCTCTGTACACTTACACTCGTGTGTCGGATCGCCCAGATACCCACAAGGGCAAGGATTCATGGTAGCTACTAACATAAAATCCGCTGGGTAGATAGTTTTATGGTTGGCTCGCGAAACCGCAATTGTTTTATCTTCCAGTGGCTGTCTCAAAGCCTCTAATACTGAGCGAGGAAATTCTGGGATCTCGTCCAAGAATAAAATGCCCTTATGCGCTAAAGAAATTTCTCCTGGCATTGCCCCCACGCCGCCCCCAATGATCGAAATCGAACTTGCTGTATGATGTGGATTCCTAAACGGTCGGGCTTTTACCACCTCGTCAGTCGAAAGTCCGGCGAGAGAGTAAATCTTAGTAATTTCAATCATTTCCTCTGGCGTCAGGCCAGGCAGTAAATTAGCTGCAGCTTTCGCTAATAAGGTTTTGCCTGCACCAGGTGGCCCCGATATCAAAATATTATGGTGCCCAGCAATTGCAATTTCCATTGCGCGTTTGGCCATTTTTTGCCCTCGTATATGATCTAGAATCGGTCCATCAGGCTCAGCCAAAATAGATCCGACGTCATTTCTTGTCAGTGTTTTTGCGACTGGACTAATCTGGCCTTTTAGTATTAAAAACAGCTCTCGTAGGGATCCTACCCCATACACGGTAATTCCACCCACGAGCAGAGCCTGCGACAAATTGCTAGTTGGCACGAAAATTTCTTGAAGATGTGCTTTTTTAGCTGTCTCCACAATGTTTATAATGCCTCTAATTGGCTTTATTTCGCCGTTTAACGACAATTCTCCCACAAATGCGCGCTCATAGACATCGCTTTTTATTAGTTGCCCAGAAAGCAGTAGCACGGACAATGCAATTGGCAGATCCAAATAAGTGCCGTCTTTTAAAAGTTCCGCAGGAGCTAGATTAATGGTAACTTTTTTGTCAGGGAAAGAAAAACCAGAGTTAAGAACCGCGCTTCGTACTCTTTCTTTGGCTTCATTTATTGTTTTATTGGCCATACCTACTATATTGAAAACTGGCAAGCCTCGACTCATGTCGCCTTCCACTTCGACCAACTTACCTTCAAAACCGTATGGCACTATTGAATGTATTTTACTTGTCATGTCTCCCTAAGTAGCACGGTCAAAACTAAATATCAACCCCCCTCACTTTTTCAAGCTTTTTCGTTAAAAAAATCGGTCTTTAAAACTAGCTATTAAAAATTCTACTCAATTATACAGTGTAAAATGCTTGTGGAAAACTTTACAAAAATATACAAAAATTGTTCAAAAAATCTATTGACATTACCATTTTTTCGCGCTATTATAGAGATAGCTTTTGAATAAAAAAATTATTCAGAAGGTCAAAACAAAAATTTAGCCAAAATAACTCCACACTCTACTTATATAAGACCGGTTTTCCTCGCAGTTACCGGTCTTATTTTTATCTCTCGTTTTTTAGAACCAAAAAATACTATGAATCTACCTATTCCTAGTGGGCCTGAACTAAATTCGTTATAGCTAAATTATTTCAATTAAGCATAATTGCAAAAAATGTGGGCACCGCAGCTCTTCTAAAAGAATCAGACAAGTTTTTTATGCTAACAAAAAGCTTTAAATTACGAATTCTATCTATTAATAAAAAAAGTTTTGGAATGTATTTTCCAAAGCTTTTAACAATCTTTTTTGCTTTTTTAAAAAAGTAAATTTGTGTGGTGGAGCTGCCGGATACTGCCTCCGGGTCCGAGTCATCACTGGGCCATAATTCTACGTGCGTAGTTTTCTGTTTCATCTTGACTTATTCTAGCAGCAGCAGAGAACGAAACTGCTAAACGTCATGGCGTTTTTGTCGGGCTATTTTTTGCCAAATAAACAGCTCTATCCTCGTTGTATGATAATTCTGGCTCTACGAAGCCTTAAGTCAGAACCAGCTTAGATCAAACTAAGCATAAGCCGGCATGTACATAACATGCGCGGTTTTCGTGTTTTTAGCACTTATTAATACTTACGGTATTTGATCGGCACGCCTTACGACTGTTAATGATCCGTCTAAGCTTTTTCAGCCCCAACTGCTTTCTATTTTACCATAACGCCCTCAAAAAGACAACATAAAGCCAAAAATGAACTAATATTGTTGTAAAAAAAACAACAAAATAAACAAGAAATTTGAACAGGGAACAATTGAGACTAATGTTGTAAAAAATACACTATAAAAGCTGAACAAAACTATTGCATTTTTCTTGTGGTTATGCTACTATTTAGACAGTCGAGATGACTAAAATAAAAACTAAAAAAAGGACAAAAAATGAACAAAAAAAGACAACGTAAACCATAAATCTTGGCGGGCGAAAAGGTAATTTCTAGCCATAAATTACAACCTTAGGAATTACCTAGAGCTCCGCGAAGAAAAATGCGTTGAGCGCGTTGAAAAATCTTTCGTTAGCACCTTTTAACATCATAAACCAGAGCGAAAGAAATATCAGCAAGGACAATGCTTCACCTTATGTGAAGCGGTCAAAAGGGTAGGCGGATCAGGGTTGCGGTCAATATTTAATCTTTTTAGGTACCGGATAACCCCCGCCCCCTTCCAAAAAGACTTGGGGGCATCAAACTAATATGATATAATGAGGTTATGAAACATAACCGTATTCTCTTTGGTATCAGCGTCGTGGCGCTCGCAGCACTAGTCCTGATGATGAATTTAATCTCTCCGACGGAAATTGGTCCGTTCGGAGTTTTATTATTTTTTACAACAGTTTATATTGCTGTTTTTGGTTTCGTTACTCTTTTTGTCTTTCTATTCCAGCGCATTGCTTTTAAAAAGGATTCTTACCGTGGCAAAGACTATCTTTATTCCGCCATCATTTCTTTTGGTCCCATTATGTTCTTAATGGCACGCTCTTTTGGCGCCATTAACCTCTGGACAATCGCCCTGATTACAATTTTTATCTTTTTAGCAGAATTTCTAGTCTACAAAAAAATTTAAATGTGGTAAAATAAGCATATGAACAATGGTCAAAGCTCAAATTCACCTATCAGCAGGGATTCAATCATCTCCAGTGCTGGAATTCCATCCATTTCTGATACAGGCATGACGACTCATCCAGAGCTAAACCCCGTCGAAAATCTTGACCTTAATTCACCATCTTGGGCTCCAAACAGTATTAACTCCCAACCCCAAGAACTCGCTAAACCAACTAGTGAACTTCGCGGCGCAAAAACTATGGAATCCTCTAATTCTAGCAATAGTGCAAGGAGAGAACTGCCTTTCGAAGAACCTGGGTCAAATCAAAACCAACCTCTCGGGCAAATCATTGATATGGAAATGCCACCATCAAGCCACAATTCAAAAACCCCTGCCTCTTACGCTGAAGATAGCATTAATCATGCCGCTTTCAAAACCACCGAATCTCTCAACATTGAAGGTGTTAAAGAGACCGATGTGATTATCGACAAGATTAGACAAGCCAAAACCGGAGAGGAGCTAGCAGCTTCTTACGACCTCGCCCGCACTGCTATGGAAGACAACCTAGCTGAGTCTTATAACAGAAAGCTGGCAGCATGAAAATAATCTGTTTTAGTATTTTTTACAACAATAAATACAGAGGGGAATTGTAATATGAATCCTTGGGTGGTAGTTTTGATTATGATAGCAGCCTTCGCCCTTTTGATTGCTATTGTTTTTGGCACGCAAATTTCCAAAATGCGTAAAGCTAAGAAATACGAACGTGGCCTCAAGATGGTACCACTTCTAATTCATCTACCTCCGTCTACCGAAGATATCGAAGCCGGCAGCCGCGACGAGAGGGATATCAATAGCGAAGCAATTTCTAAAGCCCAAGTAATGTATTCTATTCTTTCTTCCACCATCACCAAGGGATTCAAAACCAAAATATACGGCCAAAGACATTTTTCGTTTGAGATTATCGCTACCAACGGTGTTATCAGATACTATGCTATCGTTCCAGCCGTTCTAACAGAAACGGTTGTGCAAGCCGTTCAATCCGCCTATCCTACAGCTCGCCTCGAGGAAAAGCGCGAAGAAAACATCTTTAAAGGTGGTGGCGGCATTGATGCCGTTACGGGAGCGGAGTTGACTCTAAACAAAGAGTCCTTCCTCCCAATTGCTACTTATGAAGATACCAAACGTGATGCCCAAATGGCAATTTTAAACGCCTTATCTGGTTTGAACAAAGGAGAAGGAGCTGCTGTACAAGTTTTGTTTCGTCCTGCACAAAAAACTTGGTTTGATAAGGCTAAACAGTATATCGAAAACGTGCAAACTGGTAAAAAGACCACTAAGAGCGTGGGTGGCGGTCTTGGTGATTTTGCCGTAGATCTTATCAAGGCCCCATTTGAAGTCCCTGGTGAACACGAGAAAAAAGAAGAAACTACTACTATTTCAGGGGTCAAGCAAGATGAGATAAACGCCGTTACCAACAAAATGCGCTACCCAGTTTTTGAAACCCTCATCCGGGTTATCTCTAGCGCTGAATCCGAGCCTCGTTCACAGGCTATTACGAATAGCATTATTTCTTCGTTTTCTCAGTTTAACTCCCCAGAACTCAACAGCTTTAAAGTTGAGCCCACTAGGGATACTAAAAAACTCGTCATCGACTATACTTTTCGTTTCTTCCCGATAGGCACCAAAGAAAACGTCTTGAACAGTGTAGAACTAGCCTCTGTTTATCATTTGCCAGAGCAAAATGCTATTCCGAGTACTTCGGTCGAGCGTCAACTAGTTAAGCAAGTAGATGGTCCCGCCAAATTAGCTACTGAAGGGCTATTTCTTGGCACTAACGAGTATCGCGGTCAAAAGAAGGCTATCTTCCTGCAAGAAAAAGATCGCCGTCGCCACACTTATATCATTGGGCAAACCGGTATGGGTAAATCCGTTTTCCTCGAAAACCTAGCTTTTCAGGATATGTGTGATGGACGGGGCTTTGCCTTTATCGATCCGCACGGTGATGCTGTAGAAGCACTTCTCAAACGTGTTCCAGAGGAGCGTATTGATGATGTCATTTACTTCGATCCTGCCGATATTGAACACCCCGTAGGTATGAACATGTTCGAATTTACTTCCGAAGACCAAAAGGACTTTATCGTCCAAGAGGGAATTAGCATGCTCCAATCGCTCTTTGATCCTCAAAATCAAGGCTTCTTCGGTCCTCGTGGCCAGCATATGTTTAGAAACGCCGCTCTCCTTTTGATGTCAGATCCGGCCGGGGCAACTTTTATTGACATTCCTCAATGTTTCACTGATCCGGAATTCGTTAAAGAAAAGCTTAAATATGTCACCGATAAAGCAGTGTATGATTACTGGACCAAGGAGTTCCCAGATTCCAAGAAATCTAGCGATTCTGGCGAAGTCATCACTTGGTTTGCTTCCAAATGGGGCCCGTTCATCGCTAATACCATCATGAAAAATACCCTTGGCCAGGTTAAATCTGGCTTTAATATCCGTGATATCATGGACCACAAAAAAATCTTCCTTGTTAATCTCTCTAAAGGTCGACTCGGTGATATCAATGCTAATCTTCTCGGTATGATTTTCGTCATGAAATTCCAGCAGGCGGCTATGAGTCGCCAGGATATACCCGAAGATCAGCGCCAAGATTTCTGCCTTTACGTGGATGAGTTTCAGAATTTTGCCACCGATAGCTTTGAATCTATCCTCTCTGAAGCCCGTAAATATCGTCTCAACCTGATCGTAGCTAACCAGTTTATGACTCAGCTGACCGATAAAATACGTGAAGCCCTTCTTGGTAACGTCGGTACTATTATCTGTGGTCGTATTGGTGTCACTGATGCAGAACTAATGGTCAAAGCCTTCACCCCTACTTTTACTGCCGAAGACCTTACCAAGACGCCAAACTTCGCCGCTGTAGCCAAAGTCATGATGTTTGATATGCCGTCTGCACCATTTACTATGCAGTTGCCACCACCGATGGGCGATCCAAATGATGAGCTCATGGAGACGCTTAAAGCCTATTCTGCCACTAAATATGGCAAGACTCGCGCCGAGGTCGAAAAGGAAATTAACGAACGTTGGTCAACGGCCAAGACAGAGTCAAAGCCAGAAATACCCGTAAAACCCGCTTCAGAGCCTTCACAAGGCGCCCGTGCTTATAAACCAGCTAATGATGCGTCTAGTACCATAAACCCAGCTTCTAGCACGTCTAATGACTCTCAGAGCGGATTTTTGGATGCCTGGCTCGCCCAAAACAACAAATAATTAATTAGTTTTAAACATTAAATTTTGTGAGCATGGCGACCAACGGGGAGCCAGTTTGAGCGAACCCTGTAACGACAGGAGTGAGCGAAAACGCGAACAAAATTAATGTTTAAAACTAATGGAGGTTGATTTTTTTGTTTTTTAGGTGTAGAATAGATACAGAATATTAAGATGAGGTATAGAAATGGCTGGAAAAGCTGAAAATTATGATTCGTCCGAAATTCGGGTACTCGAGGGCTTGGAACCAGTGCGCCTGCGCCCTGGTATGTATATCGGTTCCACCGGTTATGATGGTTTGCATCATTTAATCAAGGAAATTGCCGATAACTCCATTGATGAAGCTATCGCCGGTTTCGCTAACAGAATAGAAATCACTGTCTTAAAAGATGGTGGTGTGCGCGTAGATGATAATGGCCGTGGTATCCCTGTAGATATCCATCCCAAGACTCATAAATCTACTCTAGAAACGGTTCTTACCGTTCTCCACGCTGGCGGTAAGTTTGGCGATGGTGGTTACAAAGTTTCCTCGGGCCTACACGGTGTAGGCTCATCCGTAGTTAACGCCCTGTCCACTCACATGGTCGCAGAAGTTTACAGAGACGGCAAAACCCACCATATTGAATTTGACGTCGGTAAACCCACCATGGAGCTAAAAGTCACCAGTGGCGCTCCTCGCGAACATGGTACCTCTATTACTTTCTATCCTGACCCTAATATTTTCAAAGAAACCACTACCTTTGATTACAACTGGGTGGCCAGTTATGCTCGCCACCAAGCTTATCTAACTAAGGGCATTTTAATCATCGTAAAAGACGAGCGTACCGGTGCCAGTGAGTCTTTCTATTTTGAAGGTGGCATTAAAAGTTACGTCAAGCGTCTCAACCAGGGCAAGGAAGTTCTCTCAGATGATATTTTCTACGTTGAAAAACAGGTTAACGAAGCCGGCATCGAGATTGCTCTTCAATATAACGATACTTATGCCGAAATCATGAAACCATTTGCTAACAATGTTCTCACCCCTGATGGCGGGATGCATGTGGTCGGTTTTCGTACCGGTCTCAACCGCGTTATCAATGATTATGCCCGCAAGAATGGTCTTCTTAAAGAGAAAGAAGAAAACCTTACCGGTGATGATATTAAGGAAGGTCTTACCGCTGTAATCTTAGTTAAGCTCCCTGACCCACAATTCGAAGGTCAAACCAAGAATAAACTTGGTAACCCAGAGGTACGTGGTTATGTTGACAAGGTAATGAGCGAGTATTTCGGCTATTACCTCGAAGAAAACCCTGCCATCGCCAAAAAGATCGTCAGTAAAGCTACTTTAGCCGCTCGAGCCCGTAAAGCTGCCCGCGCCGCTAGAGATAATGTCATTAGAAAAGGCGCCTTTGAAGGGCTTAATTTACCATCTAAACTGGCTGATTGTTCTTCTAGGAACGCCGAAGATTGTGAGCTCTTCATCGTAGAGGGTAATTCCGCTGCTGGTTCCGCAAAGGAAGGCCGCGATTCTAAAATTCAGGCTATTTTGCCTCTAAGAGGTAAAGTTCTTAACACCGAGCGGGCTCGTCTTGATAAGATGCTCGCAAACGCCGAGCTGGTCTCTCTAATCAAAGGTCTCGGTGTTGGCATTGGTGACCAATTCAACATCGATGGTTTGAGATACCACAAGATTGTATTTATGACTGATGCCAATGTCGATGGTTCGCATATTTCTACCTTGCTTCTGACTTTCTTCTTCCGCTATATGCCAGAAGTGATTAAGGCCGGTCACGTTTATTTGGCTAAACCACCACTCTTTGGTCTAATTAAAGGTACAGGAAATGGCCGCAAGATTGACTACATCTATGATGAGGAAGCCTTGGAACGCACTCTAACAGAGAAAATTGAGGAGCGCAAGAAACAGGGCGTGAAGATTAACCCCGAAGACGAGCGTTTCAAACAAGCTGGTTATACCGCACAGCAACGCTTTAAAGGTCTTGGCGAGATGGACGCCTCTCAGCTTTGGGAAACCACTATGAAACCAGAAAATCGCGTATTGATTAGAGTGAACATTGAAGATGCTGAAAAGGCCGACGCCATCTTCTCTAAACTCATGGGCGACCAAGCCGAACTGCGTAAAAACTTTATTCAATCGAGGGCAGCTTCCGTTGACCTTGATGATTTGGACTTCTAAGGAGGAATATGGCAGAAGATAAGCAACCAGAAAACAACGACGAAACAGGGAAACATATCGATTTTGGTGGCGATATTGAACAGGTTGACGCTGTTAAAGCCACAGATGGTGAAGTCACCGCCGAAGATGGCATTGAACTTCGTACCGTTGAAAACACCATGGAGGACTACTTCCTCCGTTACTCACTCTCTGTGATTGTGGATCGTGCTCTCCCAGATGTTCGCGATGGCTTGAAGCCAGTCAATCGCCGTATTCTCTATGCAATGAACAAAAACGGCTGGAAAGCTCCCCACGCTACGGTGAAATCCGCTCGTATCGTCGGTGAGGTCATGGGTAAATACCACCCGCACGGTGATTCTTCTATCTATGAAGCCATGGTCAACCTCGCTCAACC
Source organism: Candidatus Saccharimonadota bacterium (assembly GCA_017514905.1). GTDB lineage: Bacteria > Patescibacteriota > Saccharimonadia > Saccharimonadales > Saccharimonadaceae > Nanosyncoccus. Next base: position 28,987 of record JAFWIK010000023.1, read on the forward strand.
TTGGAAAATGCGCTACACTCTCGTCGAGGGTCAGGGTAACTTCGGTTCCATGGATGGTGATGAAGCCGCCGCCTCCCGTTATACTGAGGCTCGTCTCGATAAAATCGGCGTCGAGCTTCTCGCCGACATCGATAAAGACACCGTAGATTTCCGTGATAACTTCGATGGTACCGAAAAAGAGCCATCCGTACTTCCAGCTGCTGTGCCAAATATTCTCTTAAACGGTCAGATGGGTATTGCTGTCGGTATGGCTACCAATATTCCACCGCATAACCTCGGTGAATTAGTTGACGCTACTGTCGCTCAGATAGATGATCCAGATATTACGCTCGAGGGTTTGATGAAATACGTTAAAGGTCCAGATTTCCCGACTGGTGCTGAGGTTTATGGTGGCGCTCCGATGAAAGAAGCTTACGCTACCGGTAAAGGTTCCGTCACAATTCGAGCTGTTGCTAACATCGAAGAGCGTAAAAACGGTCGTTACAACATCGTCATCACTGAAGTACCTTATGGTATGAGTAAGGAAGATTTTATCGACAAGGTCCGCGATCTGGTGCTCGCCAAAAAGTTAGATCACATCGCTGACGCCAGAGATGAGTCTGCTAGAGGTAAAATCCGTGTAGTTGTTGAACTCAAAAAAGACGCTTTCCCCAAGAAGATCTTAAACCAGCTCTATAAACTCACCCCCTTACAAACTTCTTTTCATTATAATATGCTAGCCCTAATCGACGGTATTCAGCCTCGTATTCTCGGTCTCAAAGAAATTTTGGCCGAGTTTATCAAACACCGTCAAAAGGTTATCCGTCGTCGTACCGAATTCGACCTTGCTAGAGCAAAAGAGCGTGCTCACATCTTAGAGGGGTTAAAGATCGCCCTCGATAACATCGACGAGGTAATTAAGGTAATTCGTGCCTCCTATGATGACGCTGATCAGCAACTCATGAAACGTTTTGGCCTTTCTGAAATTCAGGCTAATGCGATTCTACAAATGCAACTTCGTCGTCTCCAGGGTCTCGAACGCGACAAAATTGAAGACGAGTTGAAACAACTTCACGAATTAATCAAGAAGCTCGAAGCTATTTTGGCTGACGAGAAGGAAATCTTGAGAGTAGTAAAGGAAGAGTTAATCGCCGTTAAAGAGAAATACGACGATCCGCGCCGCTCCAAGATCATCAACCACGAAGTTGGTAAATTCTCTGAGGAGGAGCTTATTCCAGAAGAAGAAAGTGTCATTCTCTTAACTTCCGAGAATTACATGAAACGCGTTGCTCAAACTGACTTTAGAAAGCAAAACCGCGGTGGCAAAGGTAAGCGTGGCATGACTACCAAGGAAGAAGATATGATTGCTCAGATTCTCACTGCCAATTCACATGACTTCCTCTTATTCTTTACTAATCAGGGTCGCATTTTCCGCTTAAAAGCCTACGAAGTGCCACAAGCTTCACTCGCCGCTAAAGGTACCGCCGCCGTCAATCTTCTCAATATGCATCCAGAAGAGAGAATAACTGCTATCATTAAGCAAGGTGATGCCGGTGAAAACGGATTCCTCTTTATGGCTACTAAGAAAGGAACTATCAAAAAGTCCGCCATTAAAGATTTCTTTAATATTCGCTCTAACGGTTTGATCGCTATTAAACTCGACCAGGGTGATGAACTCAAGTGGGTTAAAGAGACTACTGGCTCTAATGATATTGTAATTTCTACCTCCGCTGGCCAAGCTACTAGATTTAACGAAAAAGATGTTCGCGCTATGGGTCGTGCTGCCATGGGCGTAAGAGGCATGCGCCTCCGTCCAAAAGACGAAATTGTTGGTATGGATGTAATTACTGACCCCAATCAAAAACTAATTGCGGTTTCAGCCAATGGCTATGGTAAAGCTACTCTAGTCGCTAACTTCCCGCCACACAAGCGTGGTGGCGTAGGTATTAAGGTCGCCACTGTCACCGCCAAGACAGGGCCAATTGTTGCTGTTCATACTCTCGACCCACAGGCTAAAGAAGTTATCATGATGTCTACCAAGGGCCAAGCTATCCGCGTAGCCATGAAAGAGATCCCGACCCTCGGCCGCGCTACCCAGGGCGTCCGCATTATGAAGATGAGCGAAGGTGACACTGTAGCCTCTATCGGCATTGTGCTTCCAGACGATGACACTAAAGACGAAGAAGACAGCACTAAAAAAGACAATAAAAATCAAGAAGCTAAGAAATAAACCTCAAAAAACTGCGCTAAAAGCGCAGTTTTTTGGTTTTTTACCAATAGCATAATCCTATATTTTTCAGAGGTCATACAGCTTAAGCCTATAAAACCCCGTGATAGGGGTTGCATTTTTTTATTTTTGTGCCTATACTCCCGCAAATTAAATAATTGAATCTAACTAACGATTCGAAAGGAGTTTTATGTACCAAAAAATATTAATTATAGTGGCTGTCCTTGTTAGCAGCATTGCCTTAGGCATGCCAACCTCAGCTAAAGAAGTCAGAAACGGCGTCGATTATTGGACTGTATCAGAAATGCGTGAATTCATGTTAGAAACAGAAGCCGAATTCTCCACTCTTTGTGGCAACGACGGAAATTGCAAACGAGATCTACTTTATGAACGCGCCGAAACTGACCATAAGTATAGAGCTCTTGAAAACTTCGAAATGGAAAAACTGATTCTTTCTTCGGTCAACCCATCTAACAACACTATCAAAGTGTATTACCAGGACGAAGACAAAATGCATAGTTACATGTTTGGTCACCAAAAAACAAGTAGCATTGAAGATTTTTATATGCTTTGGGTAGAAGAATGGCTTGGTAATCCCTTTAAAAATGGTTCTTGGCTTACTTACGGTGAGCGTTACCCCTATTTTCTAGGTGATGCAGCCACTGTGGAATCCGCTTCCCATTTAATGATCGACGAGGATAAGGAGAGAAATGGCTCTGAATGGTTTACCCCAAATATTGAAAGGGAATATTTAGTTAAAAATAGCAATCTTAATGATAATACTGCTAGGATGTTCTACTATTCTTTATTAGAGTCTAACGGTGGACGCACTAATGGCATCAAAGACTACCGCTCTTGTTTTAAAGATACAGATTATGAACCTGGTATGGAGTGTCGTTACCTCTTTGGCTCTGACGGTGTTTCACGTTATTTCCCGTTTAATCCAGAGTCTACAGCCACCCCAACAGCTAACACGACTGAGCCTAGCCCAGAGGTAACAAATGACGCAGTAGAGACTAATTCTGACACCAAAGTGGACAGTCCCACAAATTCTAGTAAAGAAAAGATCACTGTTAAAGATTCTCCAACGACCAACAAAAAAGCAACAGATCAAGCCACAGCATCTGTTTTGTCAGTTGTTTCCAAACCAGTTATTGTAGATTCTAATAAAACTCCAAAAACTAATCAAATAAGTCCCAAAACCGCAGAACCGGCTACATCAAACAGTAGTCAATCGGCAGCTATCTCTTCCTCTCAGCCTTCCACTACTCAGGATACGCCAACGGCTGATAATGCTGGAAACGATGCTATCTCTAGCGCTCCAGCCATTGAATTGCCAAAATCCGGCGGTTGCGAGAAGGAAACCATCTTTCCGTGGTGGTTTATTATACTAGTTACTATTTGTGATGCCATCATTATGTGGTTTTTTTGGCCAAAAAAGTCCGAAAAAGGGGTTGACAAAAGAGTAAATTAGCGATAAAATGGGAACAGTCTAAAACTGCGAGTATTTTTTACCAGTCTTTAGAAATAGTTTAACAATTTAGTTGTGCAATTAATCATCGTCAGTTTATATTTTATGTTGAACTATGTTCAAACACTTTAATGGAGAGTTTGATCCTG
>JAFWIK010000024.1 GCA_017514905.1 Candidatus Saccharimonadota bacterium
GGGCGAGCATTAGATACTTGCTTTTACTATGACAAATTGCCCAAAGTTTATTTGCAATCATTATCTATATATATTTGTTTATCGTTTGTGTATGACTTTATGTCTATATTCAGTATAACATGGTTATGGTAAAAAGGCAAGGGGGATTTTCGAAAAATAATAGAAAATTACAATCAATAAAAAATGGCGAGGCCGGGTGGAATCGAACCACCATTGTATCCTTAGAGGGGATATGTCCTATCCGTTGAACGACGGCCCCGTCAACCTCTATATTATACCCTATTTTTCCGGTTTTCGCAATTTATAATAAATCGATGGCGCAAACCTAATTCCAGCTAATGCTTTCTGTGCCTTATCTTCCATTTTTACTAAATTCTGCGTACCAAATACTTTTTTTAGCCCACGACTGCGGAAATTCGACACCGACAATACCTTTTCTTGTTTAAATCCAGTTTTCCTGAAAATCTCTTCCACATATTTTGGATGATAATTATAGAATCCGTCCGCCGAAATCTCTTTATAGTTTGCTACTTTTTTATCAAAAGGATTAACTTTACTTCGTCCAGTTATAAAACGTGCTATTTTTGGCAAAGTTCGCTTATTGGCCACCTCAATTACTGCTACTCCACCTGGCTTCAATACCCGATAAAGTTCAGCAATTGCTTTGTCCATATATTTAAGGTGATGTGTTACTCTCACCATCATCAAGCCATCTAATTCATTATCTTTAAATGGTAACTTGTAAATATCGCCCGCTTTAGTCTCAATTTTATCGCCATAGATTTCCTTGGCTTGTTTTAATTCAGATTTTGAATAGTCGAAAATATAAACCTTTCGTGCTCGCTTCAAATATTCATTCGCAAGTCTACCATACCCCCCACCAATATCAGCAAATTTTTCCATTCTCTTAGGAAGCAATTTCCGAATCGCCATCCGATCTGCCTGATCTTCATATTCTCGATCCGTTTTTTCCCAAAATTCAGTTTTGTAATCGTATCCGTTATAATCTGAAACTATTTTTTCACTCATGGCATCTATTATATCACACGTGACACTTCTTCTAAAGTAGTTTCTCCCCTTAACGTCGCCAGTAACCCTTTTTGCTCCAAGGTTAATAATCCATTTTTCTTGGCTGCCGCTTCAATCACTGTTGCATCCGCATCTGCTACATCACCCCGAATAAACGCTTGAATGCTTTCTGAAACAATCAATTGTTCCATAATCACTGTTCGCCCTGAATATCCGAAAGGATCATTCTCTGTAGGCATTGGATCATACAACATTATATTGTCTAAATTCACCCCTTCTAGTTTTTCCGATGGAACATCTGCCAAAGCTTCTCGTATATATTTTGCTTCTGCCTCGGTTGCTGGTCGCTCTTTCTTTGAATCAGATAATTTTCGTACCAATCTCTGTGCTACTACTAGACGAATTGAACTTGAGAAAATTGGATTTACACCTATAAGATCAATCATTCTTGAAAACGCCGCCGAAGTAGAATTCGCATGAAAAGACGATAACACTAAGTGACCAGTAATTGAAGCTTGAATTGCCGTTTTTGCCGTATCCGCATCACGAATCTCACCCACCATTACTACGTCTGGATCCAAACGTAACACGCTACGTAAACCTTCTGCAAACGATCCACCGTCATTAGTGTGAATCGGAATCTGTGAAATTCCTGTAATTCCATATTCAATTGGATCTTCCAAAGTAATAATCTTGCGATCCGTCGTATTTAACGCATTTAACATTGAGTACAAAGTCGTGGATTTACCCGAACCCGTTGGACCTACCATCAAGACCAATCCTCGTGGATGCGAAATCACTTCATTAATTTCCGCTCTTTCCTCATCAGATAATCCTAACAAATCCAAATTCAACAAAGATTCGTCAAAGTTAAACAACCTTAGCACTGCATCCTGTCCATACATAGTTGGAATCGTTTCCACACGAATATTCAACAAATGAGACGCTCCGTCCCTATGAATATCTTTCTGCATGTGTCCCGACTGCGGTTTATTTGAAGCCATCGACACATTTGCTCGTGACGACAATTCACCCATAAATATTCGATAACGGTCTTTATCGATGTTTGCTACTGGATGCAAAATTCCATCTACACGCATTCTAATCCGGATCTCTCCTCGCATATTTTCAATATGAATATCCGATGCGCCCAATTTATCTGCTTGATCAATTAAGAAATCAAATACTTTATCCGTAGATACCATATTCAAGGTTTGTGAAACCGAAGCAATCGTTTCTGAATCTCCTTCACCCGCAATCTTAATATCGTCATATTCAATCACTTTCGGTGGATCGTATCTCAACATAAATACTTTGTAAGCTGAACCAGAAATCAAGAAGAAATCCGCCTTTTCACCCTCGTCCGTATATTCTTGACTCATTTTTTCGATCACCGATCTTGGCGTCTGACTTGTCACCATAAATTGGTAATGTTCTTCACCACCACCGCGCTGCAAAGGAATAATAAAGTCTCGGTGCATTTGCTCTACTTCTAGTAAATCAGGCACCAAATTTATCTCATTTTCAAAACTTCGCGTATCTAAATACGGCATCCCCAAAATTTTCGCGCGTCCCGCTGTTGCTTCTTCCTCATTATCTCGCCGTTTTTGCTGTATCTCACTTTCATCCATACCATAATTATAGCATAAGTGTTATAATAATGTTATGGCAATTGCTGAAATGTTTTTGTGGTGGTATGCACATGGATGGTCGGTTTTTATTAAAAAGCTCCGGGGTCATCTCACTAATATCATTGACTTCTTTTCTATGAGTTCACTTGTTCGTACTCTTTTTCAACCTTTTCGTCAAATATCTGCCGAAACCGCTAGCGCCGATTCTTCCCTCGAACTCAAATTTCACATGTTTGTGGATCGCTTAGTTTCTCGCATCGTTGGTTTCTTTTCTCGTTTAATTCTTCTGATTACCGGCACAATTATTATTGTGCTTGGCGGCATCATTAGTTTAATCCTCATTATCCTCTGGCCTATCATTCCTTTCGCCCCCATTATTGGTATTATCCTAACCATCGTAGGAGTTACTTTATGAATAATACCTTTGATCCGAAAAACCCTCGTGTTCGTCATGCCCATCAAAAACACGCACTAAATAATCCCGCTGTTATTATTTTCAACTTCATTATTCTCATAGCACTTTTAATCGGCGGTATTGCTCTTCTTTTCTTTAAAGAATCTATTGGCTGGACTCTCATTGGATTCTCCACCTTTCCACTAATCCTCATTTTCTGGATTAAAAATTATCTAGCCACTGTACCAGTTGGTAAATCCCAAGATTTTACCGATTTAATTTCACCAGATTTGCTTTTGCTCTTAAACACCAAAACTACTCCAACCGACCTTGTTAAAATATTGCCTAAAACCAGAAGTGGATCCTTCTTCATGACCCGTCTCGCTCTCACTATTCCCTTTTTTGAACAAATTACCCCAAATCTTCCCGACTCTACCGAATCAATTTACAATACCGCTCGTACTATTCGTGAACAAACCAAATCTGAAACTATTAATGGCGCCATTATTGCCGCCTCTATCATTCAGAACCTCCCTAACTACGAATCTATCCTAAGCCAACTCAAACTAAATCCCGAAGATCTTTATCAAGTCATCAACTGGTTTAACCACTTAAACGGCACAATCAGAGATAGCAAAAAACCGGTCCACACTGGTGGCATCGCCCGTGATTTTGCTTTTGGTTATACTCCTACTTTGCAACGTTTTGCCATTAATCTTTCCGTTCGTTTTTCTAACGTTCAGAAAGTTGGGCCAGCTGAAAATCAAACTATCATCAATCAAATCATCAACACTTTTAGTCAAGGCGGTCGTCAAAACGTCGCTCTAGTTGGTGCTTATGGCTCCGGTCGTTCATCCATCGTTCAGTCCTTTGCCGAAACTCTTATGAATGCTGATTCATCAGTTCCTCAAAATCTCAAATATCGCCAAATTTATTCTCTCGATGCTCCCAGTTTAATCTCCGCTGCCACCAATCAAGGCGAACTTGAATATCTCATGATTAAAATTCTTAACGAAATTTACTCCGCTAAGAATATCATCCTTTGTCTTGATAACGCTCATCTTTTCTTTGAAGAAGGTCCTGGCTCAGTCGATATTGCCAACCTTCTAGTCCCAGTACTCGAAGCTGGCCGAATTCGTATTATCATGATTATGGACGATCAAAAATTCCTTGAAATCTCCGCCAAAAATTCTGCCCTTGCTAATTCTTTAAACAAAATTATCGTTAATCCATCCAATGCAGAAGAGACCATTAAAATTCTCATGGACCAAGCCCCTTACCTCGAACATCAGAAAAACGTCGTCTATTCTTATCAAGCTTTACTCGAAGCATACCGTCTTGGCAAACAATATATTCATGACGTCGAAATGCCAGGTTGCGCCAAATTAGTCCTCGAATCAGCTTCCAGTTATTCCGATCGCGGACTCGTTACTGCAACTTCCGTCCAAACCGCCATCGAAAAATCTTACGGCGTAAAAGTTAAAGTCGCCGACACCGAAGAAGATCGTGGCAAACTCTTGAATCTCGAAGAATTAATCCATGCTCGAATGATTGACCAAGTTGAAGCCGTCTCCGCTATATCTAATGCCTTGCGCCGGGCTGGAGCTGGCGTAAAAAACCAAAATCGTCCAATCGGCACTTTCCTCTTCCTCGGTCCCACTGGTGTCGGTAAAACAGAACTTGCCAAAACTCTTTCCGAAGTTTATTTCAACGGCGAAGACAACATCATTCGTTTAGACATGAACGAATTCGTTTCGCCCAATGACGTTAACCGCCTAATTAAAGACGGCGCGTCCGATCCATTAAGCCTTACTGCCCAAGTTATGAAACAGCCTTTCGCTGTAGTACTATTAGATGAAATTGAAAAAGCTCATCCATCCGTTCTTACAACTTTACTTCAAGTCCTAGACGAAGGCATTCTTCGCGATGAGAAAAACCGCGAAGTCAGCTTCCGTGATACTATTATCATTTGTACTTCCAATGCTGGCGCCAATACTATTCGTGAGAAAATCATTGCCGGTGAAAAAATTAACGATTTCAAAGAAGCCTTCATTGAAAGTCTTATTTCTAGTAATGAATTTAAACCCGAGTTCTTAAATCGTTTTGACGAAATTTGTCTCTTCAAACCGCTCTCTAAGGAAGATTTGATCGGCGTCCTCGATCTCATTATTGCTTCCACTAACAAAACTCTTGAACCACAAAAAATCTCCGTCACCCTCACGCCCGAAGCTAAACAAGTACTTATTGATAAAGGTTATGATCCTAAAATGGGTGCCCGTCCTATGCGTCGCATCGTCCAAAAAACCGTCGAAAACATCGTTGCTGCATCCATTCTTTCCGGCGCCGCTCAACCCGGCAGCACACTTACTATTACTGAAAACGAAATTAATGTTTCTTAAATAATATGATTGTGTTAAAATAGACTTAACGAAGTCATATTAACATAAGGTGGGCGGAGGAGGTCGCCAAGAAGGTGAAAAATAAAAAACGTAAATACATTTTTGTAACGGGGGGAGTATTATCCGGAGTCGGTAAAGGTATTACCGCAGCAAGTATGGGAGCAATTTTAAAAGCCAAAGGCTATAAAGTCACCATGCAAAAATGCGATCCATATTTAAATGTAGACGCAGGATTATTAAATCCAGTGGAACATGGTGAATGCTTTGTCACTCATGATGGCGTAGAGACAGATTTAGATCTCGGTCATTATGAAAGGTTTTTGGATTTTGAAACCAACAAATATTCTATTACTTTATCCGGTTCAATTTACAAAGAACTAATCGAACGAGAACGCTCCGGTGGATTCCACGGAAAAACCGTCCAGCTAGTTCCCCACTTCACTAATCTAGTTTGTGAAAAAATCGAAAAAGCCTCCGAAAAAAGCGACATCCATATTGTAGAAATTGGTGGCACTATCGGCGATTATGAAGGCCTCCCGTTCGTTGAAGCAATTCGTTTGTTTGCCAATAAAGTAGGGCGAGAAAACTGTTTGTATGTTTCAGTAGTTTATGTTCCATTTATCCACACTTCCAATGAACTCAAAACCAAACCAGCCCAAAACGCTCTAAAAGATTTACGTGGATTTGGTATCATTCCAGACATTGTTTGTGTAAGAACAGAAGAGCCGTGCCCTCGTGCCATTTGCGAAAAAATCGCCGCTTTTTCCGGAATCCGACCAGAAGCAGTTTTGAATTTACCAGACATCAAATCAGTATATGACGTACCATTCAATGTATTAAAATCCGGTGTACTTGAAATTTTGAACGCTTTCGTAGGCGATAAGAAAAAACCAGACATGTCCAGGTGGCAAGAGTTTTCGCGTCGTCGCAACAAACAATACGCTAAAACCGTCAAGGTGGGGCTCGTCGCTAAATATGTTGGTAACGACGATACTTACATGTGTGTCACCGAAGCCTTAAAGACAGCCGCAGCTTGGAATAATGTTAACTTAGACTTAAAATGGTTAAACGCCGAAAAAGTCACTAAGAAAGATTTAGATAATGTAGATGGTATCGTAGTACCGGGTGGATTTGGCGAACGTGGCGTAGAAGGCAAAATCAAAGCTGCAACTTACGCTCTAGAAAATAATAAACCATATCTAGGATTATGCCTTGGTATGCAAGTAGCCTGCGCAGCAGCAGCCAGAATTGGTGGCATCAAAAAAGCAACTTCCGAAGAATTCGGCGCTAACGAGAAAGACGGCAATAACGTAATCTATATTATGGAAGGTCAAAAAGGCAAAGAATCAACCGGTGGCACTATGAGGTTAGGTGACTACCCAGCAATTTTGATGCCCCGTTCCAAAACAGAAAAAATCTACAAAAAGTTTTTGTACGGCAAAGCCAAGAAAACTGGTTATGAAGTAATCGAACGACACCGTCATCGTTATGAAGTAAATCAAAAATTCTTACCGCAAATGGAAAAAGGTGGCATTAAAGTATCAGGATTATCACCAGACCAAACCTTAGTAGAATTTATTGAAGCTCCAAAATGTAAATTCTTTGTAGCAACGCAAGCACACCCAGAATTTAAATCACGACCACTAGACGTGCATCCACTTTTCATGGAATTCGTACGCAGTCTTAAATAAAACGTGGGGAGGACAGGATTGATTATCCTGGTTCTTCCCTACAGATTACTAAATCCAAAGCAAGCTTTGGATTTACTAATCTGGCGGAAAGGACAGGATTCGCACCGAAGGTGCGAATCCCCAACTAAAAAATGCCTACTGGAGGCAATAGATTAACCTGGCGGAAAGGACAGGATTCGAACCTGCGGAGGTTTCCCTCTCTGGTTTTCAAGACCAGTGCCTTCAACCACTCGGCCACCTTTCCGTATCTTATTATACCATAAATCCCCAAAATATGTTATAATAACCCCATGGCAAGAAAATTTAAAATGAAACCGGTTAGTAAACAGAACCGTAATAATAATCACAAACATAGCGACAAGCGTCAACATCCACGTCTTAAAAATGGTCGCTAAACAAAATAAGTGTCACCTTAAAGACACTTATTTTTATTTCCTTAAAACTTAGAAAAAATCTTTTTAAACAAACCTGGTTGCTTAGAACCCTTAGCTTTTCCGGCTTTTTTAAGACCTTTCTTGCTGGTCGGCATCGCATATTGTCCATCTTCCGCTGCCATCATTGCAAGTCCTACTGCTGTAGCAAACTCTGGTTTTTCAATCGCTTCTGATACTCCATTTAATCCTGTAGGCACACCAATCTTTACTGCTGCTTCCAATACTTCTTTAGCAAATAATTCAATATCTCTCATCTTTGCACCACCCCCAACCAACACAATTCCTTCTGGTAGTCTTTGATCATACTTCGCTACCTTTAACTTCTTGCGAACTTCTTCAAATATTTCTTCTAATCTTGCCTTAACTACTTCTTCAACTTCCTTACGATCAAAAGTACGTTCACCGTTTTTCCCTACTTTAATTGCTGGACTTTTCTCAGCATCAAAATTACCTGTGACAAATCGTGTCTTAATCTCTTCTGCTAAATCTGGATCAATCGCTAATACTATCGCAAGGTCATTTGTAATGTTATTCGATCCCGCCGGAACTACCCCCACATATTGCAAATCGCCTTCTTCATACACCGCTACTGATGTCGTCGCTGCGCCCATATTTACTACTGCAACACCGTTCTCGCGTTGCCTATCAGATAGTACTGCCTTCGCAGCTGCGGTCACCGAAGGCACCAACCTTTCAGCCTTTACATCTGCTGTCATCGTCGCTCGCCTCAAATTTTCACAATTTGGAGTCAAAGCCGAAACTACACAGGCTCGCATTTCTAAACGCGCTCCCGCCATACCTAGGGGATCCTTAATTCCACCTTGACCATCCAAAGCATATTCTAGAGGCACTACATCCAGCACATCACGATTCGCTGGAATTCGACCTGTTACGGCTACGCCTTCCACGCGATCCAAATCTTCATCATTTATTTCATGTTCCACTGTACCAACTGCAATCATCCCCTCAGTGTGTGTAGATATGACCGTAGAACCATTAATAGATACGTATGCGTTCCGCACATCATAACCCCCCATTCGTTCTGCATCGCCCAACATTTTATCGATTGCTTCCGCTGGACCCGCTAAATTTGCTGGAATACCCTTTCGCATTCCTGCCGATTTTCCTTCATTGTATCCGACAATCGCAACTTCGTTATTTTTTCCTACCGTCGCAATAACCGCCCGTACATTTTCGGTGCCCACATCCAATCCCGTTACAAAACGTTTATTTTCATCCATAAGCTTATTATATCACATTGTCATTTATTTAACCATCTGCTTTACAGACCTATATCTTGATATATAATTCCAAACAATCAGCAATCGCTAAGAAAAACTAAAACGAACACCTAACAGATATTCCATCGTATTTAAAATCACCATAATCACCTGGATAAACACCAGTATTATACAAAAGGAAGACATATGAACGGGAGCCGTCAAACACAGAACCAGAATAGTAAACACTATTTACGCTTCTAGCACGTGCTACCGCGTTTTCAAAATAACCAGAATAAATCAAATTGCTAGGGTAACTTCTTAGTTTATTAGAAGCGTTGGCTCCTTCTGTTCCTGCATAGTAAGGAAGAGTCTGACTTGACGTATTAGCCGGTTCAGCCCCAACAACAGCAACGCTAAGCTTCCAAAAATCACTATTAGCAGCATTGTTTTTGTTCCCTCCACTAGGTAGATGCCAACCTGTAGGACAAATAGAAGTTGTGTTGTGATCTCCACTAGTGTAATTAGTAGTATCTGCAATGGCGGCGGCCCAAGTGTAGTAATTACCCACAGAATAAGTATTTGAACTATTATCCCACACGGTCATATTCGTAGCTGGATTTAATGTATTTTGATTATTATAGCGTGGGAAGCGATAACCAGTATTACTCCCAGTGATAGCAGGAGCAGAAGTAGAACCATCAGTAGAATAGAGGGAGTTAGCGGTAGTAGAGTTAGTAAAGTTAGTTGTCTCTGGATTAGCTAGACCGATGAAGGAAGAGTGATAGCCTTGAGCCTTAGCAATATTTTCTGCACTAGTAGTATATTGGTTATTTAGTCTTAAGTTCTCTATCATCCAACATTTGTTGTCTTTTAGTTTAGCTACAGCGTAGGTTTGGTTGTCCCTAGTGTCAGTCAATGCAGTAACTTGACCTGTACTTAGATTAGAGCAACCAGTCCAGCCTTGGAGATTCCCCTGTGATGGGACCCAGACAGCATAAAGAGATAAACCTGGATTATCCCCAGAGTATTGTCCAGCAGTAAAGGAAATAGTTTCATTAGGACCATAAATGTGATAGCCTGCGTTAGAGCCTGTACCGTTACCATTTTGGTCATTTTGGTTTAAAGCCCAATCAACCTTATCGGTCCAGCCAGCAAAACCATAGCCTGATCTTTGGAAGTTAGAGGCCCAGAGGTCTGCGGACGTATCAGTCGTAGCGATAGCTTGGTCGCCCATAGAATCAGTTACACCATCAGCATTAGGATTGTAGGAGATATAGCCTGGATTAGTAACTACAGGTGATGGCGGTGCTGGCGCTGTATTAGGATGTACTAGTACATACTTCACTTTGCCTACATATTCACCAGCAGCTTGAATAGCAGTAGTATAGACACCATAAGTAGTAGAAAAGGCAGTAGTAGGAGAAGCTGAGGTAGCTGAGGTTTTAGTAGCTACTTTA
>JAFWIK010000025.1 GCA_017514905.1 Candidatus Saccharimonadota bacterium
AAGTATTGAGGAACTCAAATGGTACCTGACCTTTCTCAAATAAGTGGCATTGGCGATTATAAAGAAAAGTCCGAAAAGAATCGCACTTTGTATTTAAAAGGCGAAAGAGCATTTCTAATTTCCAACAAAAACACCATTGAACTGCGTTGTGACGCACAGTTAAGTAAAACCCTGCAAGAAGACTACGAATCTGTCATGGAATCGCGCTATTTTGGTAAAGGCGGTATCGAAATTGTTTTAACCAAACAATTAAGCCCCCAAGAACTTGAGGACTTAATTCGGCTTAGCTATAATCTCAGTTAATTACTTTTTCTTAGCTTCTTCTTTAGCAGCTTTTTTTGCATCACGGCGTCGGTTCAAACGATTCATCGCTTTGATAATCATGAAGATTACCCAGGCGATAATTAAGAATTCAACTACGTTTTGAATGAAATTACCATAAGCAATCACTGCTTCGTCACCAGTACCAAAGAAGTTTGGAATTCGAATTGCTAGTTTTGTAAAATCTACGCCACCAGCGATTAGTCCTACGATAGGCATTACGATATCGTTAACTAGAGAATTAACAATTGCCGTAAATGCGCCACCTACCGCCACACCTACTGCAAGATCAATCATTGAACCACGGTTGATAAATTCAATAAATTCTTCTTTTAATCCACCTTCTTTTAGCTTTTCCGCTTCTTCGGATTTTGCCATTTTAACTCCTTTCTAATTATTTTGTCTCTGAAAAATCATTAAACTTACTATATAAATTTTCCAGACTATTATAATTACTTGTAAGCGCTTCTTTCAGCGTTTCATCTTTGGCCGATTTAAGAAGTTTCGTCTCTTCCGACATGAGCATTGAAATTTCGTAAGCTATATCATAGGCAAAAACTCTGTCTAGAGTTCCATTAATCTTGGCCTCAAACAGTTCTTCGTCTAGTTCCTCCTTCTTTGACTCGGCTTCGTCTGCAACCTTTCCTTTGATATCCTTTTCTTTAAAATCGTATTTTTCGGTCAAGTAACTCTCAATCTTTTTGTATACATCCGTCAAAATTACCGAAAGGGAAGCACTGTTAGACCTTAATTCAGAGGATTTTATGTTTGGCTGATATTTTTGAACCATTTCATTCGTATTTCTGATATGCAGGTATAATTCAATAGACTGATTTTTTTCTCCTCCTTTACCACCACCTAGTATCGTTCCCAAAATGATAATCAAAACCAATGCTCCAACAGCAATTAGCCCAAACTTAAAAAACTTCGAAGACATTATATTGCCACTGGTTTTTCCCACCGGTCGATTGGCTGCTGCAATTTGATTAAGATATTCTCGCCCGTCCATACCACTCATTATATCACATCTCAAACCTACAAATAAATCACTACTATGAGTGATATAATAAATATATGAATGACGCGAAAGAGGAAATAAAA
The DNA here is from genome assembly GCA_017514905.1 of Candidatus Saccharimonadota bacterium. GTDB lineage: Bacteria > Patescibacteriota > Saccharimonadia > Saccharimonadales > Saccharimonadaceae > Nanosyncoccus. The sequence goes on from JAFWIK010000025.1 coordinate 1,423, forward strand.
TCTCGTCTCGCGGTGGAGGACGTAGTTGGACAATATGTTGAGCTTAAACGTGCTGGTCGTAATCTCAAAGGTCGTTCCCCGTGGGGTGTCGACAAAACTCCTAGCTTCATGGTTTCTCCTGAAAAAGGTATTTGGCACGATTTTTCTGCCAATAAAGGCGGCGATATTTTTACCTTCATCATGGAAGTTGAAGGTGTTAGCTTCCGGGAAGCTTTAGAGAAGCTTGCCGCTCAGGCCGGCGTAGATTTATCTAAGTACCACGGCGGTGACGCCAGGGTTTCTCAACAAAAATCTCGGGCTCGCTCCGCCCTATCCCTTGCTACTAAGTATTATCAAGCCTGTTTAGTCAAGAATAGGCCAGTCTGTGAATATGTTTTCTACAAGCGTAATCTTAATCGTGCTACTGTTGCCGCATTCAAAATCGGTTATGCTCCCGCTTCTGGTAAGGCCTTAACTACTGTATTAAAAAAACATGGCTTCACCCAGCAAGAGCTCGACACTGCCGGCCTTCTCAACCGCTTCAAATCAGATTTATTCCGTAATCGCATGACGGTACCGTTTATCGACACTTCTGGTGACGTGATTGGCTTTACTGCGCGGGTACTCGATAAATCTGAACCCAAATATTTGAATACGCCTGAGACTCTATTATTCAATAAATCCAAATTTATTTTTGGGCTCTTTCAGGCCAAAGATGCCATTCGTCATAGTGGCTATGTAGTCATCGTTGAAGGTAATATGGACGTAATATCATCTCATCAAGCTGGCGTCAAAGAAGCCGTTGCTACTTCTGGTACTGCCATGACGGAGCAGCACCTCAAAACATTGTCTCGCTTAACCAGCGATATTCGCTTAGCCTACGATGGCGATGCCGCTGGCGTCAAAGCCACCGAGCGTGCCATTATGATGGCTGGTGATCTCGGCATCGACCTTACTGTCATTTCAGATTATCACGGCGCCAAGGATCCTGACGAGCTCATCCAAAAGGATCCTGTGCTCTGGCAAAAAGCCGTAAATGATCGTATTCCAGCCGTTGATTGGCTTCTTCAAAAATACGAAGAAAATCTCGATCTCTCTTCCGCTCCTGGCAAGCGTAAATACTCTGATGTTGCCCTCAAACTTTTGAATTACGTCAAAGACGAAGTCGAAAAATCTAGCTATGAGCAAAAAATCGCTAAAAAACTTGATGTTTCCGTTGAAGTTTTGCGCGAAAAAGGCGATCGTCTCGAAAAGAAACTTGCCTCCTCTAGCCACAAATATCTTAAATCACCTAAAACTACTGTAAAAAGTGCGAAACTAGAACAGCTCGAAAATTCGCTTCTAGCTCTCAAAATTTACGGGGGTCTCACCAAAACCAATATACCGCTCGAAATTCCTGATGATGATGTCCGTCTCTCTGAACTCGAACTCGTCTTTAATCACGAGCATAAGAGCACCAAAAACGACGACCTTGAAACAGAAGCTGCCGAACTTCTTGCGCGCTACAAGGAGGTTTTGAATCAGCAAAAAATTGCCGATTATTCTGCCAAATTAGAAACTCTCGACGAAGATTCTGACGAATACCTCCAAATCCTACGTGAAATACAAAACCTCCAGCGAGAAAAACTTAACGGTACATAACGCTTTCGCTATCTTGGTTGCATTATTTTTAAAAATATACTATACTTATAACTAATGAACTTGAAAAATGATGATATTTTGAATGCACCAGATTTGGCTTTAGACATTGACGAGCCAGAAAGTGATGACCTCGAAAGAGAAGAAGAGCTTTCTGACGAAGAGCTAGCGATCACTGCGGAGAATGTAGATTCTTTCGCAGACGACTCCGTTAGGTTATATTTACGCGAAATAGGCAAAATCCCACTCCTTACTCCCGAAGAAGAAGCTGATTTGGCTCAACGCATTGTTAAAGGTGATAAAGCTGCCAAAGACAAAATGGTTGAATCTAATATGCGTCTCGTGGTTTCCATTGCTAAACGTTATGGCGGCCGTGGGTTAGATTTTCTTGACCTCATTCAGGAAGGGAACACTGGCTTGCTTCGGGCCGTTGAAAAATTCGATCCCGAAAAAGGTTTTAAGTTCTCGACCTACGCCACTTGGTGGGTACGTCAGGCTATTACTCGTGCCATCGCAGATCAAGCTCGTACTATTCGTATCCCAGTCCACATGGTCGAAACCATTAACAAAGTTCTTCGCACTACTCGTAAACTTACTGCCGAGCTCAATCGTGAGCCTACCAACGAGGAAATTGCCAAGGCGCTCGACATGGAAGTCGATAAAGTTGATTATGTCATGCGCATTAAACAAGATATTGCTTCTCTAGATGCTTCCATAGGTCGTGAAGGAGACGACGAAGATTCCGTACTTGGTGATTTTGTTGAAGACGAAGAACGTGACTCACCTGAAGATTCTGCCGCCAATCAGATTTTAAAGGAGCAACTTTCCGAAATCATTGCCACTCTCACCGACCGCGAACAAAAGATTATTCGTTTACGTTTTGGCATCGGTGGTGGTCGTCCACACACTTTGGAAGAAGTCGGTGCCGAATTTGACGTTACGCGTGAGCGTATTCGTCAAATTGAGGCCAAGGCTCTTTCTAAACTTCGTAAGAACAAAGATACCAAGAAACTCCACGAATACCTGAGGTAACTTATATGAAAAATATCCTATCACTCATCATCGCCAGTGCCTTACCGTTTTTGATGACAGCTCCAGTTTTGGCGACTAGCCGTGATGAAACATTTGGCGTCGAAACAGCTATTTTAAAAGATTGCGGCAACAGCGATGATGGCGTTGTCTGTATTCTCGCTCTTGTCATCGATATTATGAGTATAGGCATTGGCATACTTGGAGCTATAGGTATTACGGTTGTCGGTATCCAATATCTCACTGCTGGTGGTAGCGAAGAAAAAACTCGTAAAGCCAAAACCAGAATGTTTGATATCGTGATTGGTCTTGTTGCATATGCTGTCGTCTACGCTTTTCTTAAATGGCTTTTGCCAGACTTCGGTTCTTAAGGAGTATAAATGCAAAGATTAATTGTAGTTTACAACCCTCGTTCTTCTCAGTTCTCCGATGTCCAAAAAAACGTACTAGATCACCTGCACGATTTACAAGGGTTTACTATTGGTAAATATGAAATTGCTCCTACTAATCTAGATGATAACATTTCAAAACTCTCCAAGCTTCTCCGAGACCAAGATCTTTTACTATCAGCTGGCGGTGATGCTACCGGTGTGATTTGTGCCAATGCTATTCTTAGGTCCGGAAAAGACGTCACCTTATCTGTTTTGCCTTATGGCAATTTCAATGACCTCGCTCGCACTCTCGGTACTAAAACTCTAGAAGACGTTATTAACGCGATGGGCAAGCGGTTCGAGGTCGTTCGCGACAACGGGAGCGAATTAGCGAGCGAGCCCTGTAACGACTGTCGTAGGAGCCGAGGAGACGAAAAGCTTGCTTTTCGTCTCGAGGCGACGCCCGACGGACGACCTTCAGTCGACAGGAGCGAGCGAAGCGGACCGAGAACTGCTTGCCCGAGCATTAAAAACCTGTATCCTCTAGAGATTCGTGTCAATGGCAAGCTTTTTCGTTATGCCACTTGCTATGTCACTATTGGCATGACTGCCGCAGCCGTCCATTTATACGATACGCCCAAAATGCGTGCCAAACTTAAAACTAATTTTGGCCGCAAAGTTAGTTCCTATACCGAATTAGCTAACTGGTATTTCAAAAATCGTCGTAAACACGTCTTCTTACCAGAATTTAAACTCAATGGTAAGCTTGTTCATCCCAAAACTTCCGATTATGCTGCTGTCAACGGCCGTTCTATGGCTCGGGTTATGAAAGGCGGAGAAGACTTTCTTGATCCGATCAAGTTCCGCAGCGAAACTGATCACCTCACCAACCTCTATCGTCTAATCAAATTGATGTCCCGTAGTATTTTGTCACGTACTCCCGGTTCTACTACCACTGGTGACCGTCTAGAATTTACTAAGCCAGCCGCTTTTGCACTTCAAGCCGAAGGCGAATCAAAGAATTTTGAAAACGTCAAAACAGTTGAAATTAAAAAGGGTAAAAAATGTCTCAAAGTAATCACGAACTAGAAACAGTCGTCGCATACATGAAAGCTCACTGGCCTTCACAAGTAAAACCAGAATGGCAAGTTGATATCACAGAGTATCCAGCCATTTTAAAACAAGTCCTTCGAGATTTTGTGCCAGGTGCTACTAAGAATCACCAGCTTTTCCGCATCGCTGGGCTCTCTGGTTCTGGCAAAACTACTCAAATTCTCCCCGCCGTCGAGGCCTATTGCGAAAAAAATGCGCTTCACCCTATTTTAATTGCTGCCCGGCGTTTCGTAGAATATCATCCACATTACCAAGAAATCAAAGAGTATTACGGCGATGAGAATTTACGCAAAATGACCGATGAGTTCTCTACCATTATGCTATTTTTAAGCTTGTCTGAGCTTATCAAAAACGGCTACGATATTACTTTAGATGTTACCTTACTCGATCCTGCCATGGAGGGCATTCTCCTTCAAATGCTCACACAAGGGGGCTATCAAATGTTAATTTTAATGATAGCTACTTCACCTACCGTTACGGAACATTTTCTAAAAAGCCGGGCTTGGCGTCACACCAAAGCTACTGAAGAAGAGTTTATTCGTGCTACTTCAAAAGCCTTAGCTTTCTATGCCCAAAACGCTCCTGATCTCCGAATTATTATATGGAGCGTTTATGATGAACCTCCCGTTTATGATGGTCCTATTAAAAACTCAATTTCAGTCTTTGACGACTATTCTAGTCGTACTACTCTGCCGAAACTCGACGATGAAGCTCGCCTTGCTGCTAAGATTAAGTATTTACAACTGGTTTAGATTGATTTCTGGGAAATGCTCCCTGATATGCTCGGCATAGCCATTATCAATGTCTTTCCAGGCTTTTTTCATTCTAGTGATCTCGCTCGTATTGTCAAAATAGCTTAAAAATGCCTTCTCAAACTCTTTGGGTGCCGGACGCGATACCATTCTCGCCACATCCATATTCGGATTGCCAGTCCCTGCGAAACAAAAGTCGATCACACCGATTACTTTATCATTTTCATCCAACAAAATATTACCAAGGTTTAAATCTCCATGTACCAACTTCGCTTCTTCAGTCGCTTTGATGTATTTATGATCCGCATCAATATGTTTATTATAATGCTCATAATCTAGCTCATGTAAAAATTTGCTGAGAGGGAATTGCACTTCCTTTGGCGCTCCACGCAAATCGATGCCAGATAGCTCCTTTATAAACTTAGCCACATCATAAGCCGCGCCAGTGAGTGCTGTGTGTGACAAATGATAGATTCGATCCCCCAAAGTATATCCCTCAATTTTTTGATGCACCGAAAACGGCCTCCCGTCTTTATCATAACAAAGTTTCATCTGGGGTGTGTAATAGCTTGTCTTGCCATCTACAAAATTACAGACCGCTGCATCCTTTATAATCATTCTTGACCAAAATGGATTCCTTGGAAAACGGAAAAAATAGGCACCCTGATCCGTGGTCACCTCAATTACAATGTTAGTCCAACCTGTCAAAATCTGTTTCGTTTTCAAAACTTTTTTCTCTGGCATCGTTTCCGTGATGATTTCATCCAGCGGATCCGACGGAGTAAAAAAATTGTTCATGTATCTATTATAACATAAACTTATGATATACTTATACTATGGAAAATGTTAAAATTCTCGCCGTAGTGGGGATGAGTGGAAGCGGCAAATCTGTGGTCGTAGATTATCTTACCGACAAAGGTTACCCCAAAGTCTATTTTGGCGGCATGATTTATAAAGAAATGGAAAAGCGCGGCATTGAACGTACTGAGGACGGTGAATCCGAAAAGAAATTCCGCGAAGAAATCCGTGAGAAAGAAGGCAAAGATTGGGTGGTGCGCCAGGTCATTGCCGAGACTAAAGACCTCATTTCGGCCGGTCAGAAGCGCATTGTCCTAGACGGCGTCTATTCCTGGACGGAGTACAAGACTTTAAAACACGAATTTCCTCAGAGTCTGACCTTTGTTGCAATTGTTGTAGATAAGAATTTACGTTATGATCGTGTGGCTAAGCGCCCTGGTCGTGCTTTTGATGCCAAAGCAATCCGTGAACGTGACCGTAGCGAAATTGAAAACCTCGAAAAAGGTGGTCCAATCGTAGCTGCGGATTATTATATATTAAACAACGGTTCTGTTGAAGACGTCGAATCACGCGTTGACGAAATCTTAAAGAAAGTAGGATTTTAGTATGGCGGGCGACGCGCATTTAGGGACTTCCAAAATGTTTACTAAAGGTAAAGTTTTGGAAGAAAATGTGCGGCAGAACTCGTCAACAAAACGTTTAGTTTTAATTGATGGCAAATCGGTCTTTTATCGTGGCTATTATGCCATGGGCGCACTTAGCTTGCCAGACGGCACACCCACGGGTGGAGTTTACGGTTTTGCAGCTATCGCCATGGAGATTGTCAAAAAGCTTGACCCCACTAAAGTCGTAGTCGCATGGGATTCCAAAACTTCTACGAGCAAGCGTCGTGCCATTTTCAAAGATTATAAAGCCGGACGAGTCAAGCCTGGCGAAGATTTTTACACTCAAATTCCTCTGCTGCAGGAATTAATCAAAGATCTTGGCTGGAGCTTTGTTGAAGTCGAAAACTACGAGGCCGATGATATTATTGGAACGCTAAGTCGCGAAGCCGATGAAGCCGGTGATTACGAGACTTATATCATTTCAAGCGATCTCGATATGCTCCAAATTGTTGATAGCAACACTCATATGTGGCGGATCCTCAAAGGGTTTACCAATATTGAAAAAATTAATGTTCCCGAGCTAGAAACCAAATATAATATCAAAAAAAATCAGTTTCTCGATCTCAAAGCCTTAAAGGGTGATTCTTCTGATAATATTCCCGGCGTTCCAGGCATTGGTGAAAAAACCGCCGCGAAGCTCCTCAATGATTACGGTGATCTCGACGGTGTCTATCAGCATCTAGATGATATTACTGGCTCTACCAAGACTAAGCTCGAAGCAGGGAAGGATTCTGCCTATATGTCGCGCGATCTCGCTCGCATTATGTTTGACGTTCCCATTGACCTCGCTGATATTCCCGACTTTCATTTCGACCAGGCCCAAGTTATCGCTGGCCTCAAAAAACTTGCCTTCAACTCCCTCATCCGCAAAGTCAATCAAGCCGAATCTGTGAATAGTGCTGATCGAGGGCTTTCGGAGGTTACGCTCGCCCCTTGGGACGCGAATGGCCGAAGGCCAACCGAGAATGAGGGCGCTTCGCCCGTGACGACGGGCCGAAGCGACCCGTCCCGAGATAGCACTATTCCAGATTCGCATGATATTGAGCATGAGGGAGCGTTCCGAGAAAGTACTTTTTCGAGCGGCGTGGATATCATCGATTGGGACATCAAAGGCTTAATGCATAAAGACGAAACTCTTGCCGCCGAAATTTTGAACGGCCAAAAATCTTTCTGGGACCTCGGTCAAGCTGCCTTTTTATTGAATCCGCTCGCTAGGGAAGAGCCCAGACTGTCGGTCCCCGAAGAAGAATATCAGAATCAACTCGCTGAGTTTCAAAACTATCCCGAGTTATACCATATCTATACTGATTTTGATTTACCCTTAATCCCCATTTTATACAAAATGGAGCAAAAAGGTATGGCCCTAGACCCGGCATACTTCAAAAAACTAAAGCAAGAGTATGAAGATACTATAAAAAAGCTTGAACAAGAAATATTTGACTTAGCTGGCCAAGAGTTTAATGTTAATTCGCCGATTCAACTTTCTGAAGTTTTATTCGAAAAACTACAGCTCTCAACTAAAGGCATTAAAAAGACTACTCGTGGCTATTCCACCGGTGCTAAAGAGCTAGATAAGTTAAAAGATTCTCATCCAGTTATTCCTAAAATCATCGAATACCGTGAAGCTGCTAAGTTGCTAAACACTTATATTATTCCTTTGCCGGATCTCGCCGATCCTAGTTATCGTGTCCACACTACCTTCACGCAAAATGTTACTGCTACTGGTCGCCTCAGTTCCAAAGACCCCAATCTCCAGAATATCCCAGTTCGCACCGACGAGGGCAAACGTATTCGCACTGGCTTTGTTGCTCCAAAAGGCAAAGTCTTGGTTTCCGCCGATTATTCACAGTTCGAGCTTCGTCTTGCCGCCGTTCTTTCGGGTGATCAAGCTTTGGTTGACGACTTCAACCACGGTATTGACGTTCATACTAAAACCGCTTCGGAAGCTTTCAAGATTCCATTCGATCAAGTCACTAAACTACAACGCCGCGCCGCCAAAGTGATTAATTTTGGCATTCTCTATGGCATGAGTGTCAAAGGACTATCCGACGCCGCTAAAATGCCATTCAACGAGGCCAAAGATTTCATTGATAATTATTTTAAATTGCGCGCACCAATTAAACAAAAATTAGACAGTATTTTAAAACAGGCTAGGGAAGAAGGTTTTGTTGAAACTTTTTATGGCCGTCGTCGTCCTACTCCAGATGTTAAATCCAGTAACTTTCTCATCCGTCAAGCCGCTGAGCGCGCTGCCGCTAATATGCCAATTCAGGGTACCGAAGCTGATCTCATGAAACGCGCCATGATCAATGTAGACAAAAAACTACCAACGGGCGCTGAGCTTGTCATGCAAGTTCATGACTCTCTCATTGTAGAGTGCGATCAGGATGCAGCTTCTAAAGTCGGCGAAGTTTTAAAACGCGAAATGGAATCTGTCGCTCCCGAGCTTCAGATCAAACTTGCTGTTGAAGTCACCGTTGGTCAAAACTGGGGCGAACTCTAATTAATCACCAAAAAACCGAGCACTAATCGCCCGGTTTTTTGATTTTTAATCTTATTGTGCGTACGCGACGTTTTGTTCCATTGCCTGAGTCTCTAGTGCTGCGAGTCTCTCTGCGTCATCAATTGAAGAATTTACACAGTGTTTCACACGAGCCTTTTCTTCGGCTTTTTTTGCATCGTTCCAACGATCCAACGTTCCCACTAGATAGCCCGTAATACGGCGGAGCCTCTCAAACTTTCCCTCATCAAACCACACCTCATGGTCGTTAAAGTATTCTTTCATCGCTTCATCGCCAGCTTTTTCGCCAATTAACTTCATACCGGCTTCTACCAGGCAGGAAACATGCATCGTTTCATACTGATCATATTCCGCCAGTGCCTCCTTAATTTCTTTTTCCGAAACTTTGGCATATTTCGATAATGACTTTTCAAATCTTTTGATATCAAATGCCTCTGCGTCGTTCGGATTCTTGTAAATAATTTTCTTCATGGTTTTACCTTTCTTGCGTTTCACGCGTTTATGTTTATAAGCATTACCTGCAATCCATTCTAACCCCACATATAGTGTTTGTCAAGCCTTTTTTAACACTAAATATGGTGTTTTTCCACAATTTGGCTATTTCATGCTAAAATAAATTTATGCCAAGTTGGAACACTCATTTGGAGGCAGGTAGACGTCTTGCCGACCGCTTCAAAATTTCTGGCGCCAAACGCCAAGAGTTTTTGCTGGGCTGTATTTTGCCAGATATTAATAATGGCTACATTAACCGGGTTGGCATCAAAAAACATCATCATGAAACTCACTATGCCTATAACGATAAAAGCACCAAAAATTTTTATGCCAGAAACAAGGCTAAAATTACCGCTAAAGACCCCATTTTTTTAGGCTATCTTTTCCATTTGTATACTGACGGGTTTTTTAACCATACCTTTTACCGCGAAATCAAAAAATCTTCTCTTAAGGATAAAGTTCCGAGCGAAGAATGGCGTGATATCAAGCATCATGATTTTTGGCTTTTTGATACCAAGTTTCGCCATCATTTAGGTATTAAAAAACAGGATTTAGTCAGGGTTGCCGAGCACGCCAATGAAATTGATGTAGTCGAAATTACTCCTGCTGATATTGAAAACGTCGAAGCAGTTCTTACCGACGAGTCTTTTAACAACCGATTGAAAAAAACTGAGTATATTTTTTATAGCGAAAAACGCCTTGACGATTTATTAGAAGAAACCATTCATGGCTTTATTCGCGATTATTTAGGGGGCAATGATGCCTGAACTGCCCGAAGTCGAGACTATTCGTCGTGGGCTTAATAAATTTATCTTAAAACACAAAATCACTTCTACTGATGTTCTTTGTCAGAAATCCTTTATTGGCACACCAGCCACAGGAAGAGTTAATAACTTGCGCCGGTTTGGCAAAGCCTTAATCATTGACTTAGACAATGGGACTTCTCTTATGGTTCACTTGCGTATGACTGGTCAGCTGATTTTTGATGGCAAAGAGCGCTATGCTGCCGGTCATCCTAGTGATAATTTTACCGCCGAACTCCCCAATCGCCAGACCCGCGTAGTTTTGAAGTTTGATAATGGCACGCTCTATTTCAATGACCAACGCAAATTCGGGTTCACTAAAACCCTCCCCACTAGTAAAGTAGAAAACGATGATTTTATTCAAAAACTAGCTAAAGAACCTTGGCAAATGACCGTAGATGAGTTTTACGACAAGCTACAAAAACACTCTAAATCTTGCATCAAAGCCACTATTCTAGATCAGACTATTATCTGTGGGCTTGGCAATATTTACGCTGACGAATCGCTCTTCGCTGCTGGCATTCATCCTGCACGCTTGTCTGGCTCCGTCACCAAAGCCGAAACTGCTAAGCTCCTTACGGCAGCGCGAAACGTAATGGATCGATCTATTGCTTCTGGCGGCTCCACTATGGCTACTTATGTCAAAGCTGATGGTACTAAAGGTGATTATCTCGAAAAGTTTGCCCAAGTCTTCCGTCGAGAAGGGAAGAAATGTCCTCGCTGTGGCGCCACTATTCAAAAGATTAAAATTGCCGGCCGTGGTACGCATATTTGTCCACATTGCCAAAAGCTCTCTTTTAAGTCCGATTCCAGCGCCTGCCATTCTGCCGAAAGGATTAAACGAAATGATTAAAGTTTTTACCGGTGAAGACCGTATTAGCGCCAAAAATGCCATTACTAAGTATTTAGGCCAGAATTACGAAGTTGTCGAAGGTGTTAACCTCATCCCAGCCGACCTCCCCAGTATTTTTCTTGGCCAATCTCTTTTTGAAAAGACGCGTAAAATTCTCATCCAAGATTTATCGGAGAATAAATCCGTCTTTGATGAATTACCAAAGTATCTAGACACCCCACACCAAATTGCCATCCTTGAATTAAAGCTCGATAAACGCTCTAATACTTATAAAGCTATTCAAAAAAAAGTTGAAATTCAAGATTTTCCACTTCCCAAAGACCCAAACTTCGGAATTGTTTTTAATATTTATCATACTGCCAAAAAAGATGGCAAAAAAGCAATCAGGATGTTGGAGCAGATTAAGCCCACCGAAGACCCCATGATGTTTTTTGGCCTCATCGCTTCTCAGGCCATCAAGGATTACAGCATGAAACAGGGAACCAAAGAAAAAAGAGCTCTAAAAGAGCTCTCCGATTTAGATCTCAAACTCAAAACTACTTCTTTTCAGCCTTGGCTTTTGATTGAGTCTTTTTTGCTGCAGCTTTCGTCGTTTTAGCAGCGGATGCCTTAGCAACCGGTTTTTTGGCAGCTGGTTTAGCGGTAGCTACACTCTTTTTTGCAGCTTTTTTCTCTAATTTCATACCAGCCTTTTTAGCCATTTCAGCCAGTTTTGCTTTGCGTCTCGAAGCAGTATTTTTCTTTAATAAATCCTTTTTTACGGCTTTATCATATTCTGATTGAACCTTAGCAAAATTCTCGGCCGTTGGTTTCGACTTAAAAGCCTTTAGCGCAGCTTTAATATCTTTTTTAATCTTTTCGTTATGCTCGGTTCGCTTTTCAGCTTGCCGTGCAGCCTTCTTGGCAGATTTAATAATCGGCATCTATCTTCCTATTTAGTTTAAAATTTATGACTTTTGATTATTATAACTCTTTTCCCCGAAAAAGTAAAGAGAAATCTCTTGCAGTTTTTTTAGGCTTATGTTAATATAAAAAAAAGAAAGGTATTTATGCCAGATAACAATACTACCCCCCCAACTAAGCAACCAGCCGCGCCTACCGCGCCAGCTGACTCTGCTTCTCCTGCGCCTGAAACGCCGGCTAAACCTGACGATACTATTGTTGACCCCACCATTCCACCTGAACTTCCGCCCGAAGACAAAGCGTCCACGCCCGAATCAGTTAGGTCTGATGTAATCGAAAAAATTAGCGATTCACACAATGTTCTCATTGCTCTTTCTAGTGATCCATCAGTAGATGAAATGGCTGCCGCCATTGGTCTTTCCTTATATTTAGATAAACTTGGCAAACGCGCTACTGCTATCTATTCTGGTGCTACACCTAATGCTCTTGAATTTCTAAAACCTGAAGAAACATTCGAGTCGACCGCCGATACTCTTCAGGACTTCGTGATCGCTATCAACAAAGACAAAGCCGATCACTTACGTTATAAGCTTGATGGCGACTTTGTTAAAATTTTCGTTACTCCTTACAAAACTCGTATTTCTGAAGAAGATCTGGATTTCTCATATGGTGATTTTAACGTTGACCTCGTGCTTGCACTCGATGTTGCAAATGGTATTGATCTAGACTCTGCTCTTCGTGAGCATGGTCGCATTATGCACGATGCCGTAATAATTAACATTACCACCGGTAAACCCGGTAAATTTGGTGAAATCGAATGGAGCGATAAAACTGCCAGTTCCGTTTCCGAGATGATTTCTAGCTTGCTCTATAGTATTAGGAGTGAAACAAAGATCGAAAAAGACGAAGCCACAGCTTTTCTTACCGGTATCGTTGCCGCTACTAACCGTTTTTCTAACGCCACTACTACGCCAGAAACTATGAAAGTAGCCTCAAAGCTCATGGAATCCGGTGCTAATCAGCAGTTAGTTTCTAAAAATATCACCTCAGATGTTGAAAATGAATCCCCACTGTTTTCTATGGACAAAAAATCAAAGAATAAAGAAGAAAATCCTACCGAACTTGAGATAGAACACGGTAGTGATGAAGAATCAGTCGAACCTGAGTCCGAGTCTAAACCAGAATCTGAATCTGAGCCTAAGTCTTCCTCAGGCCAGCAACCTGCCGTAGCTACCTCAGAAGAGACCAATAAAAACGAGACTACTCCACCTGCTGGCAATAGCCTACTTGATGATTTGAAAGCAGCGGAAGCCAGTTTAGCTAATGCTGGCGCAGAAACTACGCCAGAATCCAATCAAGCTCCACTCAAAATTGAAAGTGAGCCAACGCCTGCCAACACCGAGACGGCCCCAGCAAAAAGTCCTGATTTGACTCAGGCGACCGAAGAAGCTTCTCCTGCGGCTGAGCCTACGCCAGCCGAGCCAGCAGTTTCAACTCCAGAAGAAGCGTCTCAGCCAAATGCACCCACTACCGCCGACGCAGAAGGTGTATTTGATAAGCCAGAAAAAGTTCTTCAGCCTTCAGAGAGTCTCAGCGATGATTTAGCCTCTGGAAATCTTGAAACCGAGCAGAGCAAATATGGTCAAATGTTAGAAGAAGCATTAAATAGCGCAAACAATACACCAGAAATACCTGAAGTCCCTATGGAAAATCCCGCCACTATGAGTGCTCCTAGCGTTCCAGAGAATCCGGAAATCAATGGCGTACCAGAAATGAATTATATGCCCATGCCAGGTGAAGAAGTCCTGCCTCCTCCGCCTGCCCCTCCTATTGATATGTCTGGAGACGCTTTGCCTGAAGCTGCAGCTCAACCAACTCCTGCCGCACCAATTGAACCGGCCGCACCTACTCCAGCTACAGAGCCAGTTGCCGCCACTACTTCAGATCCAACTAACGCTCCGCAAGCAGACCCTGGTGCCTTCAAAATACCTGGAATGTAATCAAAAAATGAGGCCATTTGGCCTCTTTTTTTCACAAAAAAATGGCGGATCCGCACCGAAGGTTCGAGCTTTGCTCGACGAGGCTCGAACTCGCGAACTCTGTTTTTGTTCCAGTCATTAGACATGAAAAAAGCCCGAAGGGCTTTTAAAATGGCGGATCCGACGAGGCTCGAACTCGCGACCTCTGCCGTGACAGGGCAGCGCTCTAAACCAACTGAGCTACGAATCCACTAATCTATATTATATATTATTTTTCCATAATTACAACCCCCCTTGTTTTTTGAGTCAAGTATGATATAATTACCCTAATATGGCTATTAAAGTTACTAGAAAAGATCAGGGAGAAGCCAACGAAAATATCATTCGTCGCTTCAACCGCAAAGTCCTTCAGAGTGGCATGATGCCTCTTAAGAAGTCGCAGATGCGTTTTACGAAACCTCTTTCTAAACGCGAACGTCGTCTTAAGGCCATCATTCGCGAGGCTCGCAAAGCCGAAAAGACCGAGCGTATCAAGTTAGGGCTTAAGTAAAAATCCCCCCCAGTAGGGGATTTTTTGATTACCAAGTATGCTATAATTGTCTAAAGGAGAATTATGATTATACTATTTGGCCTTGCTGGGTCAGGCAAAGGTACCCAGGGCAAAGCGTTATCCGAGCTCTTCGGTTGGAAATGGCTGTCAGTTGGTCAAGTGATCCGCAATACCGGTGAATTTGATCATATCACCAACAACGGGCAGCTTATTCCAGACGATATAGTGATTAAACTCATGGACAAACAGATTGAAAAAGCCGAGGACGAAGGATTCGATGTGATTTTAGATGGCTATCCCAGAAGTGAAGCCCAAGCTAGGCATCTAGTATCGGAAAAAGCTAACGATCTGGATGGTGCCATCATTTTGGAAGTTCCCAAAGCCGAATTGTATGAACGTCTAGCTTTGCGTGGTCGTGAAGACGACCAGGAAAAAGCCGCCATTGATCGCCGTTTTGAAATATTTGAACAAAATATTTGTTCAATTTTACCCCTGTTAGAAGCCGAAAAAATTCCTATTGAGCGCATAAATGGTTCAGGCCCAATTAGTGAGGTCACTAAACGCCTTGTTGAAGTAGTTAAAAGATTTAAGCCTGATGCTACTGAACAATTGAATGATGTTAATGGTGGAGAAATCGAGAAAAGTTATGGTGAATAAGGGAATTATTAATATCGAAACTGCCTCTCGCGCCGAAGTAGATCAAAAAATTGCCATCATGCGCGAATGCGGTAAAATTCATGGCCAGCTTTTTAAAGATCTCAAAGCTTACGTTCAACCTGGCATGACCGGTAAGGAGGTAGATGCCTGGGTTCGCAAAGAAATCGTCAGGCGCGGTGGCAAAGTCGCCTACGACATGCTTGAAGAAGAATTTCCAGGTTCAATTTGTATTTCGGTTAATGATCAACTCGTTCACGGTGCCCCCACCGACGAGCCTTTTGAGGTTGGCGACAAAGTATCTTTTGATTTAGACATCTATTACAAGGGTTACTTTACTGATTCTGCTTTCACTATGCTAATTGGTGGCACAGGCTCGCCTGCTATCAAGAAGATGATCCAAGTCACTGAATCTTCCATGTGGGAGGGAATTGAGCAAGTGAAACCCGGTGCTTATATTGGTGATGTTGGCCATGCGGTAGAAAAAGTCCTTCGCAAAAATCACCTCGGCGTGATTGAAAACTACATCGGCCACGGCATCGGCAGAAGCATGCACGAAGAGCCTGAAGTGCCGAACTACGGTAAGAAAGGCCATGGTTACAAGTTAGTCGAAGGTGATACGATTTGTATCGAACCAATGTCTTGCCTTGGCAAACCTGCGAATTACGTTGATAAAGACGACAACTGGACCGTCAAAATGAAGGATGGATCCATCGGTTGTCACTGTGAACACACCGTTCTCGTCACCCATGACGGCTACGAAGTATTAACAATGTAACCAAAATAATATCTTGCGGGGGCTTTCGGAGGTTACGACCGAGAATGAGGGCTTGGTCCCCGTGACGACGGGAGCGAGCGACCCGTCCCCCGCAAGGTATTATTTGGTTACATTTTTAAACTATGCTATAATAACTTTATGGATAACGATAATCGTTTTGTTACAGGTCTCGACGTGGGCACCGAGAACGTGCGTGCCGTCATCGCTAGCATCAACAAAGACGGCAAAATTGCTATTGTGGGCTTCAACGAAGGCAAATCTGCTGGTATGCGCAAAGGTATCCCAGCTAATCTTACTGGTCCCGCCGAATCAATTGACCGTATGCTTGGTGACGCCGAGCGTATGGGGGGATACGATGTTCGCTCTGCCTATGTTTCTATTAACGGTTCCACCGTAATTTCCACTCAGACCGAAGGAATGATTGCTGTTGGTGCTGTCGAGCACGAGATTGATGTCGAAGACTTAAATCGTGTTGAAGACATAGCTGTCTCCGGTCGTATTCCCGCGAATCGTGATGTCTTAGATGTTATCCCGCTTGAGTTTGCCTTAGATGGTCAGGGCGGTATCAAGGATCCACTTGGTATGGCGGGTGCTCGTCTAGAGATTCGCGCCAATGTCGTTTCTGCACTTACTCCTAATTGTGAGAATCTCAAAAAAGCTACTCAGACAGCGGACGTCCAGGCGCTCCGTTTAGTCCCAACTGCTGTGGCCGCCGCTAAAGCCGTGTTAGATGAGCGTCAAAAAGAGAATGGTGTTGCTGTGGTCGATTTAGGTGCGGCGACTTCTTCCATTGCTATTTATGAAGAGGGCGACTTGCAGTACGTAGGAGTTGTACCTATTGGCTCCAATAATATCACTAATGATCTGGCTATTGTGCTCGCCATCGAACCAGAATTAGCCGAAGAGATCAAAACCCGTTTTATCACTGGTGATTTTGGTTCTAACAAAAGTGTCGCTATAAAAGTTGGCAAACACGGTGAACGCACTTTTGAGCGTAAAGAAGTTGAAGAGGTCGTCAAAGCTCGCCTAGAAGAAATTTTCACTGAAATTCGCAAAAAGCTCAAAAGCGCCAAGTATGATCAGCGCTTACCAGAGGGAATCATTCTTACCGGTGGTGGCGCCAAGATGCGCGACATTGAGCTTTTCGCCAAAGAATGCTTAGAGGCTTCGGTTAAAATTGGGGTCCCTAAACAATTGGACGGTGTTTCTAACGCTGTTTCTAAGCCCGAATTTGCCGTTGCAGTAGGCCTTGCCATGTTTGCTGCCGAAGATGTTGAATATCAAGCTCCGATTGATAAAAAATCCAAGAAGTCCAAAAAGAAGAAATCTGGTTCCGGTGGCCTTTTCAAAAAGCTGTTTTCTAAGTTCTAAAAGAGATCTTGATTTTTCGAAAGACCTGGTGTATACTTAAATTAAATTTAAGCGAGGTGAATTATGCCAGAAGTTAAACCAACAGAGGTGGAAAGCAAAGCAAGTATTAAAGTTGTAGGTGTAGGTGGCGCCGGTGGTTCTGCAGTAGAGCGCATGAAAGAAGTAGGTCTTTCTGGCGTGGAATTCGTAGCAATCAATACCGATGCGCAGGCTCTACATCATTCTCCAGCTGACGTTAAAGTGCATATTGGTAAAGGCCTAGGTGCTGGTGGTGACCCAGAAAAAGGCCGCGAGGCTGCAGAAGAGGGCCGTGAAGCTATCGATAAAGCCCTTGATGGTGCCGATATGGTCTTTATCACTCTCGGTGCTGGTGGCGGTACTGGTTCTGGCGCTGGTCCAATCGTGGCTGAAGAAGCCCGCAGCAAAGATATTTTAACAGTTGGTGTAGCTACCAAACCATTTACCTTTGAAGGCGCTCGTCGTCGTGCCAATGCCGAAGTAGCCATTGATAAACTCTCTCGTCAAGTTGATGCTCTCATTACTATCCCTAACGATCGTCTGCTTCAGACCATCGACCCACGCACTCCGTTACTTGAAACGTTCAAGATCGCTGACGATGTTTTACGCCAAGGTGTGCAAGGTATTTCTGAACTTATCACTGAGCATTCACTCATCAATTTAGACTTTGCCGATGTTAAAGCCATTATGAAAAATGCCGGTTCTGCTCTCATGGGTATTGGCCGCGCTTCTGGCGAGAATCGCGCTGTAGTTGCCGCTCAGCAGGCTGTCGAGTCACCACTTATCGAAGTCAAAATTGAAGGTGCTCGTGGTGTTCTCTTTAGTGTCGCTGGCGGTTATGATATGTCAATGAGCGAGGTTCAAGAAGCCGCTGAAGTCATTACTGGTGCTGTTTCGCCAGATGCCAATATTATCTTTGGCGCTTCCATCCGTCCTGAGCTAGAAGATGAGTTAGTCGTTACTGTCGTTGCTACCGGTTTTGATTCCGAATACGGTGAACCTGAATCAGCCGCTACTCCGGAAGAACCAGCTAAAGATGAAAAGCCTGCTACCGAAGCCAAGGATTTTGCAGTAGAAAATAAGTCCAATATGTGGGATTCCATTAAAAACGAACCTACTCCGGAGCCTGCTGCTCCCGAGGAGGACGACGATCTTGATATTCCACCATCACTTCGTGAGCGCCTACGAGGAAAAAAGAAGAAATAATAGGAGGCGCGGGTGGAAAGAGACTATAAGATTGGTGACAGCAAAGTTCTAGAAAGCCGCGAAACCGTAGACGGTAATATGATTCGACGCCGTCGTGAGTCTCCTGATGGGCATCGCTTTACAACTTATGAGCGTATCGAGATGCCACCACTTACTGTAGTGAAGCGTAGCGGCAACAAGGAAATCTTTGACCGTGACAAGCTACTTCTAGCTGTTCGTCGTAGTGTTGGTAAATTTTTCAATTCCGAACTTGAAGTTGAAGAAGTCGTTAACCGCGCATCTGACATTCTTTACTCCTACGGTACTGAAGAAATTAGTTCCAAGCAAATCGGTGAAGCCGTACTAGATGTCCTCGCCGAGGTTAACGAAGTTGCTTACGTTCGTTTTGCCTCTGTTTTTCGCGAATTTAAGACTCTTGAAGATTTCGAAAACATTTTAAAAGAACAAAAAAAGAAAAAAACATGCGCGTAGTTTGTATTTATCGCGAAAATGAGGATTATTCTCGTTCCGTCGAAGAGTGGATCGAAAATTTACGTCGTCAAACCGGCAGGGAAATAGAAACCATGAATCCTGATGAAAACCCCAGTTTTTGTGAAGCTTACGATGTGGTAGAGTATCCTACTTTTTTGGCTCTTGGCGAGCATGGTGATGTTCGCGCTAGCTGGCGCGGTAAAGATTTACCGCTCATCAACGAAGTTTTATATTATATGATATAATAAGTATATGGATTTTATTGAAGAGCTTATCAAAAATACTTGGATTCAACGTCTTTTTTGGTCTATCATCATCGTTATTCTTAACCTCTTAATTTATCGCATAGTATCCAAAGTCCTTAATGACCGCGAGAAGAAATCTTCCAAGATTATGAACGGTAAAAAGAACAAAACTCTCATTCGTTTGCTCAAGAGCATAGCCGCAAGTACCCTTGGAATTATTACAATCTTAACTGTATTGCAAATCTACGGCGTCAATGTTACTTCTATGCTTGCCGGTGTCGGTGTCGCCGGTATCGTAATTGGCTTTGCTCTGCAGGACTCTCTTAAAGACATCGTTCGCGGCTTCGTAATTGTTTCAGACAACTATTTCGAAATTGGTGACGTAATTAAATACGGCAACAACATTGGCCCCGTCGTGTCCGTAAGTTTGCTCACCACCAAAATTCAGGATATTAACACTATGAACTATGTTTCTATTGCTAATCGCAACATCGACCAGGTTGAAGTTGACCCCGGCTATCTTTATATCCCTATACCTTTGCCTTATGAACTCAAAATCTCCAAAGCCGAAGACGTCATGCAAGAAATCATTGAAAAGCTCCATCATAAAAAGAATATCAAAACTGCTGCCTACCAGGGGATTAGTCAGATTGACACTTCGTCGCTCAACTATCAAATTGTCGTCACCTGCGACCCAACCAGCAAGCTTCAAACGCGCCGCGATTGTTTGCATGTCATTATGGAAGTTCTCGAAGAACACAAAATCCAGGTTCCATATACTCAACTTGATCTTCATAACAAAAAATAGCCATCTAGGCTATCTGCTTCGGATATGATATAATTGTACCTATGAAATATAGAGCTGGGACACGCCGTAAGGCCATTGAATATGAAAAAGCCCTCACCGATTGGTGGAAGAAGGACAAAACTTTTGAAAAATCAGTTTCGAATCGCCCGATTGACAAATCATATGTTTTTTATGATGGCCCTCCATTCATTACTGGTTTACCACACCAAGGCACGCTTCTTAGCTCTATCGTAAAAGATGCAGTTCCGCGTTTCTGGACCATGAACGGCTACCGCGTAGAGCGCCGTTGGGGCTGGGACTGTCACGGTCTTCCAGCTGAAAATTTCGTTGAAAAACAACTTGGTATTACCGACCGTCGCGAAATTGGCACCAAATGGAGCCTCGAGGATTATATTAAAAAGGCTCGCGAATCCATGGTCGCTAATTCTGAGACCTGGCGCGGCACCATTGATCGTGTCGGCCGTTGGGTAGATTTTGACAATTGCTATCGTACCATGAATAAAGACTTCATGGAGTCCGTCTGGTGGGCTTTCAAGCAGCTCTATGATGCAGGCAAAATCTACGAAGACCGCAAAGTCCTCATGTATGACACCAAGTTTGCTACTCCAGTCAGTAAAGCCGAAGTTACCATGGATAATGAAGCTTATCAAATCGTCACCGATCCTAGTGCATACGTGAAGTTCAAATTAATCGGCGGGCTTGAAGATGATACCCTTTACTTTTTGGCTTGGACCACCACGCCCTGGACTTTGATGGCAAATCGCATGCTTGCTGTTAGTCCCAAAATGACTTATGTTAAGGTAAAAGTAGGCGACGAGGTATTTATTCTAGCAAAATCTCGTCTCGAAACTGTTTTTAAAGCGGAAAAATACGAAGTACTCGATGAATTAAAGGGCAAGGATCTCGCCGGTTTGAAGTATAAATCTATCGATGGTACTATTTGTCAGGTTTATGCTGCCGATTTTGTCGGTGAAGAAGAAGGAACCGGCATTGTTCACTGCGCTCCTGCCTATGGCGAAGACGACTACGCGCTTTATAAACAGCACGAAAAGGAAATTAAATTTGTCGATACTCTAGACGAAAATGGCTACTATCTACCAGAATATGCCGAAAAATTACATGAGCTAGGTGTCCGTGATACCGATGAGCATGGCATTCAAATTTGGGACGCCAATAAGTTCATCGCTAAATGTCTAGAAGAAAAGGGCATTATCTATAAAATTGAATATATTCAGCATGAGTATCCATTCAATCCTCGCTCAAAAGAGCGAATCATGTATCGCGCATTTCCGAGTTGGTTCTTTGATATCGAAGGCCAAAAACCCCTGATGTTAGCCGAAAACGAGCACATTAATTGGTTCCCAGATTATTTGAAACACGGTCGGTTCGCCAAAAATATCGAAGCTGCCCCAGATTGGAACCTATCTCGCGATCGCTTCTGGGCTACCGCTATGCCAGTTTGGAAAGGCGACAAAGGTTCGGTTAAGGTTGTCGGTTCTTATCAAGAATTAGCAGATTTATCTGGCCAAAAACTCGATGACTATCACCGCCCATGGGTCGACGAAATTGAATTCGACTACCAGGGCGAGCATTTCAAACGCATCGAAAAGGTTCTCGACTGCTGGTTCGAATCCGGCTCCATGCCTTTTGCAGAGCTTCATTATCCTTTCGAAAACAAAGAGAAATTCGAACATAACTACCCCGCCGATTTTATCGTCGAATATGTCGGTCAAGTTCGTGCTTGGTTTTACTATCTTCACGCCGTAAATACCTCCCTTGCTGAAATTGGTGCCTTTGGTGAAAAAGCTCAAAAAGGCTATAAAAACGCCTACAAAAATGTCATTACTACTGGTACTTTAGCAGGAAACGACGGCCGCAAAATGAGTAAATCCCTCGGCAATTACACTGATCCTAACGAACTCATGGATCAATACTCAGCCGACGCTCTTCGCTTTCTTCTACTTAGCTCACCGGTCCTTTCCGGCGAAGACTTCGCTTTGCTCGACAAAGACGTTTCCGACGTCAATCGCAAACTCGCCATGATTTGGAACGTTTACGATTTCTTCACCACCTACGCCGAAGTTGAAAACTTGACCTCAGAGGATTTAGAAAATGAAACGTCGCAAGAATCATTTTCAAATCCTCTAGACATCTGGATTATTTCCAGGCTCTACCAGCTGCGAAACGAGATCACAGAAGGCATGGAAGTATACAATATCCCAAAGGCCTTAGATGATGTTTTGCTGTTTATAGACGACCTCAGTAACTGGTATGTGCGTCGCTCTCGTCGCCGTTTCAGCAAAAATGATGACACGGTAGACAAACAGCAAGCTTTCGCTACTTTATACTACGTATTAGTTTATTTGTCCAAGCTCCTGGCTCCCTTCACACCGTTTCTCGCTGAAGAATTATATCAAAAAATAACTGGCTCAAATGATTCGGTCCACCTTCTAGATTGGCCTGCTGCCGGTAGTATCGATCACGAAAACCTAGACAATATGGCTCGTACTCGCCAAATTATTACTGACGCTCTAGCTCTTCGTATGCAAAAATCTGACACCGAAGACCAAATTAAAATTCGCCAGCCACTCTCTAAGCTTACCTATAATGGTGATAAACTAGACAGCTTTTACGAACAAATCATCGCAGATGAGATAAACGTTAAGAAAGTTGAAAATGCCAAGGAACTCGCTCTCGATAAGACACTCACTAAAGAGTTAAAAGAAGAGGGAAGAGCCCGCGAGATTATCCGTGCAGTCCAATCCGCCAGAAAACATGCTGGCCTTCAAGTTGATGATAAAATCAAGCTCTCGTTATCTTGTGATCTATCTAAAGACTATGACTCTCTAGTTAAATCTGAAACTGGCGCCGAAAAGCTTTGCAAAAACGAAAACTTCGCCCACGACGAAATCGCTAAAATCAATGGCGAGAACATCACCATTTCACTAGAGAAAATTTAACTTAAAAATAACCTTTTTTAAGTGAGCATTTGACCAACCCAGTTATTTTCTACAACATTTCCTCATCCGAGGCGAGTAAAGTTGCCGAGCGAAGCTTTAGCTTCGCGAGCTGGCAACTTGATCGAGACGAGGATTGAGTGAAATGTTGTAAAAAATAACATGGCGTGCAGTCAACCGCGAACGCAAAATAGGTTATTTTTTAATCAATCTTCTCTCTGTAAATTTGACAATTCTCACCATTTTAAGCATAATTACTATTGACTTTTTCGTCAAAGTGTGCTACAATGAAAATAAGTTAGAAAATAAAATAAACATTCTAACAAACAAAACAAAAATAAAAAAAGGAAAACAAATGACACAAGCTTTTAAAATACCAAACAAAGTAATCGATTCAGATTGGAAAGATGACGTCGATTACGAAGCATATGAAGACGAAAAGACTTACGTCTCGCCTGATAGCATCAAAAAAGAAACTTTAAAAAAGATCAAAAATTCTCCAGTCAAATTAGCCATCAACAATATTTTAGACTGGGACAAAATGCAAAAAGAGCTTTTGTCATAATCTTAAATAGATTGTTTTCCAGAAAGGAGTACCTTTAAAAATGAAAGATTTATTAACTTTAACAGAAAGGATTGCCGATGTAGAGCTAGAAAACCCTATTCGTATAAGCAATTTTCAAACCTTATACGAATTAGCAATATTACTTGTGAGTATAGTATAAAAAAAGACATAAATTACGAAAACCGAACAACATGTTCGGTTTTTTGTCTGAAAAATGTCTAAAAAATAGCCATAATTATCTTGACCACGCATAAAGATTATGCTAAACTAAAGGCCAGAAAGGTCTCATTAAAAAATAAAATCATGGATGATTATCTCATTGATCGCCAAACCCTCGGTCAGTTTGTCGATGCCTTGATCAAGAAAAAGGCACTGCCCGTCGATAATGCCGACGAGCTAAATAATGTTCGAGAGAACGCAATTAAAACTCTCGACGATCGCATTGGTCTTGCCGTATTCGGCAATTTTACCAAAGACCAAAATGCCGAATTTAACCAAATGCTAGATCGTAACGCCACTGAAGACGAATACGAGAATTTCTTCAATCGTATCGGATTGAACGTTCAAGAAACAATTGCAAACACTATGAAGGGGTTTGCAAGGGAATTCTTAGGAGGTCAAAATGGGTAATGGTGAGAAAATCGGTTCCGATGCAAACATAGCCAACGAATCTAATCCAACAAATGCTGAAAAATATGAAAACGTTCAAGATGTTTTGGAGCTGCCAGATGAAGAATTCGACGATGCATTTGACAAACTCTGGAACGAGCGTGGCGGCGCTGATAATTTCAGTGTTGAAGAGCTTAAGTCCATTCAAGAACGTATCAAAGAGCGGCAAAAACAATTGCGAGAAGATATAGAAAAAGAAGGTTCTCAGGTTCCCGCAGAAGATCCGAATGCATCTGAATCAAACTCGGGAACATCAGATGAGAATAAACCATCCATGGAAGACACTTCAGAAACAGACAAGGTTTCAGAGACCGAAACTGATGAGACCATTGACGATACTAAGCATAATCCTGAAGCAAAAAAGTTCCTTAATAAGAAAACAGCAGCCGTCGTTGCCTTAGCGTTAGCTGGTGTTATTGGTGTCTCAGCCATTGCTGGATCTTTTGCAAATGGCCACGATAAGAGCACTTCTCCAGATTCAAAATCCCCAGATGAAGTTGAAGACGAAATGGAAGACGAAGCGGAGGAGAAAGAGGAAGTTAAGGGTATTAAAGACGGTTACAACGAATATGGTATGTGGAACTCAGATAATAAACCTAATCCAGTTGCCTTCGCATCAGCCGTAGAATTAGGCGAAATTCACGATAATGATCCGATTGAGGTCATTAAAGACGTCGAAGATGAACAGTCCGAGTCATTTGCTCAGCACATTGCTAGTATTCCAGATTCCGTTAAAGACTACTATGGTATGTCTAACTGGGACGGTATGGGCATCCTCGAAGCCGAGAAAGAATTGGAGGGCGCTAGCGATGAACGTTATGAAAAAATCCAGTCCGGTTTTAACCATATCCTTGATGAAGCAAAGTATCGCAAGGTAGTCTTAAACGGCAAATACGATAATGCCTTTATGAGACTCAAAAATCCAGATGGCCCGATGGCTCACGACAATATGGAATTAGTCAAGTGCACTACCGTTGAAAGCGGCACTGAAGCTATTGAAGTTTACTGGGAGGATGATTTCGGTAATGAAATTGGCTCAGCCACTGTAAAAATAGCAATAAACGAAGACGGCGACATTGATGGTGGATGTGTCCAATTCGTTCAAGAAATTGATTCTTCCGATATTTATGAAGGCATGGACACGGTTGATCATGATCCAGATGAACCAGATCAACCTAAGGTTCCTAAGAAACCTAAGAATCCAAAACCTACTCCAAAGCCTACTCCAAAACCTACTCCAAAGCCTACCCCTAAACCAACGCCAACACCGACACCGACACCCGAGCCCACTCCGGAGCCTACGCCCGAACCGACCCCGGATCCTGCAAAACAGTTCATCAACATCGATACATCAGAGGTCATCAGCATCACGAAAGAGCCTGGAGGGGAATATGTTTCCACCGGAAGCACAGCAATGTTCATCTCAACAGCGGATGGAGCAGTCTCGTATGAGTGGCGCTTTGTTGCCCCGGACTACGAGAGCGAGGTG
>JAFWIK010000026.1 GCA_017514905.1 Candidatus Saccharimonadota bacterium
AAAAAGTAATATGGGTCAAAAGGTTAATCCCATCTCTTACCGTCTCCAGGTCAGCAAGGACTGGTCGTCGAAGTGGTTTACACGGAAAGCGAACTTTCGTCGTTGGCTAGCGGAAGACGACAAGATCCGAAAGACAATCGAAGAGCGCTACAAGAGTCGCCCGACGATTGCGAGAGTGAATATTGAGCGTTCGGCGAACCTTACTACCATTACTATTGTGACAGCCAAGGCTGGAGCAGTGATTGGGAAGCAAGGCGCTGGCATTAATGAGCTAAAAAAGCAATTAGAAAAAACCATCGAAGGACCGGTTCGTATTAACGTAGAAGAAGTGAAAAAACCAGAGCTCAATGCAAAATTAGTTGCAGAGAATATTGGTTTCCAGCTAGGCAAACGGATGAATTTCCGTCGAGCTGTAAAGATGGCGCTTCAATCTACGATGAATGCAGGTGCTAAAGGTGTACGCATCGAGGTGGCAGGCCGGTTGAACGGTGCTGAAATGAGCCGTCGGGAGAAATTCATCGAAGGTTCAGTGCCTCTACATACGTTAAGAGCAGATATTGATTTTTACTGCTATCATGCGCCAACTATTGCTGGCATCGTCGGTGTAAAAGTTTGGATTTATAAGGGGGAAAAGTAAAATGGCAATATTAGTTCCGAGAAAAACACCGCACCGCAAAGTGCGTAAAGGTAAAAACGAAGGTATTGCGACGCGTTGTAACACGGTGGCGTTTGGTGATTTTGGTTTGATGTCTCTAGACAACGAGCGAATCACTTCGCGTCAAATCGAAGCAGCACGTCAAGCGATTACCCGTTATGTAAAGCGTGGTGGTAAAATTTGGATTCGGATTTTCCCACATACGCCAGTATCAAAGAAGCCACTCGATGTAAAGATGGGTTCTGGTAAGGGTGAGCCACAATTTTATGTAGCAAAAGTGAAAGCTGGTACAGTGATGTTTGAAATCGCTGATGTGACTGAGGAACAGGCGCGTGAAGCCCTGAGACTCGCTTCACACAAATTGCCGGTGAAATGTAAAATAATTAAGAAAGAGGAGTTTTAAAATGGCACATTCGCTCATAGGTACAGTGACCTCAGACAAGCGTGATAAGACCATTACCGTCTCCATCGTTTCACGAGAAACACATCCGCTATATCGCAAACAGTATTCCAAAACTCGGAAATACACAGCGCATGATGCCAAAAACGAGGCAAAAGTGGGTGACCGAGTGGAAATCGCGATGACTAGGCCACTTTCTAAAACCAAGGCTTACACTTTAGTTAAGGTGCTAGAAAAAGCTCATAGCAAAGTGGAGCTAAAGGAAGATGTCAATGAAGTTGAGCTGCCAGAAAAGGTCGGCGCCGATCAAAAGGCGAAGGAAATGAAGGCAGCGGAAGCTGAGAAGGCAGCTAAGGCGGAAGATAAGAAAGCGGAGTCCGCTGAAGGGGAGGAAGCTTAAAATGATACAGCAAGAAACAAGACTCAAGGTAGCAGACAACTCGGGCGCTAAGGAACTTGGAGTAATTCGAGTACTTGGTGGGACGAGAGCACGCTACGCTAGAGTAGGCGATATCGTGACTTGCTCGGTAAAGGAAGCTTCGCCGACTGGTAACGTCAAGAAAAAGGCGGTGGTGCGTGCAGTGATTGTGCGTACAGTAGCGCCAATTCGCCGGCCAGATGGTTCTACTATCCGGTTTGACGAAAACGCAGCAGTTTTGGTTAATAACGATAAGACGCCGAAAGGAACGCGTGTGTTTGGCCCGATTCCTCGGGAACTTCGTGACCTCGGGTTTATGAAAATTATAAGTTTGGCACCGGAGGTACTCTAAATGGCACAGAATTTGAAAGTAAATGACAAAGTTTTGGTAATTGCCGGTAGTAATAAGGGTAAAGAAGCCAAAATTGTAGCAATTGACCGCGCAGCGGGCAAGGCGTGCCTTGAGGGCATCGGTATGGTAGAACGGCATATGAAGAAGTCGTATCTTAACCCGGCCGGCGGCAAAAAGACCGTCCATCTAGGTATTGATTTATCGAATCTGAAACTAGTTGAAGCGGCTAAGCACGAGAAATCGTCTAATAAAAAGGATGATAAATCCAAAAAGAAGCAAAAGAAAGGAGCTAAGTAATGGCGGAAAAAACGGCTGCTAAGGCGAAGGCTACTAAACCAGCGGCAAAGCCAGCTGAAAAAACAGCGGCTAAGCCAGTGGTGAAAAAGTCTGAAGCTAAAGCACAACCACGCCTCAAGGCTCTTTATAATAAAGAGTACAAGGCAAAGCTCTTGAAAGAGCTAAATCTAGCTAATATCAATCAGGTACCAGAACTCAAGAAGGTGATTGTATCTTCTGGTGTCGGCAAAAAGCGGGAAGACAAGAAGTTTACTGAAACAGTGGCTTTGACGCTCGCAAAAATTACTGGTCAGGCACCAACTTCGAGATTGGCTAAAAAGTCAATTGCGACCTTTAAGATTCGTAAAGGCATGGGTGCGCCAGTAGGCTATCTTGTGACTTTACGTAATGATAAGATGTATGAATTTGTGGATAGGCTGATCAATATTGCTTTGCCGCACGTACGGGATTTCCACGGTGTACCACGTGATGCGTTTGACAAGCAAGGCAATTATAATCTAGGGCTCAAAGAGCAAACTGTGTTTCCAGAGATTACCTTTGAGGATGCAGCAGCTCTGCACGGACTCGAAGTAACGTTTATTATTAAAAATGGTTCAAAGGAAGGAAGCTATAAATTGCTAGAACTCTTTGGAATGCCGTTTCAAAAGGAGGTGAAGTAAGATGGCGAAAAAATCTGCAGTCCTCCGTGATGAAAAACGGCGTAAGATGTACGAAAAATATAAGGCCAAGCGCGAAGCTTTAAAGGCGGCAGGCGACCTAGAAGGTCTCCAGAAGTTACCGCGTAACGCGAGCCCGACTAGACTAAAAAATCGCGATATGCTAGACGGACGTCCGCGTGGTTATATGCGCCGATTTGGACTTTCACGTATTAATTTCCGGGAAAAAGCAAGTAAAGGTGAAATTCCTGGTGTAACTAAGAGTAGCTGGTAGGAAGGAGGAAAAATGTCATTACAATCTACAGATCAAATTGCAGACTTACTCACGCGGATTCGTAACGCTGTGTTAGTAGGCAAGACTGAAATTTTAGTTCCAACTTCCAAGCTAAAGATGGGCGTGGTAGACGTTTTAGCTAAAAACGGCTACGTGGCTGGCTACGAAGTGACGGACGAAAAACCGCGTGGAATTTTGAAAGTCAAAATTACTGAACCAGGCGAAAAAGCCAAAATTAACGAGATTACGAAGGTTTCAAAACCAGGTCGGAGAGTTTATGCAGCAGTGGATGAACTTCCTACTGTAAAATCTGGCCGGGGAATGTTAATTGTTTCGACTTCTAAAGGCCTAATGACCGGACGTGAAGCAAAGAAAAATCGTCTCGGTGGCGAGATACTGGTGAAAGTTTGGTAATTTCTCCTGAACTTGAATACAAAGATAGCCCTTTTAACGGGGCTATTTTTGGTGGGAAATTGACTGTATTTGAAATCGCGAAAGTCAAAAATTTTCGTGAGTTTCGCGATTTCAAAATAAAAAGGTCTTGAGCTTGTGGAAAAAGTGAGATAAAAATTCGAAATAACGTTAACGTTTTTATTGACTTTTAAGCATGAGTATAGTAACCTAAATATTAGAAAGGATAGTACATAGGGATGTCGTTAGGAGGTAATTTTGCTAACCAGGAGGTGGCAGCGATAGATTCTGCTTATGTGGTGGTGCCGGCGGAGGCGTATACTAGGGTGGGTTTTTTGCGGATTTTTTCCTATGGCGCTTTAAAACGAGGATTAGATTTGACATTGGCGGCTTTGATGCTTGTGGTTTTATCACCGCTTTTTCTGGTGGTGGCAGTTTTGATTAAACTTGATAGTCGTGGTCCAGTGTTTTTCCGTCAGACCAGGACTGGTAAAAGTGGTAGAGAATTTGAAATGTATAAGTTCCGAAGCATGACAGCGGATAATGATATGAATGATAAGTCGTGTGAAAATAAGATGACGCGAGTGGGGGCGAAGCTACGCAAAACTTCGATCGACGAGCTGCCACAGTTAATTAATATTGTGAAGGGTGAGATGTCTTTCATTGGTCCACGACCTTGGGTGCCAGCTTACTGGAAGAATATGAATGCGCATGAGCGGAGGCGTGGCAGGGTACGTCCGGGAATTACAGGATTAGCGCAGGCGAATGGTAGGAATGGGCTTTCGATCCACGAACGAATCAACTATGATTTGGAATATGTGCAAAGGTATTCTCTCAAGATGGATATTACAGTGGTGTTACTCACGATTAAGACGGTGCTGAGCAAAACTGGAGCAGAAGCGGATAAGAGCCAACTGTTTGATGATATCTCAGAACTTAAGAGAGAGAATCGGCGAGTGCGACCAGCGACATCGATTTCGCTGCAAGAAATGGCGACGAAAGTCTTGTAAGGTTTGGGAGTTTTGAAACGGCGCGGTGGCGTCGTTTTTTGACGGATTTTGCGAGCTTGTAGCGTTGACCGTGACTGTTGGATGCGGTATAATAAGAATAAGAAAAAAAGTAAGTGCGGGTAGATATAAATGGCAAAAAAATACGAGGATTATTCTGTTCTGATGTCGGTTTATGGGAAAGAAAAACCGGAGTTTTTGCGCGAGAGTATGCAAAGCGTGTATGATCAGACAGTGCCGACGAATGATTTTGTGTTGATTTGCGATGGACCTTTGACGGATGAGCTGGATAGTGTCATAAGTGAAATGCAGAAAAAGTTTGGGAAAAGGTTGAGAGTGATTCGGCAGAAGAAGAATATGGGATTGGGCTATTCACTGAATCATGGCGTGAAAGAGTGTAAGAATGATCTGATTGCGAGGATGGACTCGGATGATATTTCGGTTAGGGATAGAATTGAAAAACAATTTATAGCGTTTGAAAAAAAAGGTGCTGACGTGGTGGGGGGTAATATTGTTGAATATGATGAGAAAATGAAAAAAATTACTGGAAGAAGGATAGTGCCAGAGCATCACGATGATATTGTCAAGAGAATGAAAAAGAGAAATGCCATGAATCACGTGACTGTAATGTATAAGAAAGGTGCCGTTATCGATGCGGGTAGTTATGTAGACATGCCTGGGTTTGAGGATTATTATTTGTGGATACGAATGATAAGAGGTAATAAAAGTTTTTATAATGTGCAGCACAGTTTAGTAAAAGTACGTTGTGGTAGCGGAATGATTTGTAGAAGGGGAGGTTTGGATTATATAAAGAATGTTAAAAAATTTGAGAAGGTGTTGTATGAGAGTGGCTTTATTAGCCGTGGTAGATATTTCTTGAATACTTCAGAACGAATTTTTGTTTCGATAATTCCTAATAGCGTAAGAACTGTAATATACGGGAAGCTGTTAAGGAAATGAGTGATTATATGGGCGAGAACAAAAATGATTTAGTGATTCTCCATGTTTGCGATGTTGATTATAATCAGTGTAGTGGTGTGTCATCTGTTGTGCCGAATTACTTTGTATATCAAAATAAATATGCAACTGTTGGTATATTTAATTGTTCTTCGGTTAGAGTTGAAAAATTGAAGGACGAAAAAAATGTTTTCTATTATGATGATTACAGAAGAATAAGCATGCTCCCAGAGCCGTTTGATAAACCAGATTTAATAGTATTTCATGAAGTTTATAAACCAAAATATTTATTACTCTGTCACGAATTAAAAAATAAAAATATCCCTTACATCATTATTCCTCATGGGTGCTTGACGAAGTTGGCTCAGTCTCATAAAAGAATTAAGAAAATAATTGGGAATAAGTTGTTTTTTGAGCACTTTATAAAAAACGCGGCATGTATACAATATTTGAGTAAAAATGAATATAATAATAGTGCTTTTATTTATAAAAAATATTATATCCAAGGTAATGGGGTGAACGATATTCCCGGTAAAAATGAGTATTTGGCTAATTCCCGCAAGAGTAATAGTTTTAATTTTGTTTATGTCGGAAGATTTGATTACTATATAAAAGGATTTGATATATTATTTGATGCCTGCAGTGAAATTAGTGATTTTATGAAAAATAATAATATAAATATTAAATTATTTGGTTATGGTGATGAAAAATTACTTAAGAGAAAAATTGCTTATTATAATCTTTGGGAAATAGTAAAGGTTTATGGTCCTGTTTTTGGCGAGAAGAAAAAAAATACCTTAACGAAAAATGATGTCTTTGTGCAGTTATCGAGGACCGAAGGCCAACCACTCGGTGTTATGGAAGCGATTGCTTTAGGTATGCCAGTGCTTGTTTCGAATGGTACTGGTCTCAAAAATATTGTTGAAAAATATAGGATTGGTGTGGTTGTTGATTCCGACAGATTTATTATATCAAGTATGATGCTGGATATGTTTTTGAACAAAAATGAATTGAATCAGTATTCACGAAACGCTTACGATTATGCAAAAAAGAACTACGATTGGGATGTTATTTCGAAAGAAGCCATAAAAAATTATTTTGATATTATTACACATAATACTAGCATGGTAGGGGATAAAAAATGAATTTAGGCGCGAGAATGTTTGGTGTTAGTCTTTATGTATTAGTTTTAGCTTTTTTTTGTATTATTGTCGGGAAGATTAGTAATAAAAAGCTCAAGACTGTATTAATGGTATATGCCATCATTCTTAGTATAATGGGTTTCTTTTTTGTTCCAAGTATGGATAACGATCTATATAGGACATTTGAAATAATGGAGTATTATTCCAATATGCCTTTTGAAACTATTATTCGCGATTATGTTTCTATGTCAAATGCTCCCTTTGCCTTATTTTATTATTGGATAATTGGCCAGTTTGGTGTAAATAGTTTATTGCCTTTTATTACGGCGTTAATTTTTTATATCAATATTTTTTATATTTTTAGTGATTATGCAAATAAACAGAATATTTCAGGTAGAGCGTTGTCTTTAGGCTTGCTGATTATCATGTGTAACAGTTCGTTTATCGAAGTTATTAGTGGAATTAGAACTATGTTGTCTTTTTCTATAGTGTTAAGATGTATTTATAATGAAGTATATAACAATAAGTTTATTATTAGAGATGTATTTTGGTATGTTATTGCGTCGCTAATCCACCCAGCTTCTCTAGTGCTAGTGATCTTTAGACTGATTTTTACTTTTTTCCAACGAAGTAAGTCCAAGAATAGAAAATGGGTTCTTGTCGTGTTGTCTATTGCATTATTTACATTATTAATCAATTATGGTGGTCGCTTTATTGAGGCAATGGCTGATAAGGCTAATGTTTACATCTACGGTGATATGTATAGCTATATCTGGGGTTTTATAATAACATTTTTAATATTAGTGGCATTAGTTATAATACAAAATAAAAGCGCAAGCTTTAATAATGCTAATGATGAAGAAAGAATAAGTTTGAAAAATAATAGAACATTTTCAAGGATAATAGAAGCGACAATGATTGCCTTTATCTTTGAATATAGTATTTTTTCAAGATATGGAAATTTTAATTTATTGCTGAATATACCCATAATTCTTTATTATTCAGATTTACTGTTCAAAAAAGGCGATAGAGGACATAAAGTTGTGTATTTATATTTTCTTGGCGTATTATTCTTAACATGCGTTCGTGGGGATCTGTCTGCGCTGAAGTTTTGGGGGGGACTATGATAATGAAACAGCAAAACAATAGGGATAGTTTAATTATTTGTTTCACTTATTACCATTTATTAATATCTATTATTAAAGTATTGCATAGTAAGAAACCAGTAGATTTAATTATCGAAGATTTTACAACAGAGTCTGGTAGTATAGTGTTAAATGATATGGATTTAATTAAAAGAATAGAAAAGTCCGGTTTGTTTAGGAGTGTTTTGGTTTGCAATTATCGTGGTATTTTCAGTGATGATGTGAGCTTGTGGAAAAAAAGAATTAGAAGAGTGTTTTATATTAAAAGGGGTAAAAGGAAGAATGATTATAATTTTGAATCATACAAAAAAATATTTGTTTTTGGTGCATCGTTGCTTCAAGGTGTTCTTGATGCGAAGAAAATTCATTACAATATTATAGAAGACGGTACTGATTGCTATAAGAATAATTATAATATTATTAAACATTCCGGAATAAAATATTTAATAAGGCGTTATATTTTTCGTTTGTATTTTGTTGATGGAAGCTCCCCATATATTGATTCTATAGAAGTTAATGATAAGAGTGGTTTAAATATTAATGAAAAAACAATAATTGAAGTTCCCAAGAAAGAGCTTTTTGACTCTCTAACAAAAAAAGAAAAGAAAAAGATACTTGAAATATTTGTTCCTGATCTAGATCAAGAAAAACTAAAAGATGCTATTGTGCTAATAACGCAGCCATTGTCCGAAGATGGCATATTAAAAAACGAAGAGGATAAAATAGATTTATATAAGTCAATTATAAAAATGTATAATGGGAAAAATATAGTGATAAAAGTCCATCCTAGGGAGAACACTGATTATAGTAAGTATTTTTCTGATGGGTGCCAAATCATCAACAAAAAATTTCCTATTGAGCTTTTGGATTTTTACACGGACATAAAATTGAAAAGTATCGTTACTATTTCATCGACTTCAATTGGTCTTATTTCAAACGTTGAAAAAAAAATATTTCTTGGTTGGGATTACTTGGAAGATTTTAAAAGAGGCAGAAAACATGACGAGTAAAATTGGGGTTTTGAAAAAAAATGCCATAAAAGCTGGCGTTTGGTATACAATTTCGAATTTCCTAGTTAAAGGTGTAACCTTTCTAACGATGCCGATTTTTACTAGAATAATGAGCGAATATGATGTTGGTATGTTCTCCAACATTACTTCTTGGTTTAGTATATTGGCTATTGTTACAACATTTGAGATATATTCGTCTGTTAATTTGGCACGGTTTGATTATAAAGAAAAGCTTGATGAATATATATCTTCATCCTTATTATTGGGCACGCTATTGACGCTGGTATTTTATGTAATAGTACTTATTTTTCATGGTGCATTTGAGTCTCTGTTTATGATGGACTTAAGAACGATTAATATTATTTTTATCTATTTGTTGTTTTATCCAGCAGTACAAATGTTTCAGATTAGAAATCAGATTAGATACAATTATCGTCCTGTGGTAATCGTATCAATCATCAGTGCGGTTGTTTCATCTGTTTTTTCAATTTTACTGACATTATTTGCCAGTAATGCTTTGGAGGGGCGAATTTACGGTTACTTTATCCCACTTATTATCATTGCTATAGTGCTATATATATATTTATTAAGGCAAGGTCATACTATTTCAAAAAAGTATTGGCGATATGCTTTAGCTATATCTTTTCCTCTTATTTGGCATTTGCTAGCTAGTTATCTTTTAAACTCAGCTGACAAAATAATGATTACTGATTTGATTTCACCCGATGCTAACGCATTATACACTGTACCATATACCGCATCATTGGTTGTTTCTGTGCTGTGGGCATCAATGAATTCTGCATGGTCGCCTTGGGCATATGATAGAATGAAGCACGATGATTCAAGAGGACTACAAAAGGCAGTCCGTCCATATATTTTCTTCTTCTTGACTGTTGTTTTTATTTTTATGCTTGTGGCTCCGGAAATACTTTATGTGATGGGCGGCGAAGTATATATGCAGGCGAAATATATAATGCCACCCGTAATGATAGCGTATATTTTTCAGTTTATTTATTCTTTGTATGTTAATATCGAATTTTATCATAAAAAACAGTTCTGGATTGCTATTGGGACTATAATTGCCGCACTAACGAATGTTGGTTTAAATGCTATTTTTATACCGATGTTTGGATATGTAGCAGCAGCATATACAACTTTGGTTGGATATGCATTGTTATTTTTAATTCATTTTATGTTTGTGAAGAAGATAAAGTGTACTTATTTATATAAGACAAGTTTCTTTGTGAAAGTAATATTATTATCTTTGTTGTTTGGTGGTGTTTGCCTATTCGCCTATTCATTGGATGTGTTGAGACATGCTATAATAGTTTTAATTGCTATAGTGGCTTTGGTATTAATTGTAAGAAATAGGGAAGCGACTAAACAATTAATTAAAACTCGTTCTTTTGGGAGTTTGAATAGAGTAAATAAAGGAAAGAAATAACAATGAGAATTCTCGCCGTTATACCGGCACGGGCTGGATCAAAAGGTATACCCAACAAGAATATTCGAATTATAAATGGTAGGCCAATGATTTATTATGTGATTTCTAATGGTCTGAAGTCGAAATTAATAACTGATATAGTTGTGACTACTGATTCTCCAGAAGTTATTCAGATTGCTAAACAGATGGGAGTAAATTATAAAAAACGCAAGGCCGAATTATCCGGTGATAATATCACTTTGGATGCCGTGGTGTTTGATGCAATACCTGAAGGAGAGGAGTATGACTATATAGTTACTTTGCAGACTACTTCGCCTACTTTGTCAGTAGAAACTTTGGACAAGGCTATTGAATATACTATTTCAAATGGCTTAGATACTGTTATTTCGGCAGTCAACCATCCACATCTTTCTTGGAGGGAGCAGGACGGAAAAAAAGTGCCTAATTATAAGAAACGTTTGAATAGGCAATACTTGCCGCCATATTATCTTGAGGCTGGTGCGTTTGTGATTTCAAAAAGATCCGTTGTCAAACCGGACAGTCGAATTGGCAAGAATCTTGATTTATTTGAAATATCCGATGACGAAGCGATAGATATAGATAATTTTGCTGATTTACAGCATGCAGCAGATATTTTAGCTAGGAAGAAAATAGCGATTTATGTTAATGGTAATAATAAACGTGGAATGGGGCATATATACAGAGCGTTAGAAATTGCAGATGAATTGTATTGTAAACCGGATATTATTTTTGATAAGAACCAAACTGATAAAAAATCGTTCGGGCGTACAACGCATAATTTGATACCGGTAGATGGAATAGGCGAGCTGTATGAAAAATGCAAAAAGCAGCAATACAATTTGTTTATAAATGACATTTTGGCTACCAACAAGAAATACATGAATGGCCTAAGGGCTTCATTGCCGGGAGGAGCGAAGATTATTAATTTTGAAGATGATGGCGAAGGGAACAGTGAAGCGGATTTGGTTTTTAATGCATTATATAACGAGTCGAGCTCATCGAAGATAAAATGTGGTGCTAAATATTACATTTGTGCAAAAACTTTTTTGATGTATAATCCAATAGCTATTTCTTCTAAAGTTAAAGATGTTTTAATTGCTTTTGGTGGTGCTGACCCTCAAAACTATACAGACAGATTGTTGAGAATAATTTCCAAACAAGAATACAAGAATTGCCATTTTAAGGTGGTACTTGGTCGTGCAAAAAAGAATGTTAAATCTTTGTTAAAATATAACAATTGTGAAAATATAGATGTTTTGCATGATGTAAAAAATATGCCGGAACTAATAAGCACAACCGATATGGCGATAACATCTCGTGGGCGTACGGGATATGAGCTTGCGCTATTAGGTGTGCCTACAATTGCTATGGCGCAGAATGCTAGAGAAGAAAAACACGGTTTTGTGAATGACGATAATGGCTTTTCTTATATTGGACTAAACCCTAGCGATGAAGTGATTGAGGGTAATTTGCGAACGTACCTTAATTTGTCTCAAGAATCGAGACAAGAATTACAGGATTTACTTTTGCAACACGATTTGAGAAATGGTCGAAAACACGTGATGAGTTTAATAAATAGCTTATAATAAATGGAAGGAAGTGTAATATGAAAAAGACAAAACCATATGTGATTGCAGAAATAGGAGTTAATTTTTATGATACGGCGAAGGAGCTCAATATTACACCACTTGAAGCCGCAAAATTGTATATAGAAAAAGTTGCAGAAGCGGGAATTGATTGTGCGAAATTTCAATCATATAAGGCAAATACAATTGTCTCGAAGAATTCGCCGGCATATTGGGATACGAAAAAAGAGCCCACAAAGACGCAATATGAATTATTTTTAAAATATGATTACTTTGGCGAAAAAGAATATAAGATACTCAGTGATTATGCCCATTCACTAGGTATAGATTTTACATCTACGCCATTTGATTATGCTTCGGCGGATTATTTATATGATATGGTCGATTTTTATAAAATTTCCTCTTCTGATTTATCTAATTTGCCATTTATCCGATATATTGGTGCTAAAGGTAAGCCGGTGGTATTATCTGTGGGCGCAGCCTATTTATCGGAAGTAGATGAAGGTATTCGTGCATTAAAAGAATCTGGTTGTAAAGACATTACTATTTTGCATTGCGTGTTGTCGTATCCTACCGATCCAAAAAATGCTAATTTGCGTATAATTGAAACACTCAAAAATGATTTCCCGGATGTAAAAGTTGGTTTTAGTGATCATGTTGCTCCAGATTCTACTATGATGACTTTAGCTACGGCATATTTACTTGGTGCTGAAGTAATTGAAAAACACTTTACGTTAAATAAGAAATTAGCCGGCAATGATCATTATCATGCTGGTGACCCAGAAGATTTTAAGAAAGCAATTACTAACTTCCGTTGGATAGATAAGATTTTAGGTTCGCCTGAAAAAACTGTGTTGAAGTGCGAGGAAATACCACGACGCGAAGCGAGGCGTTCGTTGGTCTTGACGCGTGACATGAAAGCCGGTGAAATAATTAAGGCAGAGGATTTAATGCCCAAAAGACCAGGGACTGGTATATCACCACGGTTCACTGATATTGTAATTGGGCGTTCGCTAAAAACCGATCTTAAGGAAGATACTATTTTAACCTGGAAAGACGTTTAGCTTTACGTTGTCAACAGTTAGTTAAATGTTAGAGAGAATGTTTTTATATATTATAGTATGGTGGGCCAATTTGTGGCGGATCGTATGATGGATCTAGCTTGCGAGCTTCAGAATCGCAAACGTATTTTACTTGGCCTTTGCTGTTAGTGCATTTATTATCGTTGTATGGATTTCTATCAAATGAGGTTGCGTCGGTACAGTGCCAGATGATTTTAGTGCCTTTTGCGATTACTTTTGTGATTGGTTTTTTTGTGGTTTCTTTACTAATTTGTTTGCGAGAGGTTTCTTTGCCATCTTCATACGTTACTTCGTATGTATATGTAATAATGCCGTCTGCGCCTTCGGTTGTGATTTTTGTTTTGCCATATTCTAGTGAATTATCTTCTACGGTTTTGACGTCATGGGAGATAGGTTCTGTGACGGTTTCGGTCTTCGTCTCGATTTTTGGGCTTTCTGATTCGGCCGTTTCTGTGACGGGCATATTATCATTAGAGGGCTTGTCGGAATTATTGCTGCTGTTTGTACTAGTAATGATTCCTATTACTGCAAAGGCGGCTGCAACAAGAAGTAAGATTGATGAGATACGATCGAGTAGACTGGTTGACTTGTTCATTTTTTGCTCCATTTATTATATATTTATTATAGCATATTTTTTGTATTATTGCAATAATATGTTTTAACATAAATGAGACGATTTCTTGTTGTCGTTTGGCAGATTTTTGGTGCAGATTATTGGTGGGGGTTGAAGATTTGATGGGGATGTGATAGGGTGATTGAATGAAAATTATTGAGAGGAAAATGGTTTCTAGAAATAAGTATGGCAGAGTTATTTTTAATAACCAGGATTTGGAGGCACATGAAAAAAAGACAGTGTTTTATTTGTCTAGATTTGGTTTTGATGTAGAGACGCTTACTCCATCAAACGTTCCTAAAAGCAAAAATCCTGATTTGTTAATGTTGGGTACAATGTGGGAAATGAAGGGACCACGAGTATATAATGAAGCAACGATTCAAACTAAATTTCGTAAAGCATTAAAACAGTCGGGCGGTAGAGCCGTGTTTGATCTTAGAAATTTAAGAGATAATAGCGATAAAACTGAAAAATACATAATGAGATTATTTAGATTAACCAGAGGTATGAAGCGAATAATAATTATCAGAAAAAGTGGTCGGCTACTTGACATTTTTAAATAAATAAGATAGCATTATAGCTAATGAGGGCGACTTAGTTCTGAATTGAACTAGGCCAAGCCCTCATCTTTTTTTTGGTGATGATAAAAACGTATTTTGCCTAATAGGTGGTCATTAAGACTATTGAGCGGAGTAGTCTAGCTATAGCCATTGGCTGACGCCGCCGTGATGTGAACAGGCGCCACGACCAGTGGCAGAGCTGCGCCAACCGTCTCTACAGATAGCACCGGTGCGATAACCGCTAGATTGAGGAGCTCTAGTAGTAGTTCTAGGAGCGTAAGTAGTGGTCCTAGGTGCAGTATATGTATACTCAGTCCAATGCGCGGTAGTGCCAGGATATTTGTCGTACCAACAGTTGAACTTTTTCTTGTCGGCGTTACATTCTTTGAGAGCCTTGTCTTTTTGAGCGGTCCATTTGATCTTTTTCTCGCATTCGTCGCGATCGTTGACATTGTCGAATTCTTTGCCGTTACTACACTTGTAGTATTTTTTCGTGCCTT
The DNA here is from genome assembly GCA_017514905.1 of Candidatus Saccharimonadota bacterium. Classification (GTDB taxonomy): domain Bacteria; phylum Patescibacteriota; class Saccharimonadia; order Saccharimonadales; family Saccharimonadaceae; genus Nanosyncoccus. The sequence goes on from JAFWIK010000026.1 coordinate 14,531, forward strand.
CGACGACGATTTTGTTTTTGGCAGGCGTGACGGTCTTTTCGGATTTGACAGATCGATTGACTTCTTTATCGTGTCTATAAGTGACGGCATACGTGACTTTCTTGGTACCATCTTTGCCCTCTTGGTTGACCTTGGTAGTGCCTTCGCGCATGGTGTTATCATAGATGGTTTCGACGGTGTATTTGACCGGCTCTTCGACTTCTTCGTCCTTGGTGACAGTGGAATTTGCCTCTGAAATACCAAAAATCGCCATAGCACCGAGCACGGCTGAAGCAACGAATTTTGTCCCAAAACTAATCATGCTTTGATTATAGCATATTTTGTGAATATAGTCAAGTATAGACGATTTTTACAGATTTTTGAAAGATTTTCTAGTTTCTTTGATTATACTGAATAGACTCCCTTTAGATTTGGATTACATAAGTTTAGTTTGACAAACATTTACTAACTCAGTAAAATGGAATAAGGTGGCCGGTGGGCGCTTGGAGTATTAATTTTGACGATTGGAGAATAATGGAAAATCACGAAGAAGAACATCATCATCACCATCACTCAAGTCATAATAAAAGCACTGGAGCTAAGATTTGGCGGTGGGCAGAAATACTCCTTACTGCAGTGCAGGGGATTGTGTCGCTGCTTCTCATTATTTCATTAATCAACACTGGTATTGTGGCGGTGTGGCTGATGATAATTTTGATAATTTTGCTGGCGGGGCTTCTGGCTCTCAATATTTGGATGCTTTTTATCAAAAAACACTCCTCGAAGGCGATGAAGATCATTTGCCCGATTATTGCGGCGCTGATTGTGATTGGCGGAATTTTTGCTTTGCGCTATACGGACGCGTTCAATAGCTTTTTAAACAAAATTACTAAGCTGAATGCAGAGACCAAAGGCTATAGTGTAGTCGTAATGGATGAAAGTGAGATTAATGACCTGCAGGAGCTGTCTGGCAAAAGCATGGGATTTCTAAAAATTGATGAGCAGTCCGCGAAGGCAGAGCAGTATTTGCAAAACAAAGTGCAATTTGAAGCGGATTATTACGATGATTTAGATACTATGATGAGTGCGCTGAGTAAAAATATCACAGATGCGGTGGTGCTAGAGACGGATCGGCTGGAGATGCTAAAGGAAGAAGTCGAGGAAGAAATGGCCAAAACGCGCGTAATTTATACTTTTGAGATCGAAATTGATCAGGAACTTGAGGCTTCGGCGAAGGAAGTCACGAAGGATCCATTTATTACTTATATTTCTGGGAGTGATTCGCGGACCGGTATTAAAACGACGGCGCGGTCTGATGTGAATATCCTGGCGGTGGTAAATCCGAAACAGGGCAAGATCCTCCTAGTTTCGATTCCGCGCGATACTTACGTGCAGCTACATAATACGACTGGGCTTAAAGATAAGCTGACGCACGCCGGAGTGTATGGTATCGATATGAGCAAAAAGACGATTGAAGATTTCCTTGATACAAAGATTGACCATACTCTGAAGGTGAGTTTTGATACGGTGGTCAAAGTAGTGGACCAGCTGGACGGCATCGACATCACTTCAGACCAGGCGATGACGCTAAAAACCAATGGTAAAACTTGTGAGTTTATCGAGGGGACGCAGCATGTAGACGGGGATTGTGCGCTGAGGTTTGCTCGTGAGCGCAAGAAATACAAGACCGGTGATCGGCATCGGGGCGAAAACCAACAGCAGGTGATTACTAGCATCATTAACCGTTTGTCGGGTTCAAAGGATTACGTGCTGAAGCTACCGACCATTCTAGACATTGCGGCAGATTCGTTTGAAACATCGCTGAGCCGTGACGATATTACCTCGTTTATTCGGATGCAACTAGCAGATTCGATTGATTGGCAAGTAGAATCGATTGCAGTGGATGGTACCGGTACGATGGAGCCGACTTATAGCATGGGCGCCAACCGTCCGCTTTACGTGATGATCCCATCGGAAGATTCGGTGAAAAATGCCAAAGAAAAAATCGATGAATATTTACAGTCAGAATAGTTTGATTTTTAGTTTACAATTTTTGGGCTTATGCTATAATAGAGGAAAAGGAGTTATTGAATGGAAGAAATAAACATTAAGGATTTTTTTAACTACCTGAAGCACTATATTTTGGGTTTTATTATAGTGCTTTTTCTAGCAGTGTCGGGTGTGGTAGTCTATGATTTGATGGTCAAAAAGCCAGTTTATCAGGCGCAAACGACGGTAGTAATTGCCAAATCTGATAACACAGAAATAGAGAACTCGGCGGCGACGCTAAATGATATTAATGCCAGCCAGAAGCTAGTTTCGACTTACGGTGAGATTGCAAAAAGTGAGTTGGTCCTAAATCAGGTGATTGATAATCTAGGGCTAGACGAGAGCGTGACGGAGCTTAGTAAAAATTTGACGGTTAAACCGGTAGATGAGACGTCGATTCTGAGTATTTCGGTGCGTGATCCGAAGGCACGGCTCGCGGCGGCGATTGCAAATGAAATTGCGAAGGTATTTGAAAAAGAAGTGACGACAATTTACAAAGTGGAGAACGTAACGCAGCTGTCGGTGGCGGCAGAGCCAAGTGCGCCAGCTAATAATACGTTGGTGCGAGATATCATTCTAGCGATTGCGATTTCGATTCTCGTGGTAGCTGGGTTTGCCTTTATTCGTTTTTATCTGGATGATACAATTAAACATAATGACGATACTGAGAAAATGGTGGGTCTTCCGATCACCGGACGGATCCTTAAGAGCGAAACGAAGTTTAAGCGTTCTTCGAGCGAATTGGTGGTAGATAAATCACCGAAGGCAATCGTGAGCGAAAATATCAAGAGCCTCAGGACGAACTTACAGTTTACTTCGGTGGATCAGGATATGAAAACGGTTCTTGTGACCAGTACGAATGCGGGTGAGGGCAAAAGTTTCGTGTCGGCAAACTTGGCGATTTCCTTTGCACAGGCCGAAAAGAGCGTGCTACTTGTAGACTGTGATATGCGGCGAGGTCGGGTGCACCGGATGTTTAATTTGCAAAATACAATTGGTTTGTCTAATCTGCTTACAGGGGATTTGAGTGGTCTCGGTACTTATATTCGCCCGACCAAGATTCCGTATCTAGATGTGATTACCTGCGGGACTTATCCGCCAAATCCAAGCGAGTTGCTTGCTTCTAAGAAAAACAAAAAGTTAGTGGGGATGCTGAGAGATCATTATGATATTGTAATCTTTGATGGAGCACCGGTAGGTGGTTTGGCTGATTCGGTGATTTTATCTGGCTTTGTGGATGAGACTTTAATTGTGGTACGGGATGGTATGACGACGAAGGCCGATTTGATTACGGCGCGTGATGCGATGGAAAAGGTAGGCGCAAAGATTGCCGGTCTAGTTTTCAACGCAGTTAATCGTAAGTCGACTAAATATTATAATACTTATTATTATTACGGTGGTTCTCAGAAGAAATGATAGATATACATTCACACATTTTGCCGGGTGTGGATGATGGAGCTAGGGATTTTGATGAAAGTATCGAAATCGCCAAGTGGTTGGCGCGTCAGGGTGTGACGGATTTGATTGCGACGCCGCATTATATCGTAGAGAGCGATTTTATGTCGCCGCGGGCAGATAATTTGAAGCTTTTAAATGAATTGCAGCATAGATTAGATGCGGCCGGTGTGAAGCTGAGACTGTATCTTGGAAATGAAATCTATATTAACAAATTTATTGATCGGCTAGTAGAGGCGGAGGAGATTTCGCCGTTAGCGAATAGTAAATATTTGCTGGTAGAATTGCCGCTGCATACGGAATTTTCGAATTACGAGGGGTATCTATGCGATCTCAATGCGAAGGGCTACCAGGTGATTTTGGCACATCCAGAGAGGTACGAGATAGTCCAAGAGGATTATCAAAAAGCGCGGGATCTTTATGAAGACGGGATTTTGTTGCAATGTAATCTGAGAAGTGTGGTGGGACATTATGGTAAAGAAGCGGAGCGCGTGGTAAAGCGGTTAGCGCGGGACAAAATGATTTTTACGTTTGGGAGTGATACGCACCGGGTTGGCAGTAGTTACTATTTGGTGCAGGCGCAAAAAAAGCTGACGCGCTATTATAATCCGCGAGAACTATCGATACTTCTAAGTATCAATATGAAAAAAGTTCTAAATAGTGGTTTTTAGTAACAGAGGTGTTTACTTTTGAAACTGGGTATGGTATAATGGTTTTGATATTAATTAAAAATAAGGGATAAATATGAGTCGTATCGGAAAACAACCCATCGAGATTCCGGCGGGAGTGACAATTACGGTCGGCGACAAAGAGATTACTGTCGTTGGCCCGAAAGGTCAGCTCATTGTGCCGGTCCAGCCTAAAACTAAGGTTTCTATCGATGGCAACGTGGCTACTGTCACCCGCGAGGATGACGAGCCAAAGACCCGTGCTTGGCATGGGCTACAGAGGGCGCTTCTTAATAACGCCGTCATTGGTGTAACCAAAGGTTACGAGAAAAAACTTGAAGTAAATGGCGTAGGTTTTCGTCTATCTGGTGGTGGCCAGGAGATTGAGATGGCGCTGGGCTTTTCGCATCCAGTGAAATATCATGCTCCCGAAGGCGTGCAGCTAGCTACCAACAAGATGGAAATTACCGTTTCGGGCATCGATAAGCAAAAAGTCGGCCAGGTGGCAGCGGAAATCCGCGCATTGAAGAAGCCGGAACCATACAAGGGTAAAGGTATTAAATATGTCGACGAAGTGATCCTTCGTAAGGCAGGAAAGGCGGGTAAGAAATAATGTTAGCAAAATTTAGAGCAAAAAGAACACGTGCCAAGATTCATGGTACTTCAGATAGACCGCGCCTTTCGGTGTATATTTCGAATCGCCACATTGTAGCGCAGGTAATTGATGATGATAAAAAAGTCACGCTTTGCTATGCTACGACTGTAGGTGAAAAGCTAGACGGGACGATGACCGAAAAAGCCGCCAAAATTGGCGCAGAGATTGCAAAAAAGGCAAAAGCCGCAAAGATTAAGCGCGTAGTGTTTGATCGTGGTGCTAAATTATATGCGGGGCGGATGTCAGCTTTAGCTGATGCAGCTCGCAAGGAAGGATTGGAGTTTTAAGATGGCAGAAACTGAGAAAAAGGCCCCGAGAGTAATCAACAAATCTGGTACTCTCAAGATGGACGACAAAACTGCCGCTACTCGGCAGGCGCGCGACATCGCTGGGCGCAAAATGGAGCGTAGGAGTCGCCGTGATCGTGGGCGTGGTGGTAATGCTGGTCCAAAGGAATTTGATGAAATTACTATTGCAGTGGATCGGGTTTCTAGAACCGTGGCTGGTGGCCGCAGAATGCGGTTTAAGGCACTCGTCGCGATGGGTGATCACAAGAATCGGATTGGCATTGGTGTAGCTAAGGGTAACGACGTGACGACAGCCGTTGCCAAGGCTGGCACGAAGGCCAAGAAGTCGATGATTACTTTTAAGACCGATGGCGAGACGATTTGTCACGAGACTCGGACCAAGGTGACCGGTGCAGATGTTTTGATGAAACCGGCGGCACCTGGTACTGGGATTATCGCTGGTGGTACCGTGCGGGCAATTATGGGCCTCACGGGAGTAAAGAATTTGATTTCGAAGTCGCTGGGCTCGACCAACAAGGTAAACATTGCTTATGCAGTGCTCGAAGGTTTGCGTCAGCAAGTTAAAAGAAGCGAATGGGTCGGATCGAAAGCTACCGTTAAGCCGGCAGTAAAGGCTGAGGCTCCCAAGGCCGAGACGGCAAAGCCAGCCGCAAAGGCTGAAGCAAAAGTTGCAAAGCCAGTGACCAAAGCTGCAAAGCCAGCGGCTAAACCAGCTGTCAAGAAGCCAGCTGCAAAGCCAGCGGCTAAGTCGGCTACGGCCAAGAAGCCAGCAGCGAAGGCTGCAAAGGCGGCTCCTAAAAAAGCGGCGAAGTCTGAAAAGGAGAAGAAGTAATGAAATACAATGATTTAGAGGTGAACAAAAACGCTCGTCCGTCTCGCAAAGGCCGTGGCATTGCCGCTGGCCAGGGCAAGACGGCCGGACGTGGTACCAAAGGTCAGAAATCTCGGGCTGGTCATCACAAGATGCCGGCAGGATTCATGGGCGGCCAACGTGCGATGATGCAAGCAGTACCAAAGCTCAAAGGATTTAAGTCTTTTCATCCGAAGGCTGAAGTGGTCTATACTGATCGTTTGAACGATCTTAAGGGTAAAATTGATAATTTTGCGCTGGCAAAAGCAGAACTGATCTCTACGCCTTTTGCTAAGGTCAAGGTGATTTCACGCGGGGAACTTTCAGCGAAGATTAACCTAGAAACCCAGTTTGTTTCGAAGACTGCCAAGGCAGCAATTGAGAAGGCTGGTGGTTCGTTTAAGAAGGTTGAAGTTCCGAAAAAGCCTAAGGCCACTGAGCAAAAATAGATAAGAAAATAACCCCGTAAGGGGTTATTTTTGTGGTATAATAATAGAAAATAAGTGGAGTTTATATGGACGAAAAAGAGTTAAAAACCAGTACCAAACAGAGGGTGTTCATTATTATCATCGCAGTGATTATGTTGGCGTCGATCATAGCAAGCTATGCGGCGATTGTGATTTCTGGTAGCGTGAATTCTGGGGAAGAAGAATCTCAGATTGACGAGGCCAAAGTAGCAGAGTATCAGGCGGCTTACGACGCGAAGTTGAAGGAATTTCAAAAAGCAACGGACAGCGACTATAAGAAGTTTGTGAGCCATAAAGGTGATGTAGTAAAGGGTTACAACGAGGCGGCGGCAAATGAGAATGGCTTAAAGACGAAAGATATTGAAAAGGGCTCAGGCGAAACTGTGTCGGAGAGTAATTACCTAGCCTATTACGTAGGATGGTGCGCAGATGAGTCGGTGTTTGATTCGTCATTTGATGATAATGATAAGCCGACTGGATTTCGGATAGCAATCGACCCTTCGGTGGGGATGATTGAAGGTTGGAATCAAGGAGTTAAAGGTATGAAAATGGGTGGCATTCGCGAGATTACGATTCCGGGGGAGCTAGCGTATGGTGAATCCAAAGAGATTTGTGGAGGTAAAAATAAGCCACTGAAGTTTATGGTGATGACAGTGGCTAATAAAGACCCGCTAAAAGCATTGGCAAAGGAGCTTGAAACAGCTACTATGAGATTACAGTATGCTTCCTTTGGCGTAGATTATGACGAAATGATGAAAACTTCTGACCAATAGGGAAGAAACAGATAACTTTAGTTTGTATTTAATTGTTTTTGTGCTGTTGATATTGACATTTTATACTGTTTGTGCTATAATTAGGTCATAGGTTGGAAAAAGGGGTCCAGCCTAAGCAATTATCATTATCTTCATAGTTTATAGGGGGTTAGAGACATGTTAGAAATGATTAACAACTATTCATCTAAATTCTTCATCGTGTTTGTCATGAGTTGCGCTTTGATGGCGTATCTCGGATCAAAGCAGTATAAACTTCTTTCAAACGGTGACGTGAGAAGAGTGTTCAAAGATCGTTTTTACGAGATTTTGAGCGTGGTATTCTCCATCATCAACTGGCCTCTCTTCATGGTTCGTGAGAGTAAGGCTATAGAAGCGCTGCAGAGAAGCGGTGTGAGTGAGGTTCTGCTGAATGTGGAAGAGGATAAGTCAATCGGCACGGTAGCGGTAATGCTGGTGCTATTCCCGATTATCTTTTTCTGCTTCGGTAAGCTCGCTAGCCTGGTGAAGCTTGGTCGTTTTTACGACTGGGAAGAGCCGGCGGAAGACGTCGTTGAAAAAGATAAGGAGAAGGAGGATAAATAGTTACATCCCTCGGTGCATTAAGTACCGGGGGAATTTTTTATGAAAAAACTATTGTATTTGTGATTATGCTAGTGTATAATGAAATTATGTCAAAGAGGCAATTGCGCGGTTTTTGTAAAACGTTTCTAGGTGTCGGAGCGGGTGTTTTTGCGTCTGCTCTTTTTGCTAGTAGCTTAGCTTCCGCCGTCACCTATCAAGATAGCGTAGACGTTTCCTTTACCTTTAATCCTTCTATTTCCGTAGATCTCTCTACTTCAGAATTAGTCATTAGTGAACTCACTCCAGGCACCTCAGCTGATAGTAATGCTCTTACTGTTAGTGTCTCTACTAACTCAGCCTATGGTTACTATCTCACTGCTACTGCTGGTACTTCCTCTACTTCTTCTAATCTCGTCAATTCATCTAACAATAACTATGTCTTTTCTAGTATTGCTACTAATGCTGATTTATCCGCTTTAGCAGTTGATAATACTTGGGGCTATCGTACATCTTCTGATAATGGCACTACTTGGTCTAACTACTCAGGTCTACCTAGAGATAATAATGACAATGGCGAAACTGGTAAAGCTCTGATAGAAACTAATGCTCCTACCGACAGTAGAACCCTCAAATTCAAAATCGGTGCTAAAGCCTCTGCCGACCAAGCTGCTGGTACATATACTAATACCATCAACTTCTATGCCGTAGCTCATGAGGCACCAGAACCACCAGTCGGCCCAGATCCTCCAGTTACTTGCAATACTCCAGTCCCAAACATCACTTATATGCAAGATATCACATCAAGCAATAGATCCACAGTTCTCGCCTCACTCACTGAAGAAGCTCCATATTACCTAAGAGACTCTCGTGATAACGAGCCTTACTGCGTATCTAAGCTAAAGGATGGTAATCTTTGGCTTCTAGATAATCTTAGATTAGACTTAAGCGATGCTGATACATTAGCTTCTGTAGCAGAAACTAACACTAATGCTTCTGCTACGAGCTTAGGCTATCTCAAGAATGGCGGTGGTACATCAAGTGATAAATATGCCATCACAGGTGTAGTAGAATGGACTGATAGCCCAACCTATGCTTCAGACCACAGCTATTCAGATCCACTTATTGCTACCAGTGGTAGCGGTTGGTCTAAAGATACTACCACTACTAGCTATGGCAATGGTTCTGGTAAGATAGGTGTCTATTACAATTATTGTGCTGCTTCTGCTGGTTCTTACTGTTATCCATCGAGTAGCAGTACTGGTGATGCCACCGAGGACCTTTGTCCAGCTGGGTGGAGAATGCCTACAGGAAGCACTGCTGGTGAACATGGTATCTTATATAATATTTACAACACTACAACAACAGCTACTGATACTGCCTCATTACAATATAATCTTTCTACTCCTCTGTCGGGCTGCTTCTACTCTGGCTCGGCGTACAATCAGGGCACGTACGGCTTCTTCTGGTCTTCTACTCGGTACGATAACAGCTACACGTACTACCTCTACGCGAAATCGTCCGCTGCATACCCTACCTACAACGATCGCAGCTACGGTCGATCTATAAGATGTGTACTTAAGTAGTCACACTTTCGGCAGGATTACCCTCTTCCTTACTTTCCTCTCTTTCTGCCCGCTGTATAAAAAATGGAAAAACTAAGCTACCGCGCCTCAAAGCGCGGTCGCGGGAAAGCCTAGCATCCGCCCCGCCTAGCAACCGTGAGCATGATTAATCGAACCTGGTGGGGTTGTAATTTGGGTGCGGTTGTGATATATAGGCTTAATGATGGATAGGAAGACGTTTTTCTTTTATGATTTAGAGACTTCGGGGCTCCGAGCGCGAGAAGATCGGATTATGCAGTTTGCTGGGCAGCGGACGGATATGGATCTTAACCCAGTGGGGGAGCCAGTGAACGTGCTGGTGAAAATGACGGACGATGCTTTGCCATGCCCGTCGGCAATTAATGTGACGAAAATTACGCCGCAAGATACTCTGCGAGATGGGATGAGTGAAGCGGAGTTTTGTAAATACGTAATGGAAGAAGTATTCGTGCCAGAAACAGTGGCGGTGGGTTATAACACGGTGCGGTTTGATGATGAGTTTATGCGGGCGACGCTGTGGCGGAATTTCTACGAGCCGTATGAATGGGAATGGAAAGACGGTCGGAGCCGGTGGGATCTGCTGGATGTAGTGAGGCTGACGCGGGCTCTCAGGCCAGAAGGTATCGAATGGCCGTTTCGCGAAGACGGGGCGCCGACGAATCGGCTGGAATTAATCACGAAGCTAAATGGTGTATCGCATGAACATGCACATGATGCGCTGTCTGACGTATTTGCGACGATAGCAGTAGCAAAACTGGTTCGGGAAAAACAGCCAAAATTATTTGATTATTTATACAAAATGCGAGAAAAAAATGCGGTTAAAAAGTTAGTAAATCTAGACAATAAACAACCGTTCGTATATGCTTCTGGAAGATATGCAAATGAGTTTAATAAGACTACGGTAGCGGTTCCACTCACAGCGGGGCGGAATGGAAATGTACTAGTATATGATCTTCGATATAATTTAGAAGAAGTTTTGGAGCAGGAGACTAAATTAGATTCGGCTTCTCATTCTACGATGTTCCCGATTGTGAAAGAGTTGTGCTTCAATAAGTGCCCGGCGGTGGCGCCGATGAGTGTGTTAGATGAAGGCAATGGGTGGAAAAAGATTGGGTTGGATAAAGAAACGGTGGAGCATAATTTGCAGATTTTAATGAAGCATCCGGAGTTTGCGGAGGCTAAACGAGCAGAATATGAAAACAGGCCGGAGTTTCCAGCAGCGGTAGAGCCGGAAGGGGCACTTTATGACGGATTTTTAAATGATCATGATCGGATTAAGGTGGCTGCGGTGAGGAATGCTGAGCCGCGCAGATTAGCAGATTTTCATCCTGATTTTGACGATGAAAGATTGCCGGAACTACTGCTTCATTATAAAGGGCGGAACTTCCCAGAAACTTTGTCGGAATCAGAAGCAGAGGCTTACGAAAAATATCGACAAGAACGCTTGAAGCGCCAAGAAGCGAACTTCATTAAAGAACTAGAATGCGTCAAAGATGACTTTATCAAAGACGAATTAATGCTTTATATGCAATCTTTGGTCTAGGAGCTTAAATTAGTATATTTGTTTTGTATTTGAGCAAACCCGAGAATTAAAAAATAATTTCACAGATTTGAATCTTGTACTGTAATACAAGTGAAAATCTGCCTGAAATTATTTTTTAATTCTCGGCGTGCAGCGAGTTTACAAACAAATATACTAATTTAAGCTTTTTAACTAAAACTTGACGGACTTAATGGCCTTTTGTAAAGCATTGATGGACTTTTGTAGTTCGACTCCTTCGTGTTCGGAGAGCGGAAGGTCGAGACGACGGATGATGCCGCGACGGCCGACGACTGTAGGCCAGCCAAAGGAAGTTTCGGAGAATTGATCATAAGACGAGACTGGCAGTACGCGCATTTCGTCGTTTAGAATGCAGTTTAGAATCTGGACGACGCAAGTGGCGATACCATAGTAGGTAGCGCCTTTTTTCTCGATAATGTCGTAGGCTTCGTTTTTGACGAAATCAGAAATACCGTTACGGACGTCTTTTTTGAGTAGGTCATTCACTTTTTGGCCACCGAGATCAGCAAGAGACCATACGGTAAGCTCGGTGTCGCCGTGTTCGCCAATCTGATAGGCGTGGACGGATTTTGGATTAACGTCTAAGTAACTAGCGATACGGGTGCGGAGCCGGGCAGAATCAAGAACGGTGCCGGAACCGATGACGCGTTCGGCGGGGAGGCCGGAGTATTTATAAGTGAGATAGGTAAGCACATCCATTGGATTAGTAACAACGAGAAAAATGCCATTGAAGCCGGAATCCATGATTTGCTCAATCATGCCTTTCAAAATATTGGCGTTTTTTTCGAGTAGATCCATGCGGGATTCACCAGGCTTTTGGTTGGCGCCAGCGGTGATGACGACCACGTCGCAATCTTTGGCGTCTTTATAAGTGCCGTTTTTGATTTTGACGTAGCTCGGTGCGACAGCCAGGGCGTCTTTTAAGTCCATGGCTTCACCTTCGGCGTCATGGGCGATAATGTCAGTAAGAATGATTTCGTTGATTGCGGTGCGCTGGTTTAAAATAGCAAACGCAATCGATGCGCCAACATTACCAGTCCCAACAATCATGATTTTATGATTATCCATGTTTACATTATAGCATAAGCAAGATAAATGTGACAATAAAAAATGGTTTTGATGTATAATAATGGTATGAAAAGAGTAGGGATAATTATAAGTATATTATTAACTTTTTTGTTGACGCAGCCGGTAGGGGCGGCGAATACACAAAATTTTTATTTTGAAGATTTTACGGGAGATTATTATTTGTCGAAGCGAGATGATGGTGTTTCGCATCTCAGAGTTAAGGAAAAGTTGACGGCGATTTTTCCGGATTATGATCAAAACAAAGGTATTTGCCGGATGATTCCGTTTACCAATCAGGGTGGCGCTAATGTAACTTTGCCAGATCTATCAAAAGACGACGTTAAACTTACTAGAAATGGTAAGGCTGAGCCGATTTACAGTATTGAAAAAACTGGCGACGAAGACAAGAATGAGGGATATTATACGGTGTGTACAGGTACGGAGGAATATGTACGTGGTAAACAAGTATACGAGCTGGAATACAATTTTGAAAAGGTAGTGACGGAGTTTGAAAAGGATGGTAAAAAATATCAGGAACTGTATTGGGATGCCAATGGTAATGGCTGGCAGCAAAGGTTTAATAAGGTAACGGCTAGACTGCATTTTGAAGACGAGAATGTATATGATGGACAAAGTTGGTGCTATGTAGGTAAATATGGGTCGAATAATCAGACCAGATGCAAAACTTCGGAACTAGGAGATGGTTTAGAATTTTCGACAGGACAGCTGGGCGTGACCGAGAGTTTGACTTTTGCAGTTCTAATTAAAGAAGGCAGTTTCGTGGTGCCGGAGCCAGATAAAGATTACATTTTTGTAATTGTTATGATTTTGACGGCGGTGCTTGCGGTAGGTTTGATCGTGTTTCTGTTCGTGCGTTTTATGAAGACGCGCGAGAAGGCGCATTACTATAAGGGGCTGTTTAATGAGCCGGAATATCAGCCGAGTAAAGATTATAGTTTGCCGGAAATGGCGGAAGTGTACCTAGGTAAGAAAAAAGACATGAAAGTAGCGATGCTACTAGATCTAGTAGTGAAGAAAAAAATTGAATTTCAAAAAGTTGATGATAAAAAGTGGAAGATACTAGTAAAAAATTTGAAGGATGTGAGCGGTGACTATATGGATCTTTTGTCGATTTTAAATGGTGGGTTGGCGCCGAAAGAGGGTGACGAAATTGAGCTGAAGAGCCGGACAGCGAATACCACATTGATTACCTTAAGATCAACTATGGAAAAGAAAATCGTGAATGCCTTGAAAGAAGATGAGCTGGTGGAAGAAAAATATCATTTTGGTGATAGCAAAAAACGGGGTGTTGGTAATGTGATTGCGATGGTGCTCATTGTGGTGCCGTTTTCAATTTCGCTGTTTGCTGTGATCGCGGGGATTCTAGAAAGTGTGACGGGCTTTGGAGGATTGTATGGTAAGGTGTACGTGGGAGTGGAAGCGTTTTATCCGGTGATGATGGGGATTGTCACGGTAACGACAATTATTGCGACGGCATTAGCCGATGCGGCGGCGCGCTATGCGAAACATACAATGAAGGGTCTAACGGCTTCGCATTATATGGAAGGGCTAAAACTGTATATTGGTATGGCAGAGGCGGAGCGGATGAAAGTGCTACAAAGTGTCAAAGGCGCGGACACCTCGGCGGAGGGAATTGTGAAATTATACGAAAAACTATTGCCTTATGCTGCGGTGTTTGGTCTAGAAGAGAGTTGGCTAAAAGAGATGAAAGATTATTGTAAAGTAGAAGAGGTGAAAGAGCCGGACTATTTGATGGCAGGAATTGCGGCGTCAGACATTTCGCGGAGTTTGAATCGGGCGGCTAATATTGCTACAGCGTCGACAGTGATGTCGAGCTCGGGTGGTGGATCGTCTTCGGGATTTTCGGGTGGTTTCGGCGGTGGATTCTCCGGCGGCGGTGGAGGCGGTGGTGGAGGCGGCGGCCGTTAAGGAACTGGCCTTTGATTTTGAGCGAGCAAAATTTGATATTGATATTATGAAAAAGTTATGCTATTATGTTTAGCATAAGCTTAATAATTAATTAATTAATTTTGAAGGAATAAAAATGGATCCAACTACTAACCCTACACCAACTCCTAATCCGACGCCAGGCCCGACGCCGGCACCTGCGCCTGCAGCACCGACGGCACCGGCTACACCAGAGCCAACAGCTCCGGTTGCACCAGCGCCAGCGACGCCTGCTCCTGGACCAGCTAATCCTGCACCGGTTAGTCCTGCTTTAGAAACGCCAGTGAATCCGATTGTGAATCCAACGGCTCCGGCGGGTGCTCCAGGTGCTCCAGTGAATCCAGCGAATCCAGTGAATCCTCCTGTGAATCCAGTGATTCAACCAAATGGTCAGGGTAGCGTGGCGGCGACGGATCCTATCATGATGCCAGAGGCTCCGACTCCTCCAGATCCGATTGAAGAAGAGTTGAAGGCGCCAATGAAAGCGGCAGACCCAGTTCCTGGTTCGATTGGTTCGGCAGTATCTGGTCCAGCTGGTACGCCGGCAGAAATCAATCCAGTGGAATCGACTGAAAATCCGTTTGCAAAACCAGGACAGACTCCGAGTGTGTCATTTGGTGACCCAGCTGGACAGCCAGCTGATCCAGCCGCGGGTGCGGATAAAAAACCGGATGCTAAAAAATTAACTGCTAATAAGAATACTCTGATTGCCCTGATTGCTGTGGCGGCAGTGGTTGTAATAGCGCTTGTAGTGATGCTAGTTGTGGCATTAATGCCAAGTGGTAATAATAATGGTTCTAGCAATGGCAATACTGGCACTGAGACAACTATTGATAATGAAGAAGAGGATGACGAAACTGAACTAGAGGATTCTTCAAAGAAAAGCTCTTCAAACAGCAGCTCAAATAAGACGACTGAAGAGGAAGAAGAAGAAATAGTAGAACCAGAAGAAGAATCAGAAGTAGAAGATGAAGAACAAGATTCTACCGTAGAGGTATTACCTGAGGAAGAGGAAGTCGAGACGATTGACATTGTCGAATAGATATTGTAAAATATTCTTATGAAAAAATACGTGACTACGGCTATTCCGTATGTGAATGGTGCTCCGCATATTGGACATGCGGTAGATTATTGCTTGGCAGATACGGCGGCGCGTTATTTTCGCTTAAGGGGTGATGAGGTTAGATTCCAAGTTGGAACGGATGAGCATGGCAGTAAAATTTTTCAAAAGTCGGCGGCTGAAAATTTGCCAGTAGAAACATATGTTAAAAGGAACTCAGATACTTTTAAGACTTTTATCAGTAAACTGAATATTTCTTATACGGATTTTATTAGGACTACAGATCCGGAGCATATTAAGAGATGCCAAGATATTTGGCGAAAGCTAAGTGATCATATTTACTTAGCAAAGTATGAAGGTTGGTATTGTACGGGTTGTGAGGCGTTTATTACAGAAAAAGAGTACAAAGAAAATCATGGTGTTTGCCCGGATCACCAGATTCCGTACGAAAAAGTCAAAGAAGAAAACTATTATTTAAGGATTTCAGATTTTAAGGATCAAATTCGTGAAGCGATTTCTAGTGATAAAATGTTGATTTTGCCAGAGTTTAGGAAAAAGGAAATTTTGAAGCTTCTCGATGAGTCACCTGATGTTTCAATCTCGCGGCCGCGGGAGCAGTTGACGTGGGGCGTTGAAGTGCCAGGAGATGCTTCGCAAGTGATGTATGTATGGATTGACGCGCTCTCGAATTATATTACGGTGTTAGGCTATCCAGATCAGGATATTAGTGATTGGTGGCCGGCGGCTGCACAGTTTGTGGGTAAAGATATTTTGAGATTTCATGCGATTATTTGGCCAGCGATGTTAATGGGGCTAGGCTTGCCATTGCCAAAAGTATTGGTCTCGCATGGGATGATTTTGGCAGATGGCCAGAAGATGTCAAAGTCAATTGGCAATGTGGTGGAGCCGGTAGCAGTGATCGACAAATATGGATTAGATGCTTTTCGCTATTTCTTTTTGCGGCACGTTGATACTTTTGCTGATTCGGACTATACAGAAGCTAAATTTGAAGAAGCTTATAATAATGAACTAGCGAATGATTTAGGTAATTTAGTACAAAGACTTGCAACTCTAGCGAAGAAAAATGGTATAAAAAGAGAAGGCACTAGTGTTTTGAAGCTTTCTGATGGTTACTGTGAGTTAATGGATCGATTTGAATTTAACAAAGCGTTTGATTATGCTTGGGAAAAAGTACAGAATTTGAACAAAAGAATTGATGATGAAAAGCCTTGGATGTTAGCAAAAAATGGAGAAACAGATAAACTGAAAAAATGTTTGAATTCGTTAATTAAGGACTTATTACAAGTAAGTCTAGAACTAACTCCATTTATACCAGACGCTTGTGAAAAGATCACGAAAGTTTTTGAGAATCCGATTGCACCGCCGGAAACGCCCCTTTTCCCCAAAAAATGATTAGGACAAAAAAATAACTCCCGGAGGAGTTATTTTTTTTGATTTTTATTCTTCGCCGCTGAGTTTGCTAGTGAACTCAGATAGGTAGAATCCGACTACGCCGCCGAGCATCGGCAGGATTGCGTAAAGTGAAAGAGCTTGGCAAATGCCACCAAAGACTTCGCCGAAATCAGCACCAGTGGTAGGGAAGATTTGAAGCATCATTGCTACGGCTGGGTTCATGATGAAGTTGTTGTTGAGGCCTAGGAAGGCAGCAGATACAACATATCCGATGAGAACCGCGATGCAGATACCGCCAGTAATAACTGCAGCAAATGTAAAGACGCTACGTTTGTAGCTGAGGGCGCGAGCATAGAAGAATGCAATAATTATTGCGCCAAGTAATTCGATCATTGCAAATAGCCAGAATTGGTTTTCGCCGACTGCGGTCATGGTTGGAAGATCGTAAGCGGTTTCGCCACCAGCTAGATGGAAACCGTTGAAGATGAGCCAGCCAATCCAGGCACCAATGACTTCAGCGATAATATACATAACACCGCGAATGACTGACATATGGCGAGTTGCCATCATGCCAACAGTAACGATAGGATTAAGGCAAGCGCCAGAAAAGGCGTAAACTGCAATTAATACTGCGATTACTGCAAAGGCATAAGTTGCTAAGCTAGCGATGCCCATGAGTGAAACCGAAAAGAGCAGTAATGCGATTAGCATAGTGCCTAGGATTTCACCAAGTAAGGCTCCGTAGAACTTTGGAGTTTTGAAAACGGTGAAAACGCTTTCTTTTTCTTCATATTTTTTAGCAAAAAGTCCGGCTAGGCAGGATTTTTTGCTAGTAGTTACCACCGTGTTGGTTTTAGGAGCTGCGTGCTCTGTCTTTACTGTAGATTTTACAGTAGATTTGGATTTGGTCGTTTTGGTCTTTTCAGACTTAGTCGACGTTTTCGACTTTTTGGTCGCCATTTATTCCTCCTTTAATAATATTACTATTATTATAGCACAAAAAACTGTGTTATAATAAAAAAGTAATAATTTATTTAGGAATAACAAAATGGGAATAATTGTAAATAAAGAAAATAGTCAGGATGAATTATCAAGAAGGATAAGTGCCGATTTGAAAGATCGGGCAGTGGAAACTGATAAAACGGATGATGTGGACCTGGCGGAAGATGCGGAATACTTGAAGGATTTGAAAAAGTCAGGTGGGTTTTCCTGGATGTGGTTTGTTTTGATTGGCCTGGCAACTTTATCGGTCATTTCGATTATATTTTTCTAAAAAAATCATAAGTGGTATATAATAATATATATGGAAGACGACGATTACGACGAGCAGAATTCTGGTGACGGTTCAAATGAGGATGAACGTCGTGGTTGGCTCGGACGGACTTTGGAGAATGTACGCCCGGATTTTTTGGATACAAAAAATGTGATAGGTGGTGGTAAAACTGGCAAAGCGGCCGGTGCGGCTGGCGCAGCCGGTGCGGCTGGCGCAGCTGGTGCGGCGGCCGGTGCGGCTGGCGCAGCTGGTGGGCTGAAGGCAGCAGAGCAAGCGGCGGCTGGTAAAAACGTAGGAGCGGCGGCTTCGGGAACGGCAGCAGCACAGGCAGCAGAAAAATCGCCATCTGGGCTATATTCTGGTGGAGGTAAGGCTGAGTCAAAGAAAGGCAAATTTTCATTTGGAAAGCTTACTGCTGGAACCTTTATCGTAATTGTGGTGGCGATCATTGGAGTTGGTGTTGCTTTAATTGGCTCTCCAGTTTTTATGATTGGCATGCTAGATTATAATTTACAAAAGACTCTAGGATTTACTGGTACGGAAGCGATCCTTGAAAAGCAAGCTGAGTTTATTACTGGAGAAATGCTATCTAAAGGGAAAGTCCCAAATGAGTATGGCGATGATTTGGCGAAGGCGGGGATTAATGTAGGTCAGTTGACGGCAAATGGTGATTTCGTGCGTACTAATACTTTTATTGCAGATATCGATGGGAGGAAAGATATTGCTGCGATTGGCAGCGGGTTTCAAGTGGAAAATAGGGATGGTGAACTAGCGGTTTTGTTTGATGACGAGGTGATTTTGGCGAGTGACTTTGTAGCTGCAGTAGAAGCTAATCCGAAGATGTATGCGGCTTATTCAAAGGCAGCTAATATTAAAGCAAAGTATTATTATAGCCAAGAAGTCGGAGAAATTTATGCAGAAATGGGGCTGTCACGCCATGCTTTCCATGGTTATGAGAGCACTGGTGATGCCGAAAAAGATCGAGAGAGGTATAATGAGATTTTGGAGACTGTATTAGACAAGAACTCTGATGTTAGTATGAGTGGGTTTCCAATCGAGGAAGGCGGGACTCCGTTTACGGCTGAGGCAAAAGGCGAAGCGAGTGATATTATTGATGATGTTTATGACGGAACTAAGGGTACTGATGCCACAGAAAAAGCAGCACAACTTTTAAATTCAGCAGTTTCGGCGAATGAGCCATACAAGGCAGCGGCGGCTTTTATGGCAGTAGAAGTGCCGGTTCAGCAAGCTAGGATTCAGGGTGATGGCCCTGTGAATGAAGCTATGAATGTATTATATGAATCGACTGAATTTACTTATGTTGATGTGAATACAGGGGAAAAAGTGACAAAGGATTTATCAATTATCGATACACCGAATTTTTCGGCGGCGGCTTCGGAAGGTCAATTTTCTAAAGAAGAGGCTGCAAATTTTGCAAGAGACAGAGTCTTGAAATCGACAAAATCTGCTAAAAAGAATGTTATTTTAGATACAACGGTCTCTAATGATGGTCAAAAGGGTGCAAGTACTGTGCTAGGAATTGGACTCTTTCTGGACGCAGATAAAGATACACTAGACAAGGCGACCAATAATATAGAAGTAGCGATGACAGCAAAAAATTCAGAATACTTTAAGAGTGAATTGGGCGGTAATCGAGCAGTCGAGGGTGGTGCTTTTATTTCTTCATCAATTAATTCAAGCGTGATTGCAGCGCTTCCCTCGGATTCGGATGCGGTGCTTGTTTATAATCATGAGATGAATGAAGCGATCGCTAGAAAGGAAGCGGCGGAGCGGGCGACCAAAAGTCCATTTGATATTTCTTCACCGAATACTTTTCTAGGTAGCATTGCGCATAGTTTTGCGGCAGGTTTGACGCGAAACCGGCAGTTTTTAAATACTACTTCAATGGTTTCGGCAGTTGGTTCGATTGCGAGTGTAACGAGTGATTCGCTAAATGGGATGTTTGGCGGTGCAATTGCAGATGGCGAGGACAGTAATTATTTGACTACTTTCGGTGATGATTGTGAGACTACGGCTGGAGTGGGTTCTAAGGCGGATATTTATTGTTCTCAGACGACGACAATAACTACTAAATATATGGAAAAGGGTTCGGACTATTGGGATAAAGAAATAGATCCAGACAAGTATGAGGAAGATTTTGTGTTGCCGGCGATGGATCGAAAATCTACAGTGGGAGTAGAAGACGCGAACGTGTGTGAAAAAATCGCAGGAGATAAGAATTTGATTGAATCAATTGCTGATGTTTTTGGACTCTATAGTGCCTGTAAAGCGGTGGAAGATCATGGTGATAAGGGTAAAGCTACGGGTGAGGATTATGTGATTTCAGGTAATAATGGCAAGAAAGCCGAGATAGAGAAGTATGCTGGTTTTGCGTTGTATGATAAGGTTTCATCGTTACTCGAAGGCGGAGAAACCACAGCATATCGGATTAAAAAGAACTATTATGCAAAACATCCAGTAGATAATTCTGCTTCTGGAATTATTTCTAGGCGTTCTGGCATGACAAAGACGGATGCGCAGATTGCACTAAACTATGGAGCATATCTAGCGAGGATTGCTAATTATGATCCTACAGAAAGATTTGCGTTTGGTGAGAAAATGGTATTTGAAGAAAAGACAGTCTTAGAAGATCATTCAAATCATATAGCTTTGAACTATTATGCAGTTAAGAGAGATGGGGTGGAATATGATAATATTAGAAGTAAAAGCTTTGCGGTTTAGTGCAAACTTATGACTCTATTATAGCATAATTTTGTGATTTTGTCAATGTGGAGTATAATGAGAGCAGATATGGACGAGTTAGAAAAGCTAAAAAATGAGCTGAAAAATATAAGTCAGGAAGCTTCGAAAGTGCGAGATTTGCCGCCAGAAAAACGGGCAGATTTTGGACGTGAGATTAATGCAAAAAAGACAGCGATTTTGGCGCGAATTGCAGAAGCGGAGAGGGCTTTACTAGATCAGGCGGTGGAGCCGCTAGATATTACGGCGTGGTCGGGGGTAAATGAGCCTTTGCCTAAGTTTTATGCGACGGAACTTGGTTCGAAACACCCTTTGATGACGGAGCTTGACTTAGTGGCGGCGATTTATCAAATGATGGGTTTTGATATTATGGAATCGCGACAGTTAGATGATGAGTTTCATATGTTTGATAGTTTGAATTTTCCAAAGGAACATCCAGCGCGGGATGGGTACGATACTTTTCGGACGGAAGAAAATTTGATCCCGCCGGCGCACACTTCAACAATGCAACATCGGGTTTTGAAAAAATATAAATCTCGGTTAGATGAAGGTAAGGCAATTGCGGTAGCAGTGCCAGGTCGAGTATATCGTAACGAAGATGTGGATGCGACACATGAGCATACTTTTTATCAGTGCGAGGGTGTGTATGTGTCACGTGATTGCACGATGGGACAAATGCTCGGAATCCTAAAAGACTTTTTTGAGAAATACTATGGGCAAGAATTGAATATTCGGACTCAGCCAGGGTATTTTCCGTTTACGGAGCCTTCGCTTGAACTCCTGATAGAAAAGCCTAAGAATATTGGCGGTAAAAAGGGTGATTATCTTGAGATGCTAGGTTGTGGAATGATTCATCCGAATGTTTTGAAGATGGCTGGGATTGATCCGACGGTTTATCATGGTTTTGCCTGGGGTGGAGGAATTGACCGTTTGGTGATGCTAAAATATGGTCTGTCGGACGTGCGGAATTTTGAAGCGGGTAACTTAAGTTTTTTGAGGGAGTTTTAAAATGCGGATTTCTCTAAATTGGCTAAAACAATATGTGAAAATACCGATTTCGGATGAGGAATTGGTGCGGTTAATTGGCGCGCGACTGGTGGAAGTTGAGGAGGTGATCGATGAAACACATAAATATGACAATATATATATAGTACGAGTTGAAAAGGCTGAGAAAATTCCGGATACGCATTTGACGCTTTGCCAGATTAACGTGGGCGACATAGAAATTCCGAAGGTGGAGAAAAATGCGGAAGGACTGGTACAGGTGGTGTGTGGTGCGCCGAACGTGCACGAGGGAATGTTAGCGGCTTGGATTGCGCCAGGTGCAATTGTACCGGCTTCAGTGCATGAGGCAGCACCGTTTGTAATTGGTAAAAGAAAAATGTTAGGCCAATATGAATCTAACGGAATGCTCTCCGCAATGGACGAGCTAGATCTTGGCGACGATCACGAGGGGATTGTCGAAATCGATCCAGCGATGGCACAGCCCGGAGATTTATTAGCAGCTGTATTTGATTTAAAAGATTTGATCTTGGATATCGAGAATAAGTCTCTCACTCATCGACCAGATACGTTTGGATTGATTGGGTTCGCGCGAGAAGTTGCTGGAATTTTGGGGCAAAGATTTTCCGAACCAGTCCTTTCTTCAGCGGAAGTTTTGGGGCAAAAATTCGGAAATGACCTTTCTCGGGACGGGTCGCTCGCGCCCGTCGTCACGGGGACCAAGCCCTCATCCTCGGTTGGCCTTCGGCCATTCGCGTCCCAAGGGGCGAGCGTAACCTCCGGAAGCCCTCGAAAGGTACATTCCGAATTTTCGCCAAACATTACTATCGCTGACTCGAAGATCTGCTCAAGGTATTCGGCGGTGGTGCTAGAGAAGCATGGCGAGATCAAGAAGAAATACTTGAGTTTGCAAGATACGCTCCTCGCGAAGGCCGGAATGCGGCCAATTGATCCTATCGTGGATGCGACGAATTATTTAATGTTACTTACTGGTCAGCCACTGCATGCTTTTGACTATGACAAGTTTGTAAAAGTTGGTGGGTCGGAAACGCCAAAGGTGATTGTACGTTTGGCACGAAAAGGCGAAAAGCTGACGCTTCTTGATGATGAAGAAGTAGAACTAAATGAAAATGATATCGTGATTACTTCGAATGATAAGCCAGTGGCTTTGGCAGGTGCGATGGGTGGTAAGTCGACTATGATTGATGAAAATACGAAGAATATTTTGATCGAATCGGCTACCTTTAGCTTATATAATTTGCGTAAGACGCAAATGGCGCACGGAATTTTTTCGGAGGCTATTACTAGATTTACCAAAGGCCAGCCGGCTTATCAGACGTTGACGGTGGCACTCGAGTGCGCTGATCGGCTGAAAGATGGTTTTATAATTAAGGGTATAGCAGATGAGAAACCGGAAAAAGAATTAGTTAATGTTGTAAAAATTACAACAAAAGAGATTAATGATCTTCTAGGTACAAATTACGAAAAAGATTTGATTGTAAAAACGCTTACGAATGTGAGCTTTACGGTTGAAACTGAAGGAGATTTATTAACAGTAACGGCACCTGCTTGGCGAACTGATATTCTTATTAAAGAAGATATCATTGAGGAAATTGGTAGGCTCCTTGGATTTGACAACATTGAACCAGTTTTGCCATTGCACGGTACGGCCGAAAAGAATGATTTGTTTGAATTAAAGAAGTATATTCGAGACCTCCTAAGCCGATATGGTGCTAACGAGCTTCTGACTTACAGCTTCGTGAGTGGACGCTTATTGGAAAAAGCGGGGTTAGATTTAAAGAATTCGTATCGAATTGTGAATTCGATTTCGCCGGAATTGCAGTATGTGAGACAATCGATCGTGCCAAGTTTATTAGAAAAAGCGTTTATAAATGAAAAGATTCCGATTGATCAATTTGCAATTTTTGAGATGAATAAGGTTTATCGGAAAGATTTAGATTTTAATGATGAAAAGGTTCCAGCAGAGAAAGTTTCACTTGGATTTTTGGTAGCGGAGCGCAAAAATGATCAAACGGCGTTTTATTTAGCGAAGAAGTATTTGAACTTATTGTTAGAAAAACTTGATATCGGGGCAGAATATGTGCCGATTAAGCAAGATAAGTTAGCGGAAATTAGGCCATTTGAGAAAAAACGTGCAGCCGAAATATATGTAGATGGCGAATATATAGGGGTAGTGGGCGAATTCAAGAATTTAGTGCGAAATGACTTTAAGTTGGCGCCCTACTTAGCTGGTTTTGAATTAGATTTAATGAAGGTGCTAGAAAAAGCTTCGTATAAGAAAACAATTTGCTTTGGTCAGAAAAAGATAGAGGATTTGACGGTAACGACGGATAAATCTTATGCGGAAACTTTGAAGGAAGTGCAAGCAAAATATCCGGGTGCGAGGATTTTACCGGGTACGATTTATCAAGCCGAAGGACAAAAAACGCGAAATATGACATTTCGTATAGAACTTATGCTATAATGGTATTATGATTCTGCTCGATTCTGTTACAAAGAGATATCCGGGCGATACTGAGCCAGCACTTGACCACGTTTCGCTGCATATTGAACCGAATGAGTTTGCTTTTTTGGTAGGAAAATCTGGTGCCGGCAAGTCTACGCTAATGAAAATGATTACGAAGGAAGAGAATCCGGATTCGGGTAAGATTATTATTGGTGGAATTGATCTAGAGTATGTAAAAAAGCGTCATATTCCAGGTTATCGACGGAGGCTTGGAGTAGTTTTCCAAGACTTTAAGTTGTTGCCTCGAAGGACGGTTTATGAGAATGTGGCCTTTGCACTAGAGATTGCCGGGATGAGTGGTAAGGAAATTCGAAGGACAGTGCCGAAGGTTCTAGAACTGGTAGATTTGCTCGATCAGGCGAAAAAATTTCCGGATCAATTGTCTGGTGGTCAGCAGCAGAGAGTATCGATCGCAAGAAGTGTAGCGCGTCAGCCAAAGATTTTGATTGCAGATGAGCCTACGGCAAATCTAGACAAACTGACGACGCAAGAAATCATTCAGCTTCTTAAAAAGATTAATGATTTTGGCACGACGATTTTGGTGACGACGCATAATGAAAATATCGTGAATAATTTGCAAAAGCGAGTGATCACTTTGAAAGATGGTAAGATTGTGAACGATCAAAAAGCGAATGGTATTTATAAATTGGATGAGACACCGGTACCAAAGACGCCGGTAAGAAAAGTACAGACGCCAGGTCATGCTCTCAGACCTAGAAGGGTGGTGCAATGAGCAAGAGTCCAGAAGCTGAGAAAGAGAAGAAGCTAAAGAAAGCTTCTAAGAAGAACCTGCATACAATGCAAAAGACGCGAAAACGTCATATTGTGCGAGAGAGAGTACGAATTGTGAAATATGGTACGCGCGGTTTTACGCGGAATATTTGGCTTTCTAGTGCAGCAACTGCAGTGATGGCGATTACGTTGATGATTCTATTCGTGACGATTGTGGCGAGCGTGATTCTAACTAGCACGGCCGAAATGATGAAAGATAAAATTGATATTACGATTTATTTCAAACCTAACACGTCGGCAGAAGAACTTAGTATGTTGACGAATGAGATTTCAAAAGACGCAAATGTTAAGCATGTAGAAACTTCGACTTCGGAGGAGGAGTACGAAAAGTTTTTGGAAGAGAATCAAGGTAGTGATGATATTTTGAACATTCTCGATGAAGACATGAAAAAAATGATGATAGACAAAATGCAAGCGACGATGCGAATTAAAGTGTATGACGTAGATAATTTGGATAGTATCAAAGAAATTGTGGAGGAAGGTGAGCTATTCCGGGGATATACCGACAAAGAAATGGTGCCGACTTACGATGTGAATCGGGCTGAAATTGCGACGATTACGTCTTGGGCGAGAATTGCAAGAACGGGTGGGATGATCCTGGCTGCAGTATTCTTGGTGATTTCAATTTTGATTATTTTCTCGACAATTCGGATGGCGATTTTCTCTAGGCGCGAGGAAATTTATATGATGAAACTTGTGGGGGCAGATAAAAGCTTTATTCGTGGACCGTTTATTATCGAAGCAGAGATCTGTGGAATAATTGCCGGTTTAATTGCAGCAACTGCGTCGTATTTTGGCTTTAGATTTTTGGCACCGAAGTTAGTTAATTATGGAATTAACGTGGATGTGATTAATAACGTGCTAGAGTCAAATCAATTGCTGTTCGTTTTTCTAGCCTTTATTATAGCTGGGGTTTTGATTGGTAGTATTTCGGCAAGACTAGCGGTCTCGAGATATTTGCACAAGGCCTAAATTTGCATAAAACTAGACAATTGTGGTATAATAAGCTTATGGTTAGATTTGAACATAAAAAGATAAAAATTTGGACTTTAATTTTAGCAGTTACGACTAGTTTTCTGGGTTTAATGATCAACTTTACAGCGGACGCTTATATTTGTAAAAAAGGTGATACGGAATGTGAAGAGGCGAAACAAAAGATGCAAGATAATCAAAAAGCGGCGAAGAATTATGCCGATAAAGCGGATTCAGTAGGTGAAATTATTGAGCAACTAAGTGGCGAGATCAGTGATATGAACAAGATAATTGCGAGCAACGAGGTCAGAATTAAAAGGTTAAATAGAGAAATTAAAGAAACTGAGCAAAAACTTGAAGATGAACAGTCGGCTTTGGCGGAGTTATTAGTAAATATGCATTTTGAATCAGATGCGGAACCGATTCGGATTCTCGCGGGTGCTACATCAATTTCTGATTTGGCAGAAAAAGCTGCTCGTGAAGAGGTGGTGAAACAAGAGATTGCGACGGCAAGCGAGAAAGTAAAAGAAGCAAAGGAAAAATTGAACCAAGAGAAGGCTGAAGTTGAAGCGACTCTGAAAGAAAATGAAGAAAGTCGGGCGGTTTTAGCGCAAAAGAAGTCTGACCAAAAGGAGCTGAAGGAACAATATGAGAAAGACGCTGATGATGCAGAGGCTGTAGCGGCATATTGGGAAAAGCAGGTAAAGGCGATGGCTTGGACGCCGCCTTCAAACACTTCGGGATACGGTAGCCGCTGGACGGGTGCAGGAAATTCGTATCCTTATCAAAACGTTTGTAATTCAGATTATGTTTACGCTGGCAGCAATATTAAATATCCGTACGGCGGATTGATTTGCCAGTGTACGGATTATGCTAGTTACAAGGCGAAGGAAGCTTGGGGAATTACTAATAACTGGGGTGGTCATGCTTATGCATATGGTAATGGGGCTGGAAAGAAGGTGCCAAGCAATGGCGCGACTACCTATGTAGATTATAGTCCGGCGCCAAAGACCATTGCAATTTGGCCAGCTACTGGGACATCGCCATATGGGCACGTAGCTTGGGTAGAAAGTGTGAATGCAAATGGTTCAATTAATGTTTCAGAATACAACGTAAACTGGCCGTCGATTGGCTGTTATACAAAAGATTTCTGTTCACGTAATGGTGTAGGCTCGGCGGGTGTAAAATTCTTGCATTTTGAGTAAAACGTAAACAATTTGAGTAGGTCAGTGAGGATTTTTGTGGTAAAATGGTAGTTATGAATGACGAAAAGCCCATGGAGTGGAAGGAAAAACGAGTTAGTCTTGGTAACGCGATTATTTCTTGTGTAGTGGTGGGAATTGTTCTTTTTGCGGTTGGACTAAATTTTAACGGGTGGTTTGGTAAATACTTACCGTATCTAGGTTTTGATGCAGGGGGAGATCCAGATTGGTCGGAGTTAAATGAAATTTATGATAAATTGGCGACGACCTATAATGGAGATATTTCTAAAGAGCAGGCAGTTGAGGGAGCTAAGAAAGGTTTGACAGAATCGCTCGGTGATGTCTACACAGTTTATATGGATGCGAAGGAAGCAGAACAGTTTGAAGACGATTTACATGGTAACGTGGGGGCAGGCATTGGTGTAGAGATGGGGCTTCGAGATGGTTATGTGCGAGTACTTCGGACTTTGCCAGATAATCCCGCGCGGAAAGCTGGGATATTGGCTGGCGATATTTTGTATAAAGTCAATGGAGAGGAAGTTTATAATTTGACTACCGATGAGATTACGAACAAGGTGCGGGGTGAGGTTGGTACAGATGTGGAAATAACGGTGGTGCGTGATGGCAAAGAAAAAACTTTCAAGATGAAACGGGAAACCATCAATAATGTATCGGCTTATGTAAACTACAGTGGTAAGACTGCGATTGTGACGTTGACGCGGTTCGATGAAGATACGGGGAGATTAGTTGAAGGCTTTACAAATGATTTTAAAGATAAAGGTGTGAATAAAATAATTCTTGATTTGCGTGGTAATGGCGGAGGATATGTGACAGCGGCGCAAGATTTGCTAAGTTTGTGGCTAGATGGTGATAATATTCTACTCCAAAAATCTAAACATTTTGGGGATAGTGATATGAAGGCTAGAAACGGAAAGGCAATACTGAAGGATATGAAGACGATCGTGCTAGTGAATGGCTCGACGGCTTCAGCTTCAGAAATTGTGGCGGGTGCTTTACAAGATTATAAGAAGGCGACAATTGTGGGCGAAAAAACATATGGGAAAGGTGTAGTGCAGAATTTGTATAATATTTCAAACGGGGCTAAGTTAAAAGTGACGACTGCTGCATGGTATACACCGAAGGACCGTTCGATTAATGGGACGGGGATTACGCCTGATGTTGAAGTCGAGCGTACTTTCGAAGATATTAATGCTATGCGAGATCCGCAGATGGACAAAGCGAAGAAACTATGAAGGTTGTAATTGCTACCGCTGTATACTACCCACAAATTAATGGGGTCGCGGTGTTTTCGCATAATTTGGCGTGTGGGCTGGCTAAACGGGGCATCGAAGTAATGGTGCTGTGCCCGTCTCAGACTGGAAAATCTTATACTAGGTCGGTAGATGGAGTAAAGACGGTTTATTTAAGATCGGTGGAGGCGAAGGTCTATCCGGATCAGATTCACAAGGTGCCGGAAAAGAAGAAAGTCTTGGGCTTGAAATGGCCGCGGATTCTATATAAGAATGGGTTTAGAGTTTCGGTATTCCCACAGATAGAAGTGAAGCGTGCGCTGGATGAGTTTGAGCCAGATGTGGTGCACGTGCAGGTGTCGGATCCGATTGGGCTTTCGGTAGTTTCTTACGCGCGGAAAAAAGGGATTCCAGTGGTAACGACGGAGCATAACCAGCCGGAGGTTTTGACGGAGCCTTTGCATGTGCCGGGGTTTGTGAAAAAACCAACCAATGCATTGCTCTCGGCTTATTTTCGAAATCGGCAGAGTAAAAGTGATTTTGTAACGATGCCGACAGAAATGGCGATTTCGAATTTGATCCGAAATGGCGCGAAGTTTCCGGTACCGGTAGCGGCGGTTTCAAATGGGGTAGATTTGGCGCATTTTAAACCTGGGAGGGCGAAGACGGAATTGTTTGAGAAATACGGTCTAAATCCGCATTATAGGACGGTGTTATATTTAGGCAGGTTAGATCCAGAGAAAAAAGTAGGAGTCTTAATTGAGGCTTTTCTGAAGGCGGAACAAAAGCTTTCGGATATACAGCTTTTGATTGTGGGGGATGGCGTAGACAAAAATCATCTGATGAAGATGGCAGAGGGACACACCAACATTCATTTCTTGGGACGGATTTTGCCGCCAGAACTGTATCAGGTTTATCAGCTGGGTGATATATTTGCAACGGCTTCGGAGATTGAGACGCAGGGAATTGTGTTAATTGAGGCGGCAGCGTGCGGAATGCCGTTAATTGCGGTGGATAGAGGAGCGGTAGCAGAGGTGTGCCGAGACGGAGAGAATGGATTTTTGTGCGAGCCAAGATCGGTAGAGGAAATTGCGGCGGCAATAGTTCGATTGCTTTCGGATGATAAAATGCGGTTGAGATTTTCAAAGAAATCGCTTGAAATTGCTAAAGAACATGATTTTGAACGAACACTAGATAAATTTATTAACATATATAAAAAAGTAACGACTGATAAGACAGCTGAATAATTGTTGTAAAAATTACAATAACTGTTTTTTGCCTCAGTTTTTGTGCCATTTTGTTAGCGTTACTTATGCTCCTAACTGTATTTTTTGATTTGCTCTAGTTTAAACTAGTTTTTTATCGTTAAGGGTAAAGTTCCCTGATAAGAAGAACGCTTAAAGTCACGAATATGATATAATATAGTCTATGGATAGATATGAACCACTGAAAATAGAGCAGAAATGGCAAAAAATTTGGGAAGAAACAAAACCTTTTGAGGCAAAAGAAGTGAAAGGTCAACCCAAAATGATGATTGCGGAGATGTTCCCGTACCCATCTGGAGCGGGGCTTCATGTAGGACACGTTAGGAATTTTACGATAGTAGATGTACTGACTCGGTTTTATGAGCAACAGCGATTGAATGTAATGCGGCCGTTTGGTTATGACACTTTTGGGCTACCAGCAGAGAATTATGCAATTAAGACTGGTACAGCACCACAAGAAGTGACGAAGACTAATATTGAGAATTTCAGAAAGCAAGCCAAGAGGCTTGGCTACGCAATTGATTGGTCGCGCGAGATTAATACTTCGGATCCAGAGTATTATAAATGGACGCAGTGGTGCTTCTTGCAGCTATTTAAGAAGGGGTTAGCTTATCAAAAGGAGTCTTACCAATGGTGGTGCCCAGTAGATCAGACGGTGCTCGCGAATGAGCAAGTGGAAAACGGTAAGTGCTGGCGGTGTGGGCATGAAGTCGAAAAGAAGAAGATGAAGCAGTGGTTCTTTAAGATTACGGACTATGCAGATGAACTACTAGAAGATATTGATGCACTGGACTGGCCAGAAAAGATTAAAACGATGCAACGGAATTGGATCGGGCGAAGTAGTGGAGCGGAGATAGAGTTCACGATTGCGAATGCCACTGAAGTTGCTTTTGCGAGCATTCGCGACAACGGGAGCGAACGACGAAGCGCCGCCCGTGACGACGGGCCGGCGCGAGGAGGCGAGCAAAAACAGCTTCATGGCAGTCGCAAGGTCACTGTCTTCACGACGCGACCCGATACGATTATGGGTGCGACGTTTTTGGTGTTGGCGCCGGAGTATCCGGGACTGGATTATATCGTTACGGATGACGCGAGAGATGCCGTGATGGCTTATAAGGCGGCGGCGATTAAGAAGTCGGAGATTGAGCGGCAGGAGAATAAAGAGAAAACTGGCGTATTTACGGGTGCCTTTGCGATTAATCCAGCGACGAAGGAAAAGATTCCAATCTGGGTGGCAGATTATGTGCTAGCGGGCTATGGTACAGGTGCAATTATGGGCGTGCCGGCGATGGATGACCGTGACCATGAGTTTGCGGAGAAGTTTGATTTGCCAATTGTGGAGACGGAACTAGTAGACCGTGACCAATATGGCACACCAAAGGTGACCTACAAGATGCGAGATTGGCTGATTAGTCGTCAGCGCTACTGGGGCTGCCCGATCCCGATTGCCTATGATAAAGAAGGTAATCCGCACGCGATTCCAGAGGATCAATTGCCAGTGATGCTACCAGAAATTAAGGATTATCAGCCAGACGAATCAGGACGTTCAGCGCTTGCGAAAGCAGAAGATTGGTTGAAAGTCAAAATTCCAGTGAAAGATCCAAAGACTGGCAAAGCTCACATGGAAGAAATGACACGGGAAACTGATACGCTGGACGGCTATGCCTGCTCTTCGTGGTATTTATGGCGGTATGCTTCACCGCATGACAAAAAAGCGGCTTGGAATCCCGAAGCAATTAGGTATTGGGAACCGGTGGATATTTACGTGGGGGCAGACCATGCAGTTGCACATCTACTTTATGTGAGATTTTGGTGTAAATTTTTTGCGGACCTCGGGTATTTGCCTTTCCGAGAGCCGATTAAGAAGTTGATTTACCATGGTTATATCAATGCGCCAGATGGGAAGAAAATGAGTAAGTCAAAAGGTAACGTAATTGATCCTTTGGATGTGATTAATGATGGTTATGGCGCTGATACTTTACGTACTTATGAAATGTTCATCGGTCCGGTGGAGCTAGACGCGGCGTGGGATCCGCGCTCGGTAGGTGGCGTGTATCGCTTCCTCAATAGATGTTATTCGTTACTTACGACATTAGAATCCAATTCGGGGCCGCGTCCGGCCGGCCCGTCGCCACGGGCGGCCGGCGCTAATTCTCGCGCTGCCGCGCTCCGAAATGCCCCGAATTCGGATTCTAATGCCGCCATTAGAAATAAAACGATTAAGAAAGTGACGACGGATATCTACAAGTGTCAGTTCAATACGGCAGTGGCGGCGCTGATGGAATATGTGAATGAACTGTATAAGATTGGGGTGGAAAAGGAAGACTTGGTGACGCTCGCGAAATTATTGAAGCCGTTTGCGCCACATCTGGCTTCCGAAATGCTAGAGAAACTCAGTGCTGATGATGAATGGCCGAAGTGGGATGAAAAATATCTAGTCGCGGATACGGTAGAAGTGGTGGTGCAGATTAATGGTAAGCTGAGAGCAAGGCTCAAAGTAGATGTGGACGATTTGAACGAGGAGAAGGTGCTGGGACTTGCGAAGGCGGAGCCGGCCGTGCAAAAACATTTGACTGGTGAGATTAAAAAGACGATCTTCGTGCCGAAGGCGAGAATATTAAATATTGTGGTAAAATAGTGCTATGATTACGATTTATACTACGCCAACTTGTGCTTATTGTCATGCCTTGATGGAATGGCTAGATGAAAAAGGCATTGAATATCAAGAAAAAAGCGCCATGGATGAGCCTGATATTACAGCGGTTCCGGTGACGGAGATTGATGGTAAGAGAATCGAAGGTTTTGACCGTCCAGGGATTAAGCGTGCCCTCAAAGATGCAGGTTTATGGAAATAACTTTAGTATTAGATAATATTAGATCGTGCTATAACGTGGGAGCGATTCTCCGGACGGCAGAGGGATTTGGCGTTCACAAGGTGATTTTGTCGGGTTATACGCCGAGGGTGCATGATCAGAATTTATTGCCGTATTTGAGAGAAAAACTGGATAAAGAAATACACAAGACTGCACTTGGCGCGGAAGATATGCTAGATATTTATTCATCTGATGATATAATGTCTGAATTAGAAAAACTGCATCAACAGGGATGGCAGATTGTTGGGCTAGAAAATAATATCAAAAACGTACCGATTTGTGCCTTGAACGAGTCAGATTTGAAGAGGAAATTGACAGATAAGGTGGCGCTAGTATTAGGGGAGGAAGTGCACGGGATTGATTATGCACTTTATGATATAATTGACCTGTTTTTGGAAATACCGATGAAAGGCCAGAAGGAATCCTTTAACGTGTCAGTGGCGGCAGGGATTGCAATGTATGCGCTATGTCTAAATTAGCATTAGCTTGACAAAACTCTAATTAATTGCTATAATAATAGAGAAGGATTGTTTCTTCGTTCTTTAACGTTTGGGACCTATAAGGAGGGGAAGAAATGGAAATGACATTCTTTTATGGGATGATTGCTGTTTTGTCGGCGACTGTCATTGGCGCGATAATAGCGCACATTGTATTTAACTGCGATTTACCTGGTAGTCATACTAAGATACTAGGGACTAGATATTATAGAATATCTTTAAAGTGTCCTGATGACATTGACGAATATGGCTTCGACGATCCTTCTCAGCTTGAGAAGTTTAAATATATCGTTGAAAAGATAGTTGATCACATATCATTGAATGAACTGGTTAAGCTTTATTGGACCAGAATGTATGTTCAGAGTTTAGCTGACAGCTATTATAGCAATCTTAGCGCGGTATATGTGATGTATAAAGAATATAAGCGTAAGAAGGTCGGTATAGTTGATTATGAGAGAACACGAGCTGGCCTGGAAAAAGAAAATGCAAAGATTATAAAGAAGCTGAGGCAGTTTAATCAGGAAGTGGTAAACTATATCAATTATATAGAAGACGATGATGATGATCGTATAAAGAGTGAGCTTCGTGACTCTGAATATGATCTATCTGGAGTCGGAGAGTGTTTAAAGGATATAATTTGATTCCCCAAACGTGATACCCTGCGAGTAATTGCAGGGTTTTTAATTGACAAAAATCTTATTATGTGGTATTACTGTTAGTAGAGACGTTCTTTAACAGTAAAGGGGGTGAAAAAATGTCTTTATTAGAACCTAATGAACGAGATATCAAAAAGTTGCACTATGATGCGGAGATGTCTTGTCCGAAATGGAACAATAATAGACCTTCACGCGATTTTAGGCGTTCGCTTTATCTTTATGAGGCACAGAGGTATTCTGAAAAAGCTGAGTTTAAGGAAAAAATTTTGGAATATCAAAAGCTTCATGCAGAATGTGTGGACGTAGATGAAGGGAAGTTTTGTTATAAACTTTTTGACACCTATCTTTGGCCGTATTCTGATCCTGAGTTTATCGACTGGGAATATACCAGTAAAGATACATTAGTCTATGATCAGAGCCATTGCGTTGTCAAAGAGGACACGAGCTATGTCGCTTCGAAAATCGCTCAAATAACTGGAGCTTGGCCACATAAAACCGATTTGGATTATATTGGTCCAGAGGATTATGGTGATTTCTTGGCTGAGTCTGGGTTTAAAGAAATAACAGCCCGACCTAATGATAATGGCTACTATGTCGGTATCAATTTAGATATCGGCAAGAATGGGATGATAGTTTGGTATGAAGGTACTGTAAAAGATAAGAAAACCGTCATTATTTCTACCTATTTAAATAGGTCTTATATGATAAAAGCATATCGTCCAGAACTTTTTAGTTGGATTAAAATTAAATGACGTCTCTTTTAGCCCGGGCTTTGCTCGGGTTTTTGCTATTGCGGGAAGTGGAAAAACGTGGTAAAATGAGTAAAATTATCTATTAAACTAAAAGGAGAAAGATGCCTGAACCTAAGAAACAAAGTAGCCCAAGAAAGACCGGGCTTCGCAGGAGTCATCTTAGATTGAAGTTGGCACGGAGTGTAAACAAGGTTTCGCCCGTGAAGGCTTTTGAGACTAAGAAAAAGACGCCAAATTTAAAAGTTAAAACTAAGAAATAAGAGAAGATTAAAAATGGCAAGTAATCGACATTTAGGTAGAGTAATTGTTCTGCAGAGTTTATACGAGTATGAATTAAGGACTTTAGCGGGTGATGGAAGCGTCGATTTGGACATTATCGTGGCAAAAAATATCGAGCCATACGAGAAAGCACTGGGCGATACGGAGTTTGTGTATAACCTAGCGCATAAGGTAGCAGAGAATTTTGACGATCTAGATAAAGCACTGGCACCAATGGCGCCAGAGTGGCCGATTGAATCGATTGCGGCGATTGATCGAAATGTCCTGAGGATGGGGCTTTATGAACTTTCGGAATGTCGGGACACGATCCCGCCGAAGGTGGCCATTAATGAAGCCGTAGAGCTAGCAAAGGCTTTTGGGAGTGATAATTCCTCAAAGTTTGTTAATGGCGTGCTAGGTACGGCTTATAAGAAATTAGGTATTACCGAAGAGAAAGATCATGGACCAAAAGGCAAGACCGTCGCAGGAGCCGACGGCAAGAAGGGCTCTGAAGGTTCCAGAAGCACTGCCGACGGAAAGGATTAAAGAGTCAGCTCTTGATAAAATTAAATCAGCTGTTTTTCACCGTAAAGCGGCGATTCAGGAAATTGTCAGAGAACCAACTTCAGGTGGTATCATTTTTCGTTTTACTAGAGACCAAAAAGATATTGAGATTTTGCTAATTCAGGATTCAAAAGAGCGTTGGACAATTCCAAAAGGTCATATTGAACCGGGCGAGACGGCTAAAATGACGGCGCGACGGGAAATTGAGGAGGAGACTGGGTTAAAAAACGTTTCGATTTTGGCTTGGCTTGGCAAAATCCATTTCAAATATCGGAGACTAGATAAACTAGTTTTGATGACGACGCAGATTTATTTAGTGCAGTCTCTAGACAAACATGAGATGCCGACGCCTGAAAAGTGGATGAAGGGGATTCGATGGTTCCCGTTTGCTGAAGCGCTTGAGGTGATCGAGTATGAGGACATCGAGAAATTAATGCTTATTGCTAAGAAGAAGATTCGTGCCGGTGAATATAATTAATTTTTGAGAAAGGATTTTTATGGACGTAACGCCCTATGAAGAGTTTGCAAAGGAAAAATTAGGAATTAAGTTTAATGATATTGGGCTTTTGGTAACAGCTCTTACGCACCGGAGCTATGTGAATGAGCATAAAAATACGCATGAACATAATGAAAGATTAGAATATCTGGGTGATGCGGTGCTGGAGCTAGTTTCATCAGATTTTTTGTACCGGCATTATAACGAACCGGAAGGTGTGATGACAGCAGTGCGAGCAGCACTGGTGAGAACGGAGTCGATTGGTGAAGCGGGCAAGGAACTAGGTTATGAGCCGCTAGTGCGGATGTCTAGAGGTGAGCAAAAAGGAACCGAGAGGGCACACGATTCGATTCTTGCGGATTGTTTTGAAGCTGTGCTAGGTGCAGTATATTTGGACCAGGGATACGAAGCGGCGCGTAAAATTGTGAATGATCACATTTTGTCAAAGGCCGACAAAGTGATGGAAGAAGGTTTGTGGCGGGATGCGAAATCTTATGTTCAAGAGTTAGCACAAAAATATGATGGCGTAACGCCGACTTACCGTACACTTAAAGAAGAGGGACCAGACCATGACAAAAAGTTTACAGTTGGCATTTATGTAAATGATAAACTGAAGGGAACTGGCACTGGACATTCAAAGCAAGAAGCGCAGACTGAAGCGGCGCGAGAGGGAGTGAAGAAATATCGCGCGGAATATTTGAAATAGCCCTATAGCTAAGTTTTAGATAGTCTTATGCTTGATTTTTTTGGTATTTTGTGGTATAATGAAAGTATGAGATATTGCTGCTATTACTCAAGAATGGGGGTGAAAAGATGGCAGAGGAACTTAGAGGTATAAGAGAGATTTACGAGGAGCTTTTCAAGGGGCCACATGCCGCGCTTTTAACATATAAAAATATGCGTCAGGTACAGCGAGAAATGAAGCTGTATCGCGACTATGGTTATCCGTTGTCAATGGTGAAAGCCGGCTGGAAGAAGAAGTTTTCGGATGACTTCTTAGGTGGCAAGCCGATTAGCTTTGCCTCTGAAGCAGAGATGAAAGAAGCTTACACGAGGCTAGACCATGCCGTAAGGGATGGTTGCCATAAGAGATGTTACCGTCTGGTAGAGGAGTTAAAAGCGGCCTATCAGGAGTTGGGAGTCGAAACGAATTTCGATACTGAGAAATTTCTCAATTTGATGACGTTTGACTTCTTCTCGCCCTTGATGAGCGACGGTCAGCCTTATCTGGAACCAGGATATGGCTTTCCGGTCCAAAACTTTGTGGATGACAAAAACCGCAAGGATTTTTGGCAAGAAACTAGTAAAATCTTGCGCGCTAAGAAGATAATGTCTGTTTCAGACATTTGGAGACGCGTAATGACCAATCGCCGAGCTGTTGATTTACCAGTTCACTAACAGCCAGTGGCGATTATACCTCCTTTCTGAAGGGGGAGACTAAGGTCTCCCCCTTTTCTTTTGTTTTGAATTATGCTATAATGGTTGAAATTAATAATTTAAGGAGAAAATATGCTAGCGATTCGCATGCAACGTAATGGCCGGGCGCATTATCCTACGTACCGGATAGTCGTCCAAGAATCACAGCGTCATCCGCTTTCGGGACGCATTGTGGCTGAGGTCGGCAATTATAATCCCGCAACTAAAGCTCTTACTTTAGATAAGGAAGCGGTAGAAAAATACTTGAAAAATGGTGCTCAGCCGTCGAGCCGAGTGGCATTTATTTTAAAGAAAAATGGTGTGAAATTACCGAAATGGTATAAAGAGCCGAATGCTAAAAAAGTAGCGGCAAAGCATGCTGATAAACTACGTAAGAATCAGCCAAAGGAAGAAGCTCCAGCGGAAGCTCCAGCAGCAGAGTCTGAGGCACCAGTTGAAGCTCCGGCTGAGTCTGAAGAAAAGCCAGCAGAAACTGACGCTTCAAAAGAGGCTTAAAGGCTAAAAGAATTAAAATCCCCCTGGAGTGCTGGGGGAGATTTTTTGAAATAATGGTTAATTTTTTAAAATATGATATAATTATTATAGGCAAACAGTAATCTAAAAAGGAGAAAAAATGGCTACTATTGACCAGCAATTTGTAGAATATATCGTAAAAACCTTAGTCAATAATCCCGATAGTGTAGAAGTTGAGCGTAAAATTGATGAAAAAGGCGTGCTTTTATCTCTTACAGTGGATCCGAGTGATGTGGGGCGCGTGATTGGCAAACGTGGCGTGACGGCACAAGCAATTAGGGTATTACTCCGAGCGCTTGGCACTAAACAGGACGCTAGATATAATTTGAAGATTGTGAATACTGATGAAGGTGAAGATAAGGAGGTTACTCCAAAATCTGATAAGTCAGAAAAAAAGGCCGAAAAAGAACTTGAGACAGAGGAAACAGTAGAAGAACCTAAAGATGATGCTGAAGAAGAGGTAGAGGATGACGAGGAAGATGAGTCTGAAGAAGAATCAGAAGAGTCATCGGATTTGGCTGAAAAAACTCGGGCGGAAATGGCAGATTTAGACGATTTAGACTTGTAGAATAATACATAATACAGAGTTCTCGGAAAGTTTATAAAATTTTCCGAGATTTTTTATAAATTTTGAAAAATTATTTAAAAAATGCTTGACAAGCTAGTTCTAAAGCGTATAATTAAACATAAGCTAACTAACTGCGAGTCGGCTTTCGGAATCACAAGTTGAGAGATTTATCTATGTCTAAAAAGTCCCTTTGCGTTGAGAAGGGATTTTTTGGTCAGTTTGATTTTGATTTGGAAGAATCTATTGAAAAGCCGATATGGTGGTCGAGATTAGAGTGAATTCTATTTTGATTTTTTAAAAAAAGTATTGAATTAATTACAGCAATATGTTAAACTTTTAATTAAGAAGTAGTGTGACCTGTTTTTGTAACTTTGTGGAAGCTGGCGACTTCCAGGGGGAAGACAGGCAGTAATCTTCGGCGCTGAGACAATTTGTGACGCAGAGCTTAGTTTCTCTTTGCTGGAAATTGTCTATAAGATTAATAACACTAATAAAAAAGAGGTAGGATGGCTACAAAACCAAAGTCAGGTGAAAGAGTTTTTTTCACTGAAGGTGACCAAGCCTTGCCAATTCCGGATCTGACAGCACACCAAAAAGATTCGTGGGCAGACTTTGTCAAAAATGGACTGAGGGAGGTTTTTGCTGAGTTAAATCCAATCGATGATTACACTGGGCAAAAATTATCCTTACGGTTCAAAGATTATTATTTCAAAGAGCCAAAGGAGACTGAGCAGGAAGCGAAGTATAATTTGGCGACTTATGAGGCTCCGCTACATGTGATTGTGGAGCTCGAAAACAAAACTAATGGTCAGAAAAAAGAGCAGGATATTTATTTTGGTGATTATCCTTGGATGACTGACCGGGCGACTTTTATCATTAATGGTACAGAGCGGGTGATTGTTTCGCAGTTAATTCGTTCAGCTGGCGTCTTCTTTAATGCCACGACGATTGGACTTCGCAATTATTACGGTGCCAAGGTAATTCCGAGTCGAGGCGCTTGGTTAGAGTTTGAAACGGCGATTTCAGGTGCGATTTATGTGAAAATCGATCGCCGTCGTAAGATCCCAGTGACGACTTTCCTGCGTGCGCTTGGCATGTCTCAGTCTGAGATTAAAAAACAATTTGAAAAAGTTGATAACGGTGAGAAGAGTTACATTGAAGCGACCCTAGAGAAGGATACGACTTCGACTCAGGGTGAAGCATTACTTGAAGTCTACCGA
The DNA here is from genome assembly GCA_017514905.1 of Candidatus Saccharimonadota bacterium. Classification (GTDB taxonomy): domain Bacteria; phylum Patescibacteriota; class Saccharimonadia; order Saccharimonadales; family Saccharimonadaceae; genus Nanosyncoccus. The sequence continues at coordinate 53,844 of JAFWIK010000026.1, forward strand.
AGGTTGCGTCCGGGTGATCTTGCAACGGTTGAAAATGCGAAATCAATGATCGAGAGGACTTTCTTTGATCCGAAACGTTATGATTATTCAGATGTGGGACGATTTAAAATAAACCGTCGGCTCGGGTTTGATACGCCAAATAAACCAGAGTTTAGAACTTTGCAGATGAAAGACGTGACGGCAATTGTGGCGGAAATAATTCGTTTAAACAATACGCAGGAAGCTCCAGATGATATTGATTCACTAAGCAACCGTAGAGTAAAACTAGTAGGTGAATTGGTCCAAAGACAATTTCGTTTGGGGATGCTTCGTTTGCAACGTAATATTCTAGACCGGATGTCAATGGCAAGTCTTGATGATGTCACGCCTTCACAACTTCTGAATTCGCGTCCAGTAGTGGCAGCCGTGAAAGAATTCTTTGCTACCTCACAACTTTCACAGCTGATGGATGAGGTAAATCCGTTTTCGGAATTGGCACACAAGCGTCGTCTAAGTTCGATGGGCCCTGGTGGTCTAACTCGTGAACGTGCTGGATTTGATGTACGTGATGCTCACCCGACTCATTATGGCCGGATTTGTACGGTTGAAACGCCAGAAGGTGGCAACGTGGGTCTGGTGTTAAATTTTGCGACTTATGCCAGAATTAACCAATATGGATTTATCGAAGCACCGTATCGCGTGGTGAAAAATGGGAAGGTGACTGATGAAGTGGTTTATATGGACGCAGACACCGAAAATGATATGATTATTGCAGATGCTTCGGTGAAACTAGATAAAAACGGTAAGTTTGTTGAAGATTGGGTTTCGGCTCGGGTGCACGGGGCGCCGGCACAAGTCGAGGCTAAAAAAGTGACGCATATTGATGCGGCACACAAGGAAATTCTAGGTGTTTCAGCTTCTCTTATTCCATTTGTAGAGAAGAATCGTGTTGACCGGTCGTTGATGGCCTGCGCTATGCAGAAGCAGGCAGTACCGCTACTTAGACATGATAATCCGGTGGTCGGTACTGGTATCGAGAGAGAAATTGCCAAAAATACACCTCAACTCGTCATGGCTGCTGGAACTGGTGTGGTGAAAAAGGCCGATGGTGAGAGCGTAATTGTGACTTACGATAAGGGTGGTGATAAGGAATATAAATTACAGCATTTTGAAAAAACCAATGACGATCGTTGTTACAATCAGCATTGTGTGGTAGCCCGTGGCCAGAAAGTTAAAAAGGGTGATGCTTTGATTGAGGGCGCTTCCATTAACGATGGTGAGCTAGCACTCGGTCGCGATTTACTCGTAGCTTTTATGCCATGGCGTGGTTACAATATGGATGACGCAATAGTGATCTCGAACCGCTTGGTTAAGGACGACACGCTAACTTCGATTAACATTCAAGATTTTGATGTAGAAGTTAGGGAAACTAAACTTGGTCCGGAACAGGTGACGCGGGATATTCCAAATGTTTCTGAACATTCTTTGCGGCATTTAGGTGAAGATGGTATCGTAATGGTTGGCTCTGAAGTAAAAAATGGCGATATTCTAGTAGGTAAAATTACGCCAAAGGGTGAACAAGAGCTAAGCTCTGAGGAAAGATTGCTCCGCGCGATCTTTGGCGAAAAAGCAAAGGATGTACGCGATACTTCGGTTAGGATGAATGGTTCATCGACTGGTAAAGTAGTGGACGTCCGAGTTTACACACGCGAGCAAGGCCATGAGCTTAAAGCGGGCGTAATTAAACAAATTAAGATTTTTGTAGCCGAGATGCGTAAGATAGGCGTAGGTGATAAACTTTCGGGTCGTCACGGTAACAAAGGCGTGGTTTCGAGAGTATTACCGGTAGAGGATATGCCATTTATGGAAGATGGTACTCCGATTGATGTGATTTTGTCACCAATGGGCGTGCCTTCTCGTATGAACTTGGGGCAGTTATTTGAGATTCACTTAGGTATGGCTGCGAAGGCTTTAGGCTATAAAGTGGCAACGCCATCATTTAATGGTGTACCGGATGAGAAAATTTCGGAAGAGCTTGAGCGAGCAGGATTTAGCCGTGATGGTAGAGTTCAGCTCTATGATGGTCTCACTGGCGAGCCATTTAATGAGAGGACTTCAGTTGGTGTGATGCATATTTTGAAATTACATCACATGGTAGAAGATAAGATTCACGCTCGTTCGACCGGTCCGTACACAATGGTGACGCAACAGCCACTCGGCGGTAAAGCACAAAATGGTGGTCAGCGTTTCGGTGAGATGGAGGTTTGGGCACTCGAAGCTTATGGTGCTGCAACCACACTTCAGGAAATGCTTACCATTAAATCTGATGATGTCTATGGTCGTGCGAAGGCTTATGAATCGATTATTAAGCATGAACCGATTGAGGGGCCAAAGCTACCAGAAGGCTTTAATGTCTTGGTAAAGGAGCTTCAAGGTTTAGGCCTCAAAGTAGATTTACTCGATCACGGTGAATCAGCCGATGCTGGTGATGCGATCGAAAAGACTTCAAAGGATATTGAAACTGACAAGGATGATCAATCCATCTATGATCAACATAAAAAAGAGACTGAGCCGCAAATTCTAGACCTCGATGATTCAGAGGCCGAGGCAATGCTTGCGGATGAGGGGATCGAAATAAAAGAGATTGACGAAGACGATGGTACCGTTGATCTTGGAGAGGAGTTCTAAGATGGCTTGGATGGATAACTTTATTAGTGCATCTGACTTCGATTCAATTCGTTTATCAGTGGCGAGTCGTGATGATATTTTGAATTGGAGCTATGGCGAAGTCACAAAACCAGAGACGATTAACTATCGTACTCAAAAACCAGAACGTGATGGTTTGTTCTGCGAAAGAATTTTTGGACCAACTAAGGATATTAATCCGCATGATTCGAAACTAAAAGGCGTGAGAAGTCGTGAAGCAGCAGTAGACAAAGAAGGTAACCTGGTCACTAAATCGATTGCAAGGCGTGAACGTATGGGGCATATCGCTTTAGCGGCTCCTGTAGCTCATATTTGGTTTATGCGAGGGATCCCCTCCGCTCTGTCGCTACTTCTAGATATTTCGGTTAAGAATATCGAAAAAGTTGTGTATTTCGCTACTTATCTTATTACTGATGCAAAGACTGATGAAGTCAATAAGCATCTAGAAGAGTTGGAAAACCAAACGATGGCTGCTCGAGAGGCAATTAAGATTCGCTATCAAAAGGAAGCGAAGGTTAAAGATGCTGACGTGAAAGCTTTGGCTGATGCTCAGACTAAGGAAATAGATGAGCTAGAAGCTGATTATCAAGCGAAAAAAGCTATGCTCGAATCGTTTGTAAAAGGCGGTGTGATTACTGAAGTACAATATCGTAATTTGCCAGAAGAGTATGAAGATTTGATCGAAGTAGAGATGGGCGCTACAGCAATTAAGAAACTGTTAGACGACATCGATCTCGATGCTTTGATTGAAAAACTTCGGACAGAAGAGCAAAAAGTCAAAGGTCAAAAAGAGAAGCGGATTCAAAAGCGTTTGAAGACGCTTGAAGGTATGCAAGCGGCGAATATTCGCCCAGTTGATTTGATTTTGACGGTGATTCCGGTGATTCCACCAGATCTTCGTCCGATGATTTCACTACCTGGTGGGCGATTTGCAACTTCAGATTTAAACGATCTATACCGTCGCGTGATTAACCGAAATAATCGTTTGAAGAAGCTAATAGATTTGAACGCGCCTGAAGTAATTTGTCGCAATGAGATGCGAATGTTACAAGAGGCGGTAGATGCTTTGATTGATAATTCGGCTACACATGGTTCTCGAGGTGCAAACTCGACGAACGGTCGTCGCAAATTGAAGTCTTTGTCTGATCTTCTTAAAGGTAAGCAAGGTCGTTTCCGTCAAAACTTACTTGGTAAGCGGGTGGATTACTCTGGTCGTTCAGTGATTGTAGTAGGCCCAGAGCTTAAACTCAACGAATGTGGTCTGCCTAAACAGATGGCACTCGAGCTCTTTAAGCCATTCGTGATTTCTTGGCTTATTAGTAATGAATATGCTAATAATATTAGAGCTGCCTCAAGACTTATTGAGGCGAAAGAAACGGTGGTTTGGGATGCGCTAGATGATGTGATCAAAGGCAAATATGTGCTTCTAAACCGTGCACCGTCGCTACATAGACTTTCGGTGCAGGCGTTCCAGCCTAGATTAATTGACGGTAAAGCGATTAAACTTCATCCATTAGTAGCTTCGGGCTTTAACGCAGATTACGATGGTGACCAGATGGCAGTTCATCTACCGCTTTCTGATGCAGCTCAAGCTGAGGCGAGGGAATTGATGGCTTCAAACAAGAACTTGCTCAAGCCAGCCGATGGTTCGCCAGTATTAGCAATTTACCAGGATGTGGTGCTTGGTGCTTATTATCTGACTTATGATAAGCCGGGTACAGATCAGGGTAAGCCAAAAGCATTTTCGAGTGTTTATGAAGCAGAAATGGCTTATGACAATGGCATTATTGCGCTTCAGACGCCAATTCGAGTTTTTGCTAAGAAAGAAATTAGGAATACTACACTGGGTCGAGTGATTTTCAACGAAATTCTTCCTGAAGATTATCCTTACGATGATGGTGTACAGACTAAGAAGCACCTTTCTAAGGTGATGGCTGATATCTTTGACCTATATGGTCCAGAGGTCACAGTAAAGACTGCGGATGCTTTGAAGGATTTGGCATTCGAATATGAGACGATTGCTTCGATTTCTACGGCTAAGGACGATTATCCAACTTACGATGAAATCGATGATTTCATCGCGGAAGGTGATGCCAAGACTGCTTTGATTCAGCAACAATTTAATGACGGTTTGGTCACTGAGGATGAGCGTTACAAACTTACGATTGCAAACTGGCGAGATATTGATAAAAAGATCTCAGACTTTCTGCAAGATAAGTTATCTGAAATGGATACCGACATTGCCGTGATGGTGAACTCGGGTGCACGTGGTAATATTTCCAATATTAAACTTGCTTCAGCTGAGATTGGCATTATGGTGGATATTAACAACAACGAGATCGAGCTCCCAGTAAAGTCTTCATATAAGAAAGGCCTAAATACACTAGAATCCTTTATCGCGACACGAGGCGCACGTCAGGGTCAGGTGTCTACGGCTTTACGTACTGCAGACTCTGGTTATCTCACACGTCGTCTTGTAGATGTATCACAAGATGTATTTACGACAGATGAAGTGGCAGAAGATCCTGGGTTTACGGTTTATCGTAACGAGACAGAAGCTTCTGGTATTGAGTTTAGCGCCAGAATCGCTGGTCGTTATACAGCTGAAGCGGTGCCAGGTTATCTTGAAGCAGATGAACTAATTACTAAGGAAATGGCTGAACAAATTGAAGCTGACGAAAAAATTGATAGCGTCAAGATTCAATCAATCTTGTCGACTACGGCGGTAAATGGAATTCCACGCAAGGCTTATGGTGTGGATATGTCTACGCGTTCGCTAGTGGCGGCAGATGAGCCAGTCGGTGTGATTGCGGCACAGTCTCTAGGTGAGCCGGGCACTCAGCTCACACTTGATACTAAGCACGGTTCTGGTGTAGCAGGTTCTGGTGCAATTGCTCGAGGTCTTCCTCGCGTAGAGGAGTTACTTGAGGCTCGCACACCAAAAGGTCAAGCCTTTGTTTCGCCAATTGACGGCGTAGTGGAAGTTTGGGAAGATGGCAACCATTATGTGGTTCAAATCGCAGCACAATCCGGCGTGATTGAGCGGATTCCACTAGAAGGCCGTAAACCGGCTAAGAAAGACGGTGAGTCCGTCAAAGCTGGTGAAGTATTGATTGAGAAGGATGATAAAAAAGCTGCTGTAAAGGCTAAACAAAAGGGTATCGTGGAATTAGTTAAGGACGCGATTATTCTAGTAGCGGCTCCTTCTGCGGCAGCAAGAATTGAGATCCCAGGCGATGCTGAATTAGTTGTAAAGTCAAATGACACCGTGAAGGCGGGCGATAGATTAACGACTGGTTCTCTGAATCTACAAGATCTTCTTAAATATAAGGGCACTGAGGCGACAGAACGTTATATTATGAACGATGTACTTAGTGTCTATGCAGCACAGGGTCATGAGATTTCGCCAAAGCATCTTGAAATCTTGGTACGTCAAATGTTTTCAAGAGTTCAGATCAGTGATCCAGGTGATTCATCCTTTGTGTCTGGTGATATCACCTCAAAAGCTGCGGTAATTCTGGAAAATAAGGAATTGGAAGCAAACGGTAAGAAACCAGCGACTTATACTAATTTGTTGCTTGGCATTACAAAGGTTTCGATCTTTTCGGATTCGTTCCTTTCGGCAGCTTCATTCCAGGATACCACGAGAGTACTTATTAATGCGGCAATTAATGGTCGAGTTGATCATCTACGTGGTCTTAAGGAGAACGTAATCATTGGTCGTAAGATTCCGGTAGGAACTGGTGTACGGCCGATCGAGGACTTTGAAGTTTCCGACGCGAAGGTGCCAACTGAAGCAGACCTGGAAAATTTGTAATAATGTCACATGAATTTCTTAAAAAGCGCAATGTGATTTAGATCAGAATTGTTTGCGTGAAAGGTGCAGCTCAGTAACGAAAAAATCTCCCCAGCCCGAAGGGCGAATAAGGAGATTTTTTCTTGACCTGTGTTGTGATTTTTACAGGCGAACAATTCCAAGCTCTTTCCAGAGCCTAATGCGACTTATTGATAATTTTCTAGATTTGGGGTTTAAAATTTTAGGATCATGTGATATACTAGATGTAGTTACTAAGAGGTTTTTATGCATTTCAAGAATATTTTCAAGTCATTAAAGAATAAAGACATGCTGAAGCGGGTGATGATTATCTTTGGTATTTTGGTGGCGTATCGTTTACTCGCACAAATTCCGGTTCCGATGGGAGACGCAGCAACATTTAAGGAGGCTGTGACTAATCTTCTTGATAAATCTGACTTTTCGAGTTTTTTGAACATGATTTCTGGTGGTGGGCTGGCTTCATTTAGTATCATTTTAGTAGGTCTTTCACCTTATATTACTGGGTCTATTATTATTCAGTTGATTACGAAGGCAATTCCTTCCTTAGAGGAACTTTCGAACGATGGTGAGGTGGGTCGTCGTAAGATTAACCAATGGACTCGGATATTGACAGTGCCGCTTGCAGTTGTACAGTCGATTGCCTATATATTTATTCTATACCAATCAACTTTAGCGGCTAATATTGCTTCTGACTTTACACCAACATTTAGTGATTGGGCACTTTCAGTGACTGCGATGACTGCTGGCTCGGTCATTTTGATGTGGCTTGGCGAGCTTATTACTGAGCAGGGCATCGGTAATGGTATTTCAACTTTGATTTTTGCCTCGATTATTTCACAGCTTCCGTCGATGATTGGATCGCTTACGGCGAGACTTTCAATTATCGATGAGGCAAATCTGAATATTTTTGGTATGGAGTTTCCGATTCAAGCTTCGATATTCTGGGGTTATGTTGTATTTGCTATAATCATGTTAATCGTTATTTTCTTCTTGGTGAAGTTGAATGAAGCGCAGCGGATTATTACGATTAATTATGCAAAGAGAGTACATGGTAATTCTTCGTATGGCGGTATTAAATCAATTCTGCCAATTAAGATGATTGCGGCAGGTGTGATCCCCGTAATTTTTGCGACGGCTTTCTTATCGTTACCGGCGTTAGTTGGGCAGGTTATTACGACGTTTGACACTGAGAATGAGATCGGTAAAACTTTGACTACTGTTTTTTCGGCGCCTTCGGCGAGTAACTTTGCGTCTTTATATCCGGATGGAATTACGGCCCAATGGTTTGTTTATCCAGCGCTTTATTTTCTACTAGTGTTTATGTTTACTTACTTTTATACTTCGATTATCTTTAATACAAAAGAAATTGCAGATAATTTGCAGAAACAGGGTGGTTTTATTGAGGGCGTGAGGCCGGGTATTAGTACAGCTAAATACCTTGGTAAGGTAGTAAATCATTTGGATCTATTTGGTGCTCTTGCTCTTGGTACGATTGCAATGTTGCCATTTATCTCAGATTATATCTTTATTATGACGACTGGTTCGCCACTTGGTCTTTCGATCTCTGGTACCGGGCTTCTCATTGTAGTGACGGTGGCGCTTGAGAATCTACGGTCGATAGATTCTAGGGCTTTGATGGTAACTTACGACGATTTTGGCGATGAGCTTGAAAATTAGGGGTTGGCGAAAAATTGCAACTTGGGTTTTTTGGGCGGTCCTGGGTCTGTTCATTTTGATTTTCTTGATCCGTGTTGTTAGTTTTGAAAATAGCTATTATGATGAAAAAGAAGGCAGTGAACGGGCGGCGGCTGTGCAAAATGATGCTCCAGATGACTTGGATGAAACAGAGCCCACAGAAGAGGTGGTAGAACAATACAATGTGCCACCAGATCGGCCACGTTATTTGACAGTTGAAAAACTAGGTATTAAGAATGCTAGAGTTTTGGCTATGGGCGTAAATACTAGGGGAGAGCTTGATACTCCAAATAATATTTTTGATGTGGGATGGTATAACGGTTCAGGCAAACCTGGACAAGGTGGTACTATGATTATTGATGGACATAATGGGGGTCCGACCAAACAGGGTGTTTTTAAGAGATTGCCTGAACTTTCTTATGGTGATATTTTAAAGGTAGAACGTGGTGATGGTGTGATTTTCAACTATAAGGTAGTAGAAAACAATGAGATATCGTTATCTGATTCAGACAATTATATGGCGACTGCAGCTAATTCTCCTGAAGAAGGAGTGGAATCATTAACTTTGATTTCATGCACTGGTGAGTGGTCACAACAGAGACAAACATATCTTTCAAGACAATTTGTCAGAGCCGTAATTGTACAAGACTAAAACACCGTATTTTGGGACACGGGTCGCTCGCTCCCGTCGTCACGGGGCTCGCGCCCTAATTCTCGGTCGTAACCTCCGAAATGTCCCAAGACACAGTGTTTTAGTCTTGTCAGCTATAAAATCTGTACGTTTTGGGCTTTACAAAGCTTCTTTTGTATGATAAAATTGAACAGTAATTTATGGCTAGTCAAAAGGAAGTGATTAAGCTCACGGGTAGTGTTGTTGAAGCGCTGCCGAATACCCAGTTTCGGGTTGAACTCGAGAATGGTCATATTATTGTTGCCCATATGAGTGGGAGGATGCGAAAAAACTATATTCGTCTCGTCCCGGGTGACAGAGTTGAGGTTGAGTTAACCCCTTACGATCTTACAAAGGGTAGAATCAGCTTTCGGCTCAAAGATTAATATTAATTGTTGTGATTTTCACAACACTTTAGCTTATTTGCAAAAAGCTAAAGAGCGTGGATTCGCAACTTAACAGGAAAGGATATTTTGACACTATGAAAGTACGTGCAAGTGTTAAAAAAATCTCCC
>JAFWIK010000002.1 GCA_017514905.1 Candidatus Saccharimonadota bacterium
CCACTGAAGACCTTTGCCCGGCTGGCTGGAGAATGCCTACTGGTGGCTCTAGTGGTGAGTATAATTCATTGTATGGTTACTATAATACTACTCAAACTGCAACAAATACCGCTAGCCTCCAATATAATCTTTCTACTCCTCGGTCGGGCTACTTCTACAGTGGCTCGGCGGTCAATCAGGGCTCGAACGGCTACTTCTGGTCTTCTACTAGGTACAATGACACCAGCATGTACTACCTCCGCGTGGATTCAAGCAGTGTCTACCCCGCGATCGACTACAGTCGCCTCGTCGGAATCTCATTGAGGTGCTTGCTAGATTCCTAGTTTTGCCTTTTTAAGTTCCTTGTCTGCCATAAATTTAGTTTCGCCAAGCACATTTCATTCTAAAGCAATAAAAATGATTTGTTACGTTGTGATTTTGATAAAATCCCAGTCATGCGAGCGCTCCCTGAGCGGATAAGTAGAATAATAGTAGCCAGAAAGGTTCGGTCTGAGCGCGCTATAGAACAATTGTAATAAGGCGTAAAGCGCTCGCATCTGCCGGATTTTGTGAAAATCACTAACGGAACAAGTCCTGCTTTAGAATGAAATGGGCTTGGCAATATGAAAATACGATATACTTGCGCATTTCCCTCCTCTGTGCTATAATAAATGCATTATTAATTTAACGAAACAGTTTTTGGGAGGTTTCCTGGCGAAATGTCGAGACCCAAAAACAGTGAGAAAGGAAATCTATGACTGTAGCAGTCGATATGAAGGCTCTACTCGAAAGTGGTGCGCATTTTGGCCACAAGACGAGCCGCTGGCACCCCAAGATGGCGCCATACATTCATAGCAAGCGCCAAGGCGCTCATATTATCAACCTCGAAAAGACCGTCGAAGGCCTCGAAACGGCTTTGCCGAAGATCACTGAGATTGTTAAAAATGGCAAAAAAATTCTTTTCGTCGGTACTAAGAAGCAAATCAAAGATGCCGTCAAAGAAACTGCCGAATCGGTTGATATGCCCTATGTGACAGTACGCTGGATTGGCGGTGCTCTAACTAACGTCGAAACCGTTAATCGCCAAATTAAGAAACTTAAAGATTTGGAACGTAAGATGGCCTCTGGCGAGATTGAAAATCGCTATTCTAAGCTCGAGGTTCAAAGATTCCAAGAAGAAATCGATCTTTTGAACGAACGCTACGGCGGTATCAAAGAAATGACCGAGCAGCCAGCGGCTGTGATCGTAGTAGATGCTATGGAAGATAAGAACGCCGTGAAAGAAGCTAACACTCTCGGTATTCCAGTTTTTGCAATGGTTGACACCAACGTGGATCCATCGAACATTGACTACGTCATTCCATGTAATGACGATTCTCTCAAAGCGACCAAGCTAATCCTTAGCTACTTCGCTGAAGCAATTAAAGAAGGTAAAAAATAATAATTAGGAGGCAAAATGGCAGAAGTTACCATTGAACAAATTAAAAAATTAAAGGAACTTTCTGGTGCCGGCTTGACTGACGCCAAAAAAGCTTTGGTCGAAGCCAAAGGTGATTTTGACAAAGCCCTAGAGGCCATGCGAAAAAAAGGTCTTACTAAGGCCGAAAAGCGTGGTGACCGTGAAACTCGCGAGGGCCTAATTGAATCATATATTCATGATGGCCGCCTCGGTGCAATCGTCGAAGTAAACTGTGAAACCAGTTTCGTCGCCAAGACCGATGAATTCAAGACCTTGGCTCATCAAATCGCGATGCAAATTGCGTCAATGAATCCACTTTACGTCTCTGAAGCTGATATTCCAGAAGCAGATCGCAATAAAAAAATCAAAGAACTAGAAGAAAACTTCAAAGGCCCAGCCAACATGAAAGACAAAATCATCGAAGGCCAACTCAAAAAAGCCTTTGCCGAGAAGGTCTTGATGAGCCAACCTTACATTCTTGACGATACTAAAACTGTGGAACAGTTTATTAAAGAAGCAATTGCAAAAACTGGTGAAAATATCACAATACGTCAATTTAAACGACTTGAACTCGGTGTAACCGAGTAAAGGTTTAGATTATAATAAACCGCTTTAAAAGCGGTTTATTTTTTAACCAAAAAAATTTGGGCGCCCTCGCAGTATAAGCGCCCAAATTACAGTGCAGATTAATTCAAATAAATTGTTTAAAAGTTATTTCCTAGTTTTCTTGTCGTGTTTAATGATATAAATCGTGCCGCCTATGCCAACAATCGCGAAGATCATTAATCCAGTAGTCAAATAATCAGACTTCGAGATATTTAGGCTACCCAGCAAACCACCGGTATCAGGCGTCTTAGTATCGTCACCGCCAGTACCAGGCACAGGTATTGTCTTGTAATAATATACATAGCTTATCTTTTTATAAAGCGAATTACCGTGCCTATCAAATGCTTCGATTTCAACCGTATATTTTCCAGAAGGTAGTCCTAGTTCATCAAATGGTATCTTTACTTCTTTGGTTGGAGCCTGTACGATAATTGGAGATATTTCGATTGGGTTACCTTTTTCGTCAAGGATAGTAATCTTTATTTCCTTAACCTTGCCATCATCCTCTGGTCCACCCTCATCTGGATCGTAATCCAAATCGACTATTGGATCACCAGTGTCGCCATCTTCAGTGATACTTGCTTCTACCGGCACAAACGAAAACTTCAAAGTTGTCGTATCGCTTACACCACCTACACCAGTACCTTTTACCGTCAAAACGTAATCCCCATAGTCATAATCGCCTTCCAAAAAATCAAACGAGAACGTTCTACTTCCTGCCTCATAATCCAGGTCTTCGTTTAATAGGGGAACACTATGTTTGTTGCCATCTTTGTCCGTAAATGTCAACGTCGCTTCAATATGATTGAGATTCTCATAATTAATCGTCACATCATGTTTTGGTGTCGTGACCACTTCGTCTGTTTTTAAATCGCTCACAATATCAACATTTGGCTTGTCGCCTACTACGCGGATCTGTACCGTATCGGTGACGCTACCTGTTGCCATTGCTTCTGGTCCCGGCAAAAATGCCGCAAAAACCGTGATTGCTGCTACCAAAAGGAGCCCAAGCAATCCTAAAATTTTCTTTTTTGTTTTTTCCATACTCTGCACTCTCTTTTATTTTTTATATTTTTGTTTTGGTTTTGTAAGGAATACCGCTAAATGGTTACGCAGCTAACCTAGAACGGCGTTCTTTACGCTTCCTGACGAAGATTATAGCGCATATGATTATTATTGTCAATAGTATTATTGTGAAAAATACTAGAGGTAGAGGATTAATAAATATAATTTGTTCAATAATTTGTGGTTCTTCGCCATTTACGCTGACCGACCAAGTTGCTTTATAAATACCGAATCCCGGAGCATCTTTCCATTCATCCGAAATCGAAAGCTCAGTTTCTGGAATCACTGAAATATGTACTCCCCCGTTTTCGGTCTCATAACTAGAGCCACCTAAAATGCTTTCAACTTTCAATATGCCTTTGGCGCCAAAATCTACGTTACCATTATTTTTGACCTTTGCTGAGGCAAAAATTCCACTTCTAGTCGTTCCATTTTCATTGATGTTCTGCTCAATTTTCATATCTTTGACTTCGTGAGAACGATCTAGCTCACCTTCTGTAGAATGTCCGTATACCACCAACCCTGGGCTGGCCTCAGTTTTAATACCATTCGCAGAGGTTACGCTGGTTAAAGTATGTGCAAACAAAACTGCATACTGACCACCAGCCGGAATACTGTCTGGCGTAGAAACGCGGTAGTTTACGGTGATACTTTCTTTAGCCTTGATGGTAAAAGTCGGTTTTTTATCCCACTTGCCACCAGCGTCTTTAAAAGTGATCCATCGTGTAATTTGAGTAAAACTATTTTCATTGCTAAAGCCTAATTGATATGCGTCGGCTTCTTCCGAATAAACATACGAATATGGAGCTGCATACACCTCGATATCTATGTTTTTGTCACCATCATTTTTAACTTCAAAAGAATCTTCATATTTAGATGACGGTGAAATCTCAAGTACTTTACTAACTGGCGTCAAACTAATATTGGTGCCCGAGCTATTTGTTTCTGTAGTCTCACTGGTTTTCTCTTCCTCACCCTTTTCTTCGTCAGCTCTAACGGAACCAGCTAGGCCAACGCTTAAAGAAAGCGCAAAGATTGCGGTTGATAATAGAACAAGCTTACTCTTCATTTACCTCCTTAGTTTTAGTTATGGCGCCTAAACGCTTGGTGCGCGCGACTGGACTTGAACCAGCACAGCCGTAATTGTGGCCACTACCACCTCAAGGTAGCGTGTCTACCAATTCCACCACGCGCGCATTACTATTATTATAGCACAATTTTTTGTAAAGTGTATTATGGTGTTTTATTTTTAGTAGATTTAGAAACTGCCCACATGTTAATATCTGAAAAGCGATCAATCGCTGTGACTAATCTTACATTATTGCCAAAAGTACGTACGTTTTTATTATAATAGTAAGTCAGGTTTGGCTGATATAAGCCAATTATTGGCACGCTGTTTGATAAATATTCCAAAATGGTTTCATATTTACGTGCTCTCAAATCGCGGTCCAAGGTGTCTCTTGCCCCCAGGATCAAATCGTCCACTATGGCATTGCGATAATTTGACAAGTTAAGTCCAGAATTTGAAGCTTGCGAAGAATGAAAATATGGCAAAAGATCAGGATCAGTGCCAAGCTCAATATCATAAAGTAAAATATCATAGCTTCTTTTTGCTACAATTTCACCAATAAATTCTTGATTTTCATCATAGGTATTTAAATACACTTCAAAACCTAGTTTTTCTAGTTCTTCCTTTAAGACTTCAGCTACTTGTGGTAAGTACCCAGAATTGACTGTAGTTAAGTTAATTTCTGGTTTTGTATCAGGATAGAGCTCTTTGATAGTTGTTTTAGCCGCTTCCACATCTCGTTCTGGCAATTCTGGATATTTCGATAATTTAATTTGTGATTTAAGCACCGGATAGTCTAGCGGCGTAGTATCTGGAGCTGCTGCACGGATTTTATCGATATTAATTCCCTGCCGAATTGCAGCACGCATTGCAGCTTTTTTAGTTACCTCACTAGTTGTATTGAAAAAGATAAACGCTCCGTAATTCAAACTAGAATTTTTTGCTATAAAACTACCAGAGTTAATCTGATAGGTTTCTCTGCCAGAAAGTTCAGCTGTCGCTGTGACCGAGCCATTATTAATGGCTTTAATTATATCATCCTTCGTCTCATAGGTGTGAATTCCGAAACTATTTAAAAGCACCTTGCCTTTATAATAATCTGGGTTAGCAGATAGATAATACACTTTTTCTTCAGTGCTATTTGTTGTTTGGACAGCATTAAAGCTAAAAGCACCAGAAGTAACTGGAGCGTTCGAAAAATTATTTTCCACTAAATTTTGCGGATCAGTGTTTTCTAGAACATGCTTTGGCACAATTGGAAAATTTAATGCCGTCATAAAATCAGCATAAGCCGAAGGCAGAGTAAACGTGATTGTCTTATCTTCGTTTTCCTCTATTTTAACTTTAGTCAGATTAGAACTATAGATTGTATTAACCAAAGGGTTTTTGATTAAATTTGCTGTATATATAACATCCTCATTGGTAATGGGAACGCCATCCGACCATTTCAGTCCATCCCTCAGCTTTACAGTCCAAACCGTACCATCATCGTTTGGCCTGATTGACTTAGCTAGACCAATCCCAGCATGCCCAGAATAATCTACAGTAGAAAGCGTTGCGAACATAAGCTTACTTAAGACCTTTTCACTATTGGTAGTAGCAAAAAGTGGATTTAATGATTTAACACCACCAAGCGTGGCTTCTGTATAAGTCCCGCCTTCACTAAAGACATTTACGGCGTATGATCCGCTGAACCAAAAAGCCTGCGTGATTGCAAAAAGTATCAGTGCACCCACGAGTAAACACCACTCTACTACCAAAAGTCTTACATTCGCGATGTGCGAAAATCGCATAAATAAGTTTTCCTTGATATGCTCCTTGCCTTCTTCCCCGGCTTTTACCGAAGCACGCGAAAACTTTCTAATAAACCTCTGCCCACGCTTTCTAATTGAACTTTTCATAGTCTATGATGGAATTAATAGTAACCCTAAAATTGATGAAACGAATATTACAGCCATCACAATAGTGGTAATAAAAAGAGATTTCTCGAGACCACGCCTAGTGGTGTAGAGCTCGCCTGAACTACCGAACCCAGCACCCAGCGACGCCCCACGACGCTGTAATAGGATCAAAATTATAGTCAAGAATGCTGATATAAATACTACTGCTTCTAGAAAACTTCCGATTTGCATAAAATAACTCCTTGTGAATTCATTTTAGCATATTTTTTCGTTTGAGTAAAGAATGATACGTAATCGCAAAACGATGTGCTTCTTCGTCAATCCGGGCAATCAGTCGCGCAATATGCGAACTATTTGATAATTCCAAATTGTTCCAATCGAGGGCTTTCGGAGGCTGCTGCCGAGAATGAGGGCTTGGTCCCCGTGAAGACGGGAGCGAGCGACCCGTCCCGAGATTGGACAGATTTGGAATTATCAATACTACTTTGCTGCTGCGCGAATGATTGCCTGACTTATCGCGGCCGACCACCGGAATACCGTACGGCTCCACTAACGGCAAAATCGCATTTACTTGCGTGATCCCCCCATCGAGTAGTATGAGATCCGGAAAGTCCCATTCTGGATGTTTGAGCCTGCGCGAGATTACTTCCTTCATACTTTTAAGATCATCATTCCGAGAAGTTCGTACTTTGAACTTGCGATATTCGCTTCGTGCCGATGCGCCATTGATAAATACCACCATACTTCCCACCGTGTTTTCGCCTGATTGATGTGAAATATCATAGCCTTCAATTCGGCGTGGGGGCTTTTCGAGCAGTAATAATTCTTGTAGTTGTTTTAAGGCTTGATCTGATGAAATATCCAAAAATTCTTTGTCCGAGAATACGATTTTCTTTTTGAGTTCTCTTAACCCCATCAACTGGTCACGTGCTTCTGCTGCTTTTTCGAAGTCCCCTTTTTCAGCTTCTTCCTTCATAGTTTTCTTGAGGTCAATTAATAGTTTTTCGCGATCCCCTTCTAAATAGCGGATTAGTTTTTTAAGATTGTGTTTATAATCTTTAGCAGTTGTCTTTCCGATTTCGATCCCCGGTGTCAAACCAAGATCGGTATCCAATGTTTTTTTGCCAGTATAGGGTTTAGTGTAATACGGAAAAATCCGACGGAGCATTCTTACGGCTTTATCGACTACGAGTTTACCGTAAAACGGCCCGATATATGTAGCCTTATCGTCAACTGGCGTCCTAGTGAAGCTAAGATAAGGTACTTCTTCATTCATAGTAATTCTAATATAAGAAACGGTTTTATCGTCACGTAAAAGAATATTCCATTTTGGCATATACCGCTTGATCATCTCAGACTCTAGAAACAGCGCGTCCATTTCAGTGTCTACGACAATCCAGTCAGTATCGGCAATTTCTCGCACCAAAGCCTCAGTTTTGACATCCTTTTTAGACTTTTGAAAATACTGTCGTACCCGGTTTTTAAGCACAGCTGCTTTGCCTACATAAATAATCTCCCCTGCCGCGTTTTTATGAAAATAAACTCCCGGACTAGCCGGGAGTTTACTGAGTTTTTGTTTTAATGCCATGTCCATATTTTTATTATACAACTTATCCTAAAAAAGTCAAATTCTAGGCATCATCTTCAATGTCGTAGTCATCATCGTCGTCGTCATCATCATCGTAGATGTCTACTGTCGGACCACTAGTGTATTGACCAAAGATTTTCTGAAGAGTAGTCATCAAATCTTTAGCATCGGATGGTTCTTCAATGGTGAGGCTAGATGGATACGAGAAGCTAAAATCAATCGTAGCCTTCATTGTGGCGCAAGCTCGGTAGCAGTCAGCGCCATCAGGGCAACAATCTTCCGTCGCTGATTTGCTAGTATAGAGTCTAGTAAAGTTGCTGTCATTATCTACCTCTACATAAATATCAGTGCCTTCACTGAGGTCAGTGGTACCAGTAGAAGTAGTAGTGTTTAGACAATTGGCAGCTTTCTTGATCAAAGTAGATTCCTTCGCCTTTTCCTTGAAGCTGTTATAAGCCTCTTTGTCAACTACGACTTTGTAAACTGGACCGCTACCTTTGCTAGCCAAGGTCACACCCTCAGTTGTAGAAGAAATAAATGGATTATTGCGATAAGCATCAACTAGACTTTGATCGCCTTTATTAATTTCTTCAGCAAGATCAGTCACGCAGGTAGCTTGGCTACCAGTATTCATGCTTTCGCTGAGGGACTTCAAATCGTCAGTCGAAACCTTGAGCCATTTGCCATCAAGCGAGTCAAAGACATCACCAAACGCTGACATGTAGTATGAAACAATTGCTTTGCTACTAGCCCCACTTGTGCCAGCTACCATTTTAATGTATTCGGTCACTGCATCTTCGATACCGCTGATATTCAAGTAAATATCACCGCCTTCGGTGCTAATGGCTTCTAGGTCGAGTGAAAGCTTGCTACTACCACTGATGTCTGCAACTAGAGTTGCCTTCAAATCACTAGCAGATGACTTGGTATCCATATCGGATTGAAGCTTGAGAGACATCTTGGACAGCATAGAACTCGAATCGTCCGATTCTACTTCTATGGTGCCATCGACTTTCACATATTGTGGCACATTACCACTCGCAAGCTTATCTAAGGCCTTTGCTACTGGATCGCTATTGCCGCCAGCTAGAAGGATTGCCGCAGTTATGCCTGCACCAGCTAGAACCAAAATCGCCACGACTAGGCCGATAATAAGGCCGGTTTTCTTCTTTTTGGGTGGCTCCTCGGCTGGCATCGCTGCCTTTACCATTGGCCTGGCCATTGGATCGGGTGCAGGAGCCGCTGCCGTTGGATGCGCAGGCTCAGCCGGATTAGCATTTAAATTGCCAGCCCCAGTTGCAGGCTGGGTTTTTGCACCTTGGTGCAAGGGATTTGGCGTTTCCCCGGTTTTTTCGCTCATAAAAACTCCTCGTTTATTGTTAATTAAACTCATTATAGCATAAGCTATTTTTAATACAATACGTGATATAATAATGTTTATGGATAATTTTTTGATTAGTGATATAAAAGCAAGACAAGTTTTGGATTCGCGTGGTAATCCTACGGTAGAAGCCGAAGTTTATCTAAAAAATGGCGGGTTTGGTCGCGCTATTGTGCCGTCTGGTGCTTCAACTGGTAGTGGCGAAGCTTTGGAACTACGTGATGAGGATCCAGAGCGTTATCTCGGCAAAAGTGTTTTAAAAGCTGTTTGGAATGTAAATGACAAAATTCGCGATATTTTGGTAGACAATACCGCCGATCCGCGTATGGTCGACCAAATTATGTTGGATCTCGATGGCACGCCGAACAAATCTAATTTAGGCGCCAATGCAATTCTTGCGGTTTCTTTAGCCAACGCTAAAGCCAACGCAATGGCTCGCCAAATACCCTTTTATCAATACGTGGCAGAACTCGCTGGCACAGCTGACCAACTGTCAATTCCGATGCCGATGATGAACGTAATGAATGGTGGCGCGCACGCTTCTTGGTCTACGGATTTCCAGGAATATATGATTATTCCGCGATCCGCTAGCACCATTGCCGAAGCCATACAAATGGGCGCGGAAGTTTTTCATCATCTTAAGGCGGTTTTGAAAGAACGTGATTACCCCACTACGGTGGGTGATGAGGGCGGCTATGCACCAAAAGTACGTGAAGGCGACAATGAGCCGCTCGAATGCATCAAACTTGCGATCGAAAAGGCCGGCTACAAGCTCGGCGAAGACATTGCGATTGCCATGGATATTGCTGCTTCAGAATTTTACGACAAAGATCATTACGTGCTCAAAACTAACGGCGATTGGAAATCCGCAGATGATTTAATGAACTGGTATGATTGGATTATTAATAACTATCCGGTAGTTTCAATCGAAGATGGCTTAGCCGAAAACGACTGGCAGAATTGGGCCAAAATGACCGAGCGCTTTGGCTCCAAGATCCAATTAGTAGGTGATGATTTGTTTGTTACTAACGCCAAACTGCTCGAAAAAGGTATTGCTGAAAAATGCGCTAACGCAATTCTGATTAAACCAAACCAAATCGGCACTCTTACCGAAACGATTGACGCTGTGATGCTGGCCAAGCGTGCCGGATACAAAACTGTAATGTCGCACCGCTCCGGCGAAACTGAAGATGTCTCCATCGCGCACCTCGCCGTCGGCCTCGGCACCGGTCAAATCAAAACCGGCTCCCTCTCCCGCACCGACCGCGTCGCCAAGTACAACGAACTCATCCGCATTTCCGACAACAATCCTTCCCTTCGCCTCGCCCAGCCATTCTAGCTAGAAAGACTTGCTGCTTGACAAAATTATCTGCTATGCTAATATAAAAGCATAAGAGACATAGATCTAGAAACTATACCTCTGGGTTTGGATTAAGTCGCTTTTAGCGGCTTAATTTTTTTCTTCGGCTACCTCGCCATAACGAGAGCTTTACGGTAATTCTTATTCGCCAAAGCGATAATCGTATGCCCATCTAAACTCCTTTCTGAACTTCTGACGTATCTAGAATGGTGGTTTACTGAAGCTCCACACCCGCACGAAAAATTCCTGCTGTGTATTACCAAACCCCACCAACCCCGAAGCCAACCCGCACGCATTATAAGCACATCTTAAAATGAATTTCAACTCCCATGACTGCTAAAAAGCATAGACAGATAAAATGTTCATAATTATTGCAAAAAATCCTTGACGCTAAATAGTGGTTTAGCTATAATATAAGCATAACAATATAACCATAGGATCTCGGGAATGACGGAACGTTTTTATAGAACTAATCAAACTAGTGCATCAACTAGTCTATATATAACTGTCGGAGGCCTATTAAGTATTACAGCTCTCTCTGCAGCTCTTCTCTCTTCTATCTACGTTTCTGCTGATAGTTCTTCTGCCAATGCTTCTGTCACGGTCCCCGAAGCTTGTACTATGACTTCTACTGTAGATACTGCTCATACTGCTAATATTGATCCTGGTACTTATAAAAGTGATGGTATCGGACAAACCACTATCTCTACTACTTGTAATGATACATCGGGCTATGCTATTTATGCTATAGGATACACTGGTGATGAATATACTGGCACTAATCATACTAAACTCGTAGGAGCTAACTCTGGTACAGCTATTGCTACTGGTACCACTCATACTGGTGATACTTCCTACTGGTCTATGAAACTTACAGCTGGTACGAATGCTCCTATCATTGATAATAGCTACAATGACTTTAACGTAGTACCAGACACTTACGTAAAAGTCGCTCATAAAACTTCCGCTACTGGTTCTACTGCTTCTACCATTACTACTACTTATGCTGCTTATATCTCAAGTTCCCAAGTAGCTGATTCTTATAGTGGCAAAGTTAAATATACGATGGTGCATCCAAATGATGCCTCTGCACCACTCGCCCCACTCGCCGAGTCAGATTGCCCAGCCAATAAGATCTGCTATGCCCCCAATGCTTCTGACATTGTTGGCTCTATGAGTTCACTTGGTACTGTGACGGCTTCTGCTACAGCTGGCGCACAATCTACTTCTTCTAACGCTACACCTACTCTCATTGCACCAAACTATTCCCGCTCTAATTATGGCTTTGCTGGTTGGAGCCCAGATTTTGTAGCCACATCTTCTAGTACGATCTACGGCCCAAACCAAACTATCACTACTAGCACCTCCGGTACTGGAGATGCCGATGTTTCACAGCATGGCCTTATCCTTTACCCAGTCTGGGTGGCTAGTACTGGTAATCTCCAAAGCTGGAATGGTTGCACTAGCCTCACTCAAGCTAGTGCTAGCGGGGTTAATACCCTAGCTAGCGTAACTGCTCTGACTGACCAAAGAGATAACAATACCTATGCTGTAGCAAGACTCTCCGATGGTCACTGCTGGATGATAGAAAATTTAAGACTAGATAGTACTAATAGTGACAATTCTACTGGAGCTCTTTCTCAGGGTTACGGTACATCCGCTACTTATGGTAACTTCGGTGGTCTAGCTGATACTGAAAATGCTAACTTTACAGATAGCACTACCGCTAACTCCCTTTACTATTCTGGCACTCAAGACGGTACTGCTAGTATAGACATTGGCGCTACCAACTATCCAGACTATCGCATGCCTCGCTATAACAACAATAACACTAATAGAAGCCTCACTGCCAGCTATAACGGAACAGGTAATACTACCTACTATCAATGGTATGGTTATGGTAACTACTACACTTGGCATGCTATTATTGCAGATTTAACCTATAATGGCACTAATAATCAATCCACTACTGGCACTTCACTTTGTCCTACTGGTTGGCGGCTTCCTCAAGGTGGTAATAAAACTAGAATAGAATCAAACGATGATAATGATTTTTGGAACTTAATGGTGGATGCTCTAAATGGTGGTATTAATCCGGCTAATTACGATAGTTTTAGCTCTCCATATTACACTGGTTCAACAGAAGCAGGTCCTGTATCAGCAAAGTTGAGAAGCTATCCTAATAATTTCGTCTACTCCGGCTACTTCTATGCGGCGTCGGCGTACGATAGGAGTAGAAGCGGCAGCTATTGGTCGTCTACAGCGTACGGTTACAACAGCTCGTACTACCTATACCTGTATAGCTCTTACGTCGGCCCGGGTACGGGTGGCAGCAATAAGTACAGCGGCCTATTTGCCCGTTGTCTGGTAGGCTCTTAGAGCTTTTCCTCCCCTGGATTTTAACCCAAGGTAATTTCGGTTTACCCCTCAAGAAGCGAAAGCTTCCTTTGTCACTATATATAATATATAGTGACCATCAACCACTATATCTAGCGTCCAGAATCTACCAAAATACGCTACATCTAGCGTATCACCGAACAATTCCCGAACAAAATCATAAATTGGTTACATATCCCTAGCGAGCTCCGCTGCCTCGCGGAACCCATCATAGAAGTTTTCGGAAATCTTGGGATGGCCAATTTTATTCGCAGCCTTTACGACTTCTGTCACGTCATTTGTGACTCTAAAAATGTCAGTGTCATTCTTATTGATGAGCCCTAGAAAAACCATGTTTTTAATCACACGATTAAAAGCACGCCAATAGTTTCTACCAATTAGAAATACTGGCATCTTGGGCATCTTCCCTTCCTGCATTAAACAAAGGATTTCCGAGATTTCGTCCATTGTGCCAAACCCACCTGGGAAAAAGACAAAAACCTTCGCTGCCATTGCGAGCGAAACTTTGCGAGCAAAGAAGTATTCAAAATTCATATAATCAGTAAGATATTTATTTGGGAACTGCTCGTGCGCTAGCACAATGTTTAGGCCGATCGTGCGCCCACCGATTTCGTAGGCCCCGTGTGAAGCTGCTTCCATAATACCGGGGCCACCGCCAGTTACCACAGTATGCCCGTTTTCGGCAAGTAGGTGCCCTAGCTTAAAAGCCATTCTGCAATAGACTGAATCTTGCGGCAGTCTGGCGGAGCCAAAAATTGTCACACCCTGCGGGAAGGACCGTACTAGCTGCAAGCCCCGCCCAAGGTCCTTGGCATACGCGTTGGCACGCTCTAGGTCTGCGATTGATAATTTTTTGAGTAGTTCTTCTTCGGCCTTAATCATGTTGCTCCTTATATTTTTTGTATTGGCATTAAATGTAATTTTTCTTTGCCGGTCAAAACTCCAGCGTTGGCTCCAAGTTTAGAGACTACAGCTGTGGAGTTAGCCGAAGCAAAAACGAGTGAATCTTTGAAGGACTTACCGGCTGCAAAATGCGCCAAGAATCCAGAGCCGAACGCATCGCCAGCACCCGTGGCATCTTTGACTTTTTGGTCTTCATAGATGCCAAAACGGTAAGTCTCGGTGCCATCGCTCGCAATTCCGCCCATCTGCCCATCCGTAATGATCGCGATTTCTACATAACTAATGAGATGATAGAGTAGCTCAGACAAGACTACTCCTGGCACTAATTTGCCAGCTTCGGATTTGTTTACATTCAAAATATCGACATATTCAAATAGCTTTAATAGTTGTTCTGGATGTTCAAGTTCTTTGACACCAGGATTAAACATGATATTAATATCTAGTTTTTTCGCATATTTCATAAATCGCTCTAACGTATCCAAATCTCCACGCAAAGTAGTAATATAGAGCCAATCCGGCTGGATCAAGTCCAAATCTTTTTCTGAAAAATTACCAAACTGTTCTGAAGCACCCCGACAGGTCAGAATCGTCCGCTCACCGCTCTTGCTATCTAGTAGAATCACAGACGTGCCAGTATTTTTGCGTTCCAAGAAATTAATATAGCTACTATCAACTCCTTCTCTATCTAGAGTCTTAACGATTGCAGCCCCAGCTGGATCGTGGGAAATATTGCCTAAGAATACTGCTTCGTGTCCATGCCTTGCGAACGTAATCGCCGAATTGATACCGCCGCCACCAACTTCATAAGAAATTTTATCGATATCAACCTTGGAGCCAACTAACATCTCGCCAAAAATTGCGCTATCACCAATCCTTGTTGGGGTTAAATCATCTCGGTCAACCAAATATATATCTTGTAGGGCACTGCCTAATGAAACGATCCTAGCCATTAGAGCACTACTCCATTTTTATCAATTTCGGCTACTAATTCTTGGAAAGTTTGAGCTGGGTTTTCGGACTGAGCAATTGCAGAACCAACATTTATTACGTCAAGATCAGCATGTGCCAAAGCCCGAATATTTGTCATATTAGCTCCGCCGTCCCAACCAATTTCCACTTCTGGCTTCATATTACGAATCAGAGGAATCTTTTCCATTTGCATCAAATCGGCCGGAGCGCCTTGTACGCCAGGCTGTCCTGCAAAGATCAAGACATGATCCGCCGCATCAATGTATTGTTTGACGTTGCCAGGAAAAGTGGAAGGTAGAAGTGCCACTCCAACTTTGATGCCGGCGTCCTTTAACGCCTTAAATGTAGGCAACAAATCTTCGTTAGCTTCGGCATGCAAAATGCAAAGCGAAGGATTTAACTTTAAGATCGTATCCAGACTCTCGGAAGGGTTTGCCGCCATCAAATGCAGATCAGCTTCCCAGTTGCGCGGCCACCAAACATTAGTCACATCTAGTGTCTCGTTTGGAGCAAAAATTCCGTCCGTCACATCAATTTGTACGCGGCGCGTAAAAACATTAATCCGCTCCACTTGAGCCCGATATTCAACTTTGTTATCGGTCAGTATAGCTGGTACGATAGAAACTGTTCTAATCATAATCTTCCCTTTCGTCTAAACGATTAATGCGCCTCACCCGGCGTTCTAAACTTGCAAAAGTCGTGTTAAGAAACGTCATTGCAATTGCCCCCATGGCTTTTTCGTCCAAAAAATGCGCCGACATGCAAAGAATATTAGCATCTTCGTGTTCACGTGCTAAAACTGCCGACTCAGTACTATCGCAGTGTGCTGCCCTGATGCCCTTAAAACGATTAGCTTGAATGGTCATGCCGTGTGCCGAATCACAAATTAGAATTCCCACTGAGCCTGGGTTTTCACGCACATTTTTTGCAACGGCCACCGCTGGGTCATTAAAATCATCACCCTCAACGTATTCAAAAGCCCCGAGGTCCGTAGCCTTGAAGCCTTGTGCTGTCAAGAACTCTAATAAAGAATTCTTTTTCTCTAGACCACGATAATCTGCTCCGAGGTATACTTCCATCATTCAGCCTTTCCAAAATCCACAGCTAACTCTACTAGGCGGTTAGAATAGCCCCACTCGTTATCATACCAAGCTACTACTTTGACGAGATTGCCTCCCACTACGTCAAGCAGTGGCAAATCTACAATGCATGAATGTGGATCACCGATAAAATCCGAAGAAACCAGCTCCTCGTCTGTTACGTCTAAAATTCCCTCAAAGTAAGGTTCCTTCGCAGCCTTTTTAAATAGATTAGCCAGAGCTTCCTTTGTGGTCTCAACTTTTAACACCGCGGTAATGTCAGACAAAGAAACTACCGGAGTTGGCACTCGAATCGACAGCCCCGTGAATTTATCCTTTAAGGACGGGACTGTAAGAGCAGCAGCTTTTGAGGCGCCAGTTGTAGTTGGAATGATATTTTCCGCTGCAGATCTGGCTTCACGCAGATCCTTCGCTGGTGCATCTAGCACTCGCTGGGAGGCTGTGTAGGAATGCACGGTTGTCATCATCGCTTTTTCGATGCCATATTCATCCTCCAGAATTTTCATAATTGGTGCAATGCAATTGGTTGTGCAAGAAGCGTTAGATAAGATCAAGTCAGAGTCATCTACGACTTCCTCGTTTACGCCGAGTACTACAGTCTTAGCGCCCTCGCCCTTGGCCGGAGCAGAAATCACCACTCGTTTTGCGCCAGCTTTGAGGTGCGCTTTGGCATCTTCAGGCTTAGTAAAGCGACCAGTTGATTCAATCACTACATCGACACCAAGTTTTTTCCATGGCAAATTGGCAGGATCTGTCTCGGCAAAAACCGGAATTTCGCGCGTATTAACAATAATAGATTTTTCAGTTGCGCTGACTTTTTTATCATAAGTGCCGTAAGACGAATCGTACTTTAAAAGATGCGCTAGAGTCTTTGCATCCGTAATATCATTAATCCCAACAATTTGCGCATCACGACGTTCCAACAAAATCTTGAAAGCATTTCGCCCGATCCTGCCAAACCCGTTAATTGCAACTTTTACCATTTTACCTCCTAATCTTCTTATGCCTATTATAACACAAAAATTAAGCATTTTTGGTAATTTATGCGAGATAAAAAAGCTCTTTTCAAAGCATAATGAGATTTAGACCAGATTTGTTCGCCTGCGTTCAATAAATAAACAACAGAAAATACGGGTGGTTGGACCTGATATTTTTGTAGCGTAACAGTGATTTGAAATTTTAACACGTATATTCCTGACGCAACCGAGAAAGTTGCCCGTTAGGGCAACCTTCCCCGGCTTGCCAGTGTATGACGTGCTTATAATTTCAAGTCCAGCTACAAAAAACAGGTCCAACCAGGACCCGTTTTTCGCTGTTTTATCTTGCAAAGTGCGCAAATGCGCGGTTGGCCTCAGCCATGCGGTGGCAATCTTCCTTCTTCTTGAAGGCTGCACCAGTCTCGTTGTATGCATCAACGATTTCGGCTTCGAGACGTTTCGCATATGGCATACCCCTGCGGGCTCGTGCGGATTGCACTAACCACGAAAAGGCAAAGTGTAGTTGTCGGTGTCCAGCGATCGGAAATGGAATCTGGTAGTTAGCGCCACCAACTCGACGAGATTTCACTTCGAAATCTGGTGAAATATTGGCGATGGCTTTTTCCAGCACTTCTACTGGGTTTTCAGACTTCAATTTTTTAGCGGCGCCTTCGATGGCAGAATAAACTGCACGTTCTGCTACTTGACGTTTGCCATTTAACATGGACTTGTTGATTAATCTTTGGACCAAGATCGACTGATATTTGCGATCTGGGTTGACTTTACGAATTAATGATTTAGTAGTTTTACGCGGCATTACTTACCCTCCTTTTTGGCACCGTACTTGGAACGGCCCTGCTTACGACCTTGCACACCCTGGAGATCTAAAGTTCCACGTACAATGTGATAACGCACACCAGGCAAATCTGGCACACGACCACCACGTACTAATACTACGGCGTGCTCCTGCAGATTGTGGCCTTCACCACCGATGTAAGCCCAAACTTCCTGCCCATTAGTTAGACGTACACGAGCAACTTTACGCATCGCGGAGTTAGGCTTTTTTGGTGTCTTAGTGGTCACTTTGATACAAACTCCACGCTTTAAAGGCGCTGCCTTCTCATAACGCTTGGTCTTTAGAGTATTGATAATAGAACCAAGAGCTGGAGACTTTGACTTCTTGACCGCTTTTTTGCGCGGCTTACGAATCAACTGATTGATAGTTGGCATAAATATCCTCTTATTATAATTAATATGGTGCCTGATTTTTTACAGCAATCAAAACCAAGCTGAAACTCTTGCATCTTATTATACCACAAAATTTAAATAATACTAGTCCTAATTTCCAATGCGAGTAAAATGTTCAATATCACCGTCGCCCAGTTCGTTATTTCCGTATGCATATACAAGTGCATAAAACTCTGTGCCGTTGCCAATACGAAGTGCTTCGTGAACATTGGTTGATTCAGCAGATTGAGTAAAATCATGCCGTTCTTTTTTCCAGGTACATGCTTTTCCACCATAAGTACATGCGCCATTTGGTTTTAGTACAAGCTTATTTTGATTGGCGAAATCGGCCCCCACCACGTCATCATCCATTCTATAAGTGCCATAAGCAATCGTATATTTATTATCAAGGCGAATTCCTTTTTTTGCCTCCTCCTCACGACGCTTCTTTTCTTCATCGGCTTTCTTTGCGGCTTCAATCTCGGCGTTTTCTTTCTTCACTGCGTCCATTTCCGCTACGCGTTTTTCCATACTATCAACCATTTCTCGAATCATTTGCGCATGCTTTTCGGCGACTTCCTGTAAGGCCTGATATTCATATGATCCTTCTTTTATGGTGCTCTTTAATTCTTTCTCCTCATAGTCCACTGGTAATGTTTTCGCTTGCGTATCATCTTCGACTTTTACAAAAGTTTGTTCAAACTTGGTCAAAGAATGATCCTTGCCGTCTTTATCGGTCACGGTGTCTACGTCGTCGGCTTCAAATCTATACTTGGGCGACGTTTTGACGTGATTTGGATTTTCGGAATCACTAGCCGATGTAATGTCTTCACCTAATTTCGAGTAGTAATCGACATTACCTTTTTCGTCACGTGAGTGAATATAATAATCGCTCTTTTTCTGTTCTATGTTATAAAGTAACTCGACGCTGGAAGGCGAGAAATAAAAAGAATTTCGCACTCCCTCTTCGGTAATCCAATAGTAGGTTAAATAGTTCGTGTCATCTGTAACGTAATTTACCGCCATGACCGGATTATCTACGCCTTCTACATCATAAAACTCCACTGAGTACTCATTTGCTTCAGCTTCAATTTTCCCATTACTATCTTTCAGCTGCGGGTCTAAGTGATGCTCATCTAGATACACATAGTATGTTTGCGCCCAATCTTCTTCTAGGGGCTGATTTTCAATCGCATTCGAAATAACTATTCCAATTATCACGCCAACTATCGTCAAACCACCGATTATAGAACCAATAATTGTCCACAGTGTTTTTCTCGACATTTTCTTGCCGGTTTTTGTCTCGGCCTTATCTTTTTTAGTTTTTTTCGCAGTTTCCTTTTTCGTCATTTTATGTACCATTTATTTATTTATTAACTTTTACTAAATAATCCAAAGTTGCTTCAATAATCATGCGGTTTTTAATGTCCATTTTAACATTAGGATCCTTGAGACTCTTAAGCGCCTCTGGCGATTTCTTGTAAACATCTCTTAGTTCCGCAATTTTAGCTGCCACCTCATCGTCCGAAACGGTGATTTTTTGTTTGATGGCGACATTTTGGAGCGCAAGCGAAGCTTTTACACGGTTCTCGGCAATCTTTTTCGCTTGTTTTTCCCAAGAATCTTTAGTTTCGCCGTTTTTCTCGAGGAATTCATCGAAAGACAAACCCTGAGCGGCAGCATTTTTAGTAATATCGTCACGAATTGCGTGCATTTGGTCGTTAATTAGTATTTCTGGCGCAGGCACTGTGGATTTTTTGACCAGAGCGTTGACCAAATCATCCTTGTATTTTTCCTCTAATTTGTGCTCATTTTGCATTTTGAGATTTTTCTCAATGTCTTTTTTGAGCTCGTCGAGATTTTTGAATGGACCGCATTTTTTGGCCATCTCGTCATCGATTGGTGCTTTTTTGATTTCGTTAACTTGTTTCAAAAGCACTTCGAATACTGTCTTGGCGCCAGCGAGATCTTTCACACCGTAATCTTTTGGGAAAGTAAGCTTGAGATCAAACTTATCACCTGGCTCGTGTCCGACAACTCCTTCTTCAGAACCTGGGATGAAAGTCTTTGAACCCAGCGTCAATTTATAATCTTTCGCTGAACCACCCTTGAACGGCTCACCATCTTTCTTACCAACGAAATCTAGGATCACTTCATCACCCATCGCAGCGGCCTTTTTGACGGCCTTTTTCTCGGCAAATGAGGTAGCGATATTGTTCAAAATTTCATTGACATCTTTAGTTGTGACTTTAGCTTCTGGATATTTGACGCCGAGCTTCTTGTAGTCGCCTAGTTTCACTTCGGGAATAATATCGGCCGTAGCAGTATACTCTACAACCTGATCTGGCACATATTTAGTCACGTTGACATTTGGCATGACTAGTGGAGATTTCTCTACCTGTTTAAAAGCTGCAACCACAGTGGTTCGCACAGCGAAATCTACCGTTTCGGCATTAAGATCGTTTTCAGGAATAAATTTTTTGGCCACGTCCACTGGGACCTTACCCTTGCGGAATCCCTCTACCGCAAGCTCTTTAGCTAATTTCTCTAGAGCCTTTTCTTTGGCTGGTTTTAGGTCGTCTGCATCTAGAGTTACAGTCAACTCCACTCTAGAGTCAGAAATCTTCTTTGACTTTGCTTTCATTTTTTCTCCTCTATTATCTATAATTATATCACAACTTTGGCTAAAATCTCGGTGCGAAAATGTGTCAGCGTAAATTTAGAATTGGCACCTAACTTGATATCCGGATTTAGAATATTATTGTGGTCAAATAGTTTTTTGATATCGCTGTAAAGTTTCTTTTCTGGCTCCAGCATGGTAGTGTTAGTCACCACAGCTTTTAAGCGCCCCTCTGGTGTGCCGCCAGCTAATTTGCCACCTTCACGATTGATAATGTAAGCCCCCGCTCTTAAGAAAGTAGTTGCCTTTTTATTGAAATCTGGATCATTTAGATCGAATTTTGGTCTTAAGCTAAAGATCGAATTGCTTAGCGAACCGAAAATTTCCATTTTGAGACCTAATTTTTCTTCGATTACCTTAATGTCTTTTAAGAAAATGTCGAGATTATGTATCGGCAGATAGAAATCTGTCAAAACTGGAACGCGTTCACCGTTTTTGACGTAACTTAGATAATTTGTGAGCGAGTTCTCAAATTCATTAAGAGTAGGTCGATCGTTTTGTGACTCAAAGATAAATCTAGCTGTGCGCGGGAATTCATCCTGCATACTCATAATTTTTTTGATAATCCACTTGGATCTTTCATCAAAATTGGCAAACACTACAAATCCGTCATCAAGCTTTTTGATCACACCATCTAAGTTTTTGCCAGTCTCACGTGCCTCCATGATAATGCTAAGATCGTATAGATTGAGCTGCCGCGGTTTTAGGGCGCTAATGGTGTCAGCATATTTAACGGCTTGGTCGATCTCTTTAAAAGTGGCAACGACACGTTCGGGTTTATTTTTAAGTGGTACTGCTTTTAGGATTACTTCCGAAATAATGCCTAACGTTCCTTCAGCGCCAAAGAATAATGGCATCAAATCCAAAGTCTCCTTCACTGGCACTTGGGCGATAGCAGAATAACCCGCCAGGCTGTGGTTTTCTTTGCCGATTTTTTCAATCAAATCACGGTTTTCTTTTGTGATCTTGGCCATTTTGCGATAAAGCTCACCCTCAAAGGATTTTTCGACGGCTTTTTTGGCCAAAGCATATTTTTTGTAACGCTCAGTCTGGAGACAGTCACCGTTGGCTAAGACCACTTCAATCTTTTCAACGTAATTAGAAATTCCACCGTATTTACCGGCACAATTATCGGATGAAAAACTTGAAATTAAGCCACCAATTGTCTCACCATCGCGCCCATCAATTGGAATGGTGAGACCAGAAACCGACAACGCTGTGTTTAACTCTTTCAGTGTAATACCAGACTGCACACGTACCAATTTTTCACGTGTGTCAATTTCTAGAAGATGATTTAGTTTTTCGGTAGAAATGATCACGCCGTTAGACAAATCTGCACCTGTAGTATCGAGACCGGAACCTCTCGCCGTCACTGCGACGTTAATGTCTTTAGTTGCGAGCTGGTTAAAAAATCGTATCAATTTACGAATATCATCTGTAGACTCCGGAAATGCCACAAACTTCGGCTTAACCATCAGTGCAGATTGATCTTTTGCATAAGTATCAAGAATTTCAGGGCTATCAAAAACATTGCCGACAATCAGTTGATTCAAATATTTCGTTATTTTCCCCATGCCACTTACGATTATAGCACAAAAACTTTAAGTTTGGTTTGGAGTTTTGGCTGATTAAATAGTTTATTTATTTGGTTTAGCAGTATCTTTTTCAGGGCTCTTTTCTTCGGCAGCGCCTACTGGCTTTTTGAAAATTAGATCCATTTCAAGCATCTTGCCACTAGGACCAAATAGGACCGGTATAAAACCGACATACTCGTAGCCTTTTTTCTCAACGTACTCATCAATTACCTCACGATGTTCCTTAATGTTGGCGTTAATGAGTTTGTTGTTTGCGTATTTTAGCCTCACAAATTCCATAAAACCTCCTTTTCTTCATTATAACACAGAAATAATAAAGAGCTACTTCGCTTTTGCTTTTGGCTGGTCTTGATGCGGATAAGCCAAGAAAAATCCACAGCCAATCAGTCCAGCACCACCGATGATATTGCCGAGAGTCACGGGCAGCAGGTTGTTTATTAGGAATGCATCCATATTGAGGCTTGTACTAATTCCGCTTTTAATTGCCATAAAAATTCCAGCCGGACCGTAATACATATTGGCCACAGAATGTTCGAACCCGCACAGTACGAACAGCATAATTGGCCCAAAAATTACCAGAATCTTGCCGCCCACGGTCTTGGCGCTAAACGCCATAAAAATCGCGAGACATACTAGCACATTGCAAAGCACACCGCGAAGCAGCGCTTCTAAGAAGCTAAGATTGGTTTTTGTCTCGGCTGTGTTTATTACTGCTTCGGCGGCGGGATCTAAAACGCCACTATAGACCGCCGTAATGGCGACGAGGAGAGCGCCTATAAAATTGCCGAGAAACACAAACCACCAGTTTTTTAGAAGTGATTTCCATTTGATTTGGCCTTTAATCGCCGCAATGATCATTAAATTATTCCCTGTAAAAAGCTCGCTGCCGGTGATCACTACCATAATCAGACCGATCGGAAAAACGCAAGCTCCGGCGAGTTTGCCAGCATAAACATTCCCGAAAGTAGCTCCTACCCCTGCAAGTGCGATTAAAGCACCTGCAAAAATACCCAGTAGTAGCATTTTACCAGCGCTAAGACTCGCTTTTGTTTGTCCTACTTCTACGGCTTTTGCAACCGTTTCTTTTGGCGTTAACATTTACCTCCTCCGCCACCCGTTATATTATCAAAACACCTTTTTTACGAAAGTCAATGGTGCCCGAGACAGGACTTGAACCTGCACACCTTGCGGCATATGCTCCTAAGGCATACGTGTATACCAATTTCACCACTCGGGCGTGGCTCCATTATATCATTTTTCTCTAGGTGTATCAAGCAACAAAAAATCCCGTGCTTTTGGAACTCGGGATTTTTTTATTTAGTAGACTTAAGCTTCTTTTCTAGCTAAGGCTCTTGAAGAAAGATAAGTTACTAAAAGTCCTGCCATTAAAGCAATCGGCAAAGTATCTTCCGGGCCAGTAGTTGGCATTGGTGCATCGGTTTGCACTGCGGCGCTAGCATCGGTGCTATTTGATTTTTCTGACTTTTTACTATTGTCAGTACCTTTGACTGTTGGCTTGTCACTGTCCGAACTAGTGTCAGTAGTTTTGTTGTTAGTTTTATCTTCGGTTTTTTGATCATCTTGACCAGAATCCTTGTTGTCATCAACTACTGCTGTAGTTTGGCTTTCGCTAGTCCCCGGCTTCCCAGTCTTTTTCGTAGCGACTACGATAATAGCTGCAACTAAAATCAAGATAATTGCAACTGCTACAGTAGCTACTGCGATAATCTTGCGGCGTTCCTTCTTTTCCGCCTCTTCTTGCATATACATAATAAAACTCCTTATACTTCCATTATACCATACTTTCTCTAAAAAAGCAAGATTTACCCCTTAGTGTAGAGCGAAATATGCGCCGCAGCATATTGATGAGTCTTTAAAAGCTCCATCCCTGGCATTTGCGGCGCCGTATCTGGGTGCGACAAAACCAAAATGCCCGCTGGTTGTACTAACTTTTCTAGAACCAAAATTTTCGTATCATCGTATTCGTCGTAGGGTGGGTCGGCCATCACCAAATCAAATTGACCTTCTGCCTCGTAGACATCACCTTTAATAACGGTAGCATCTTCGTTTACGCCAGCTTTCTTTAAATTAGCCTTGATTACTTGGATAGCTTTGGTATTGTTTTCGACCAAAGTAGCATGGCTAGCACCTCTCGATAGAGCTTCAATGCCGAGTGCTCCACTGCCCGAAAAAGCGTCAAGCACCGAAGCGCCTGGCAGATATTCGCCAATCATATTAAAAAGCGCCAATCTTTCCCTTGCTCCCATTGGATGAGTTTTACCACCTGGCGTAGCAATTGTGAGTCCTTTTAGTTTCCCTGAAGTGATTCTAATCGTATCCATTTTAATTCAAAGTCGTTATTTGTTGATATTTGGTAATGCCATCCATTAGCTCTTTATATTTTAACATATTTTCTGGATTTTGCAAAAAAGTGGTTACATCCTTTTGGGCCCTGGCGATTAGTTTAGTATCAGAAAGCGAAGCAATTCGAAGGTCCAAAGCCCCATGCTGCAAAGCTCCGTAGATTTCGCCTGGACCTCTTAGCTTGAGGTCAACTTCTGCCAGATGGAACCCATCCGACGACTTTTCTAGTTCCCGGAGCCTCCGAGACGGTGCTGTGTCACCCGCTGTTAGGAGAAAACAATATGACGCTACTTGGCCACGTCCGACGCGCCCTCTCAGCTGATGTAGCTGCGCTAATCCGTAGGATTCAGCGTTTTCGATTACCATCAAGGTGGCGTTTGGCACATCTACGCCAACCTCTATCACCGTCGTAGAAACTAAAATGTCAATTTTGCCAGCGTTAAAACGTGTCATGATTTCGTCTTTTTCGGCTGGCTTCATCCGACCGTGCAAGTATTCAATTTTGGCCTTTGGAAAAACGCGTTGTAATTTGGCCGCGCGGGATTTTACCGAAGTAGTCTCGGTGCGCGGATCATCATCGATGGCTTTACAAACCCAATATACCTGCTGATGAACCCGTAAAACTCCTTCAATTTGAGGGTACAATTTTTCCTTGGTTTCGACTTCGGTAATGATTTTGGTTGTAATTGGCTGCCGACCGCGTGGCATCTCGTTTAGAATTGATACGTCAAGATCGCCGAAGATCGTTAGCTGCAAAGAACGTGGTATCGGCGTCGCCGTCATGGTGAGAAGATGCGGTGCTAGACCCTTTGGTGATTTCAGAGTCAGTTTCTGCCTTTGCTCCACGCCAAAACGGTGCTGCTCATCAATCACGACTAGAGCCAACCGCTTGAATACCGTGTCGTCCGTGAGCAGAGCGTGTGTGCCAATCACTAAATCAATCTTACCCTCAGCAATCTGCCGCTTTAATTCGGTTTTATTTTTGGTCGCACCAGTCAGAAGTGCTAACTTGACGCCTAATGGCTCCAAGATCTTGACTAAGCCATCATAATGTTGTGAAGCTAAAATTGCCGTTGGTGCAAGTAAAGCCACTTGATTTCCAGAAAGAGCTGCCTCGTAAGCCGCGAGTGCTGCCACCATCGTTTTGCCAGAGCCCACGTCACCTTGGAGTAGTCTATTCATTGGTACTGGCTTTTCCATATCTTGGAAAATTTCCCAGGTGGCTTTTTTCTGTGCGCCCGTTAATGTAAAGGGTAAACTCCGAACGAATTTTTGAATCTTGGTTCGGTCAAAAGCAATTGGGATGGCCTTTAGTTTTTCGTTTTCGCGACGGTTGAGCTTCGCCGCCAGAATGAGTTCGAATAACTCCTCGTAGGCTAGATAATCCCTGGCGTTTTGAGCCGACTTAATAGAATTTGGAAAATGAATATAAAACAGCGCGTTCTTGCGCGTCCCGGGCTTGACGCTCGGTAATAGGTCGGGAATTTCGTTAAAAGCATCGCGTGACAAACTAATTAAACGTCGGAAATTTTGAGGTTTCAGACTACCGTGTGCTACGTAAACTGGGTTTAGACCGACGGTCGGATCGACATCACTTACTTCAGCCGCCGAGGGCGAAATAAGACTAAAACGCCCATTTTTGAACTCATAATTTCCCTTAAAATAATATTCTTTGCTGCTATCGAATTGTTTGATTCTGTAGCCTTGATTAAACCACACGACTTTGATTGCGCCTGTGTCATCTCTAATTACGCCCTCCGTTACCGACAGATTTCGCCGCTTGGCTCGACGCGTGCTGAGAGAATCAATTTTCCCTTTCACTACCACTTTGCCTGGACGAATTCCAGAAATCGAGGTGGGCGCAGTATAATTCTCGTAATCCCGAGGCAAGTTGTAAAGAAAATCTCGCACCGTACGGATCCCGTATTTTCTTAAAGTCTCAGCAGTCTTATTTCCTACTCCCTTCAAAACATCTACGTCGGCAAATAAATCCATGCCATCATTATAGCATATTAAAGGTAGTGCTACTCTGCCTTGCCGCTATGCTCTTCGCGCCATTTATCGACTTCACCGTGATTGCCAGAGAGTAGCACTTCTGGCACTTTCATGCCGCGAAAATCTTCGGGCCGCGTATACTGCGGATACTCCAAATTATCGCCGTCCGAAAAAGATTCAATTTCGGCGGAAGTTTCTCCACCTAGCACGCCCGGAATTAATCTTACGATCGAGTCGATGATGATGAGTGCCGGCAGTTCTCCACCGGTGAGGACGTATTTGCCCAGCGAAATCTTGTAATCTACAATCGACAAAATCCTTTCGTCGTACCCCTCGTAATGCGGACAAAGAATTATGTAATGAGGGTTTGCATCCGAATTCGGGGGATTCCGGAGCGCGGCAGCGCGAGGATTAGCGCGCTCGCCCCGTGGCGACGGGCGCGAGCGACGCGACCCCGAATTGGATGCAAAGCCTCTTGCTAATTCTTGGCTCCAGATTTCGCCTACGGGGGTAGGCAAAATCACTTTGGCGTCTGGGTCTTTGGCTTTCACTGACTCGATGGCAGCAAAAACAGGCTCACAGCGAAGCAACATGCCGTCACCCCCACCATACGGAGTATCATCCACAGATTTATGAGGCCCCAAGCCAAAATCACGTAAATTCACAAAATCAAACTCCGCCAGGCCTTTTTCGGTCGCTTTCCACATCATTGAAGTCTTAAGATATGGCTCCAAAGCCTCTTTAAAGAGTGTAATTATTGTGAATTTTATCATAAAACATATTATACCATATTTTTGGAATAAAAAAAGTGCTTGACATTATTATTTTTATGGCTTATTATAAACGTAAGCTGGTACGCTTCACAGGGGTTCCACTGATTAATTAGTGGAGTGTGGAGACTTACATTAAAACAAACAGCGGATCAAAACAAACCAATGTGCCCCAGGGTGGGCGCGCATCAGCGCGAAGAAGAGACTGAGCGATCAGCCTCTTCTTGTGTTATAATGGGTTTATGTTTGTTGATAAAGCTAAAGTGAGTTTGAAAGCCGGTAAAGGCGGTAATGGTGCCGTTTCTTTTCGCCGCGAAATCTATATTCCAAAGGGTGGACCTGACGGCGGCGATGGCGGCAAAGGTGGCGATATTGTTTTTCTTGCCGACAAAGACACTAATAGCTTAGTCGATTTTCGTTTCACGCCGATTCTCGAAGCCGCGAACGGTAAAAATGGTTCGGGCCAACGCTCCGCTGGCCGCTCTGGCGAGGACCTCATCGTCAAGGTGCCCGTCGGCACCAGCGTCTACAGATTAGAACACGACGGATATCCTCGCGTTCTAGTGGCGGACCTAGTGCAGAATGGTCAAAAGGTGATTATCGCCCATGGTGGCGATGGCGGTTTTGGCAATGCTCACTTCAAGAGTTCCACTCGCCAAGCTCCTCTAATTGCAGAAGTCGGCGAACCCGGCGAAGAATTTGAAGCGGAACTCGAACTTAAATCCATGGCTGATGTTGGTCTGGTTGGTCTACCAAACGCTGGTAAATCTACTTTTCTGTCCGTTGTCTCAAATGCTAAGCCCGAAATTGCTGACTATCCATTCACCACGCTTACCCCACATATTGGGGTAGCGACCGTAGATGGTAAAGATCTGCTAATTGCTGATATCCCCGGACTGATAGAAGGGGCTGCTGAAGGTAAAGGCTTGGGTCATGACTTTTTACGCCATGTAGATCGTACCTCAGTTTTATTGCATCTCATCGATATCTATAATAATGATACCGGTGAAGCATACCAAACTATTAGAAATGAGCTAGAAAAGTACTCTGACTTAGCTTCGCGTCCTGAAATCATTGCCCTCACTAAGTGTGAAGGTGTCGGCGAAGATATCATTAAAATGCAGATGGCTTCCATCCTCAAAAAGAACCCAAACGCCAAAATCTTCGC
Organism: Candidatus Saccharimonadota bacterium; assembly: GCA_017514905.1. Classification (GTDB taxonomy): domain Bacteria; phylum Patescibacteriota; class Saccharimonadia; order Saccharimonadales; family Saccharimonadaceae; genus Nanosyncoccus. The sequence continues at coordinate 28,554 of JAFWIK010000002.1, forward strand.
GATTTCTAGCCAAGCCCATCAAGGCATCACTGAGCTACTCAGGGAACTCGCGGCGGGGGTGGCTGAATGCCATTTTTCTGGACCGGATGTAGAGTCCTCGACGTCATACATTGGAAACAAAGAACGAGCGACAAAAGATGGTTTTGTGAGCATTCGCGACAACGGGAGCGAACTAGCGAGCGAGCCCCGTAACGACCGTCGCAGGAGCCGAGGAGACGAAAAGCTCGCTTTTCGTCTTGAGGCGACGCCCAACGGACGACCCTCGGTCGACGGGAGCGAGCGAAGCGGCGAACAAAATCATCTTTTGAGCGAAGTTCCTACGATTTCACTCAAAAATGACCAACTGAAGGATACTTGGCAAGTCAAACAGGATGGCGACAAATTTATCGTAACCGGCGAAAAAATTGAGAAGTTCGCCCGCCGTACGGATCTCGATAACTATGCCAGCCTCAATCGTCTCCGTGATATCATGAAAAAAATGGGTATTCATGCTGAGTTAACGTCTCGGGGCGCCAAACCTGAGTCCATCATTGAAGTTGCTGGCAAAGATTTTACTTTGGTCGAAGACTGGTAGTTGTTGTAAAAATTACAACAACAAAACAACAACAATCCGCATTTATATTAATAAAGTCTAATATAACTAATGGATGTAATTAAATCTACCCACCGCACTTGCCGGGATAGTCGAACGAATTACGCGATAGTTCACACCATAATTCATTTCCGTTACCACAATTGAACCATCGCTGTTAACGGATTCTACGTATCCAACGTGACCATACCAACCAGACGAGGTTTGGAAAACTGCACCAGCAGATGGCGTTCGATTTACAACATAGCCAGCTCTAGCCGCATTACGTGCCCAAGCATTAGCGTTGCCAAGGTTTGAAGGCAAATCTTGCCTCTTGTACCAAGCCCACTGTGTACACTGGCCACGACCATAAGGACCGCCTAAATTATAGAAATATCCGACTACCTCAATGTTTTGGCGTTCTGATGAATTACCGAGATAAGTATAGCTACTATTTGTATGCGTTGAGCGACGTGAAGACCATCTTCTAGCTGGAGCCACATATTCTGGCCTTTCGGTCTCTGGTAGACTCCCGTCTTTAATTACAATCCTCGCCCCTTCGGTGAGACCAGATACTTCTAGGTCATTTAAAGCAATGATTTCATCAGATTTGGAGCCATATTTCTCGGCAATCGAGTCTATAGTGTCGCCGGGCTTCACGGTATAAACAATGCCAGATGTGCTTGGAATATAGAGCACAGTCCCAGCTGCAACATCTACAGTCTTTAGGCCGTTAGACCATCTGATTTGATCTGCCGAAACGTTATATTTTGAAGCCAAAGTGTCGACATTTTCGCCCTCTTCTACTACATGCTCGATCACCCCACGCGAAACTGAAATGTTAGTGAGGTTTGGTTTTTCGAGTTTACCAGTAGTGGTCTGCCCTGAATCGTAAATCGTGGTGGTCACAACGTAATTAGAGGCCACATCGGTGGCACTGGCAAGCCCTAAAGCATCGGATAGATCTGCTACCACATAAAGCTCAGACATCTGATCTACAGACACATCGTAATCAGTCTTAGCAAAAGAATCTAGGCTCAGTGTAGTATCCTGGTCCCTTTTGTCGATCGAACCACAAAAAACTAAGGCTATTACCGCCACGCCAGCCAAAAAATACGGTAAAACCTTACCTAACCATCCTGAAAAAATATTCTTCCTTCGTTTTGTCATAATGATGCGTTACAGAGGTCTTGGCAATGGCTGTAGATGTTCTGAATGTGCTCTGCCTCTGTATAACTATAATACATCAAACCATCGTCTCCTGTCAAGAAGTAAAGATAAGCTGTATCTGAAGGATTAGCTACAGCTAGAAGCGCTGAGAGTCCAGGGCTCGAAATCGGCCCACAAGGTAGCCCCTGTCGATTTCTGGTATTATAACAAGAATCAAGCGTTAAAGCGCTCTGATTATCCTGGTATTTTTCTCTATTAGGGTCGACTACATCCAGAGCATACGAAACCGTTACGTCACTACCTAGCATTATTCCGTTAGCAAGCCGCGACAGAAAGATTTGAGCCACTGTTGGCTGCTCAGATGAAGGAGCTTCTCTTTGTACGATGGAGGCCAAGGTAATTCCCTCATAAAGTGACAAACCTTGTTTCTTGTAAGCGTCTTTCAGGTGGTTTTTGTTAATCACCTCATTCATTGCCTCTAAATATCGGTTTAAAATTTCCTTTACCGGAGTATTATTATAAAATTCATATGTTTCGCCAAACAAGTATCCTTCAAGCGTTGCGCCTTCGGGTCGATCTTTCAAAAAACCGTAATCGTAATCTGCGTTAAAAGCTTCCTCGACTTCTTCACTTGAAAAACCTGCTTCAACCAGATTTTTTTTGATTTCAAAAATCGTTTCACCCGGTTTAATAGTAAAATTGAACTTTGCATCTTCCTGCGCTTGCTCTAACTTAGCGTAGTATTCTTGCCGCTCTCGACGGCGAATTTCTCTCACTACTAGTAAAGTTGCGCCGGTCGCCAGTAAGCCCACAATTACCAGTATAATGATACCAGATGTCCACTTGGTGGCGGTTTTTACTTTATGTTTAGCTTTTTTAGTCTTTAGTCTCACTTTATCTGCTCCCTTTTTAGTCATATTAGTTACAGCTTCTCCCGCGTCTGCCACCGCTGCCTTCACATTTTCTGTCTTACTAGATTTCTCCGTAGGCTGAGGTTCAGTTTCTTTTTGTGCCGCTGATACGGTATAACTTTCCAAAAAATCTTGTAAAATAATCGTCGCGGCCTCAGTATCAATATCACCTTTTTCGTATTTCTTTTTCCGAGCCTTTAATCTTTCTTCCGCTACTACTGATGTCAAAGATTCGTCCTGGAACTTAATATGCGCACCAGGTATCATTTCAGTGAGTTTTTTGGCAAAATTGCGGGCATATAAAGATTGTGCCGTTTCGTTACCTTCGTTACTGCGTGGCAAACCCAGGACAAAGAAGTTCGTATTGTTTAGTCTAGCAATCTGATTTAATTCTTGCCATTCGTTACCATTAACTTCAACAAAACCTACCGGCACCGCTATTCTAGTGCCAGAGTCAGCTTTTGCCACACCAATTCTTTTTTCGCCAATATCTAACCCAATTACCCGCATTTTTATCTATGATTCTTTTTTCTCGTTATTTTTTTGGTCAGAATCTTGGTTTTGATTTTGCTCAACCCCATTGCCATTTTGATCTTTGATTTCAAACTTGACATGAATCTTATTTAGATCGTTTGGAATTGACATTACCCACGGGAACGATCGGTTAATTTCAACATCAGAAACACCATATACTTCTCTGATTTCTCGCTGAGCATCACCAAGCCCCTTACCCTTAATCTTTTCGACCAACTCACCTTCTGTGATTTTTGGACCGACGTAGTACTGAGCCTTCAACTTATTGGTAGAGCCAGGCTTCACCTGGGAGGCATTTTCAACGTAAATATTTTTAATCTCATAAATCTTTTGATCGTCTTCTAGATTGGCTTTTTTATTGATAAACTGTTCTAGTTTGATTTTATCAATTGTATAAACTGAAGCAGAAGTTGTCATCTTGAGAGACGGTTTGACACCTTCCTTCACTTCTTCGTCGGCTGCGGGTGAAACTGTAACCGCAGAAGCAGACTGCTCAAAGCTGACATCGATAATATAGTAGTCATCCCCAATTGAATCATACAATTTCTGCTTTACCTCTTCTTCTTTTGCGGAAGTCAACTCGTTTTGCGCTTTAATAACGTCAGATTGCTGCACTATGACTACTTCGTTATCAGTACCTCCAGTCACAGCTGTTTCAGAACATCCGCCCACTCCAGAAAGAGTCAACCAACCACAAGATGGGTCGATGTTATATTTAGTCCCTGCTTCTGCAGCTTCTACGTTAACCTTCAATGTCTTGACGCAGCCATTTTTTTCTTTCCATGTTATTACTTCGTCAACGCTCATTCCTTCCTTAAAATTATCACACTCGGTGACTGTCTTTCCATCCCAAGATATAGAAGCTGTAGGATTTGCGATAAATTTTAATCCATTCACGGTCAATGACTCTATAGGATAATTCCCTTCTGTAGAAAATTTATGTTTGATCGTTACACTACCAGTTGCTTTTTCACCTAAATTCTTCTTGCCGGTTGCTTCAAATGTTACTTCCTGCGGAATATCAATTTTCTTTTGTTCAAGATAAAATTTACCCTCCTCAGCATTCTCTTGATTTATATTATCTGTAAAAGAAATACTTTCAGAAAAACTTTTCTGATCAGTTTTTATTGCTACCACAATATCTACAGCGGGAGCAACCACAAAAGCCCAAACCAAAAAGATGACCAAAGCTAAACAACCAATCCCAGCCGCAATAGACAATTTTTTGTGATTCTTAATCCAGTTCACAAATTTATTACCACTTTTATTGTCGGATTTTTTTGCCGGTTTCTTTTTTGGTTTTTCTTCTTCTTCTTCTTTTTTAGACTCCTCCTCGGCTTTCTCTGCGGTTTCGTCTGTTTTTTCCTCTTCTGCGTCGGTTATATCGTCTGGCTCTTCAATTAGATCTTCTTTTTCAGTCTTGTCTACATCTTCATTCTTGGCTATTTCTGGAATAACTGGTGCTGATTGGAGATTCTTCGCTACTGGAATCTTGGCAGATGCAGCCAATTTAATAATAGAAGGATCGACCGTTACTAGTACGACGGTTTTTTCGGCTGTAGCGCCAGTCTTGGAAATTAGCTTAATATTTACTACGCTTCGAAAAACACCGGCTTTTTTTGGCGGTACGATGGCAACGATTTTTTCTTTTGAGTTTTCGATTTTAAGAATGATATCTGTGATATCATCTTCAGGCTCAATATAAATCACATCTTTGTTCATATATAGAATTTTACCACATTTTTTAAAGCTTGTGTTAAAATAATATGTAGATGAATTTATTTACATCCAAAAAGTCAAAAGAACCCGCTTCAAATCAAGCAGCTTTGGCTGAGATTGTCTTGAGATATATCCATGACGGTGTAATTACTACTGATAAAGCCGGCACTATTCAGTTTATTAATCCGGCAGCAATTACCATGACCGAATGTGGATCAGCAGACAAAGCTGTAGGCTTAGATTGTAGTCTGGTTTTAAGGCTCGAGTCAAAAGAAGGACGCGACTTACCAGAAGCCGAGAATCCCTTAATTCAAGCCATGCGAACTGGACAAGCAGTCGAAGCGGTACAGGTTGCCCTAATTGCGATGCAATCCGAAAAACGCATTCCAATTGCTTTGTCGGTTTTAACCGTTGAAAGTACTGCTCAGAATCGTATCATTACTTTTCGCAACATTACTAAAGAACTCGAAGAAGAAGGCGAGCAAACCGAATTTATTTCTACCGCCTCACATGAAATGCGAACTCCGGTAGCCACCATTGATGGCTATTTATCGCTCTGTTTAAACCCTCAGACTGCCACTATTGATGACCGAACGCGTGGGTATCTCACTGCGGCCCAAGCTGCTTCCAAACACCTAGGTAAGCTTTTTCAAGATTTGCTTGATGTCACTAAGCTTGATGATGGCAAAGTCCGCCCTCACTTTGAACCAGTTGAAATGGTCAGTCTAGTCAAAACTATCTCGGATGATTATGTCGAGCAAGCGACCGAAAGAAAGATTAGTCTTAAATTTGGCTCTGATGATTCTGGCGCCGAGCAAATACACCAAATCGGCCAGGTAGTATATGGTTTTGTCGACGTAAATTTTATGCGTGAAATTTTAGATAATCTAGTAGAAAATGCGATCAAATATACCCCAGAAGGCGGCTCGATTTATATCAACGTACGCGGCGACGGTGATCGTGCCCTTATTAATGTCACTGATACTGGCATTGGCATTTCTTCTGAAGACATTGGTCACATTTTCCAAAAGTTTTATCGAGCCGATAACTCAGATACGCGTGAAATTGGCGGCACTGGCCTCGGCCTTTATTTGGTCAAACAGCGCGTCGAAGCCATGGGCGGCAAAGTCTGGGCTGAATCAGCTTTTGGTGAGGGCTCGACTTTCTTCGTTTCTTTACCGCGTATCTCTAGTGATGAATATGAAAAACGCATGATTGTTGTTCGCCAAATCCAAAATCAAAAGAAGATGATGGCTCAGTCCACGATGCCACCAGCTCAATCAGGCGTACCTATGCCAATTCAACCATCCGCGACGACTCAGCCCCCCATGCCAACTCAGCCAGCTATGTCTGCCTCCGCTCAACCAAACACCGTTGCATCCACAGCGGCTCCGCCCAATTCCCCTACAGCAGTTCCAGTTGGCCCTCCAGTGACGCCACCAGTTAATTCACCAATTACAAACCAAAATAATATTATTAATAACTTAAACGGAGAAAAAAGATGAGTAAAATAATGATAGTAGAAGACGATTCCTCCCTCAGGGAGATATACAGCATCCGAATTACTGCCGAAGGTTATGAAGTAGTTTCCGCTGGTGATGGCGAAGAGGCTTTAGCCGTAGCAGTACGCGAAAAACCAGATTTAATTTTATCCGATGTGATGATGCCAAAAATATCCGGTTTCGATATGCTAGATATTTTACGCTCTACTCCAGAAACAGCTAATATTAAGGTCATCATGATGACAGCGTTGTCGGCAGATGATCAACGTGAGCGCGGTGAACGCTTGGGCGCCGATCGTTACCTCGTAAAATCACAAGTTGGTATCGAGGACGTGGTTAACACAATTCATGAAGTAATGGGCGATAAGGCAGTTAATGCGCCTGCTCCAGAAGCAGCGCCTGCTCCAGGAGCAGCGCCGGCTCCAGAAGCTACTCCAGCTAATGCTCCAGCTCCAGCACCGGTTCCGAGTTCGGCCCCAGTAGCAGCACCGGTTCCGAGTTCGGCTCCTGCATCAGTGCCAGCACCAAATTCTACTCCGGCCACTACATTATCTCAAGTACCAGAAACGGCGCCAGCTCCCGAACCAGAAGCTACTCCAGCTAATGCCCCAGCTCCAGCACCGGCCCCAGCCTCAATCCCAGTAGATCCAGCTCCAACTGCTACACCACAGGTCGAAAATGGACAATCAGAAGATCCGGCTCAATAAGTTTTTAGCCGAACGCTTAGGAGTTTCGCGACGCGAGGCAGATGATTTGATTGCCGCGGGTAAAGTCACGATTAATGATGACAAAGCGATTTTGGGCGCAAAAATTGACAAAAATGATAAAGTATGCTATAATAAAAAGATAGTTCCGTTTCAAGCGGATTTTTCTTATCTTGCGTTTAATAAGCCCATCGGTTACGTCTGTTCACGTCGTGCTCAAGGGTCCACACCAACACTATATAATCTTTTGCCTATCAAATACCAAAAGCTCAAAACTGTTGGTCGCCTAGACAAAGATACTTCCGGCCTGATTCTACTTACAAACGATGGTGATTTTGCTTTTCAAATGACGCACCCAAAATTCCACAAAGAAAAGGTTTATGAGGTGGAGCTAAACAAGCCTCTAGAGCCCCTACACCAGCAAATGGTTTCCGATTACGGCGTCATGTTAGATGACGGACCAAGTAAATTTACCGTCATAAAAGACGATTCTATCCCCTCTAATCAAGGGGAGTTCCAGGATGTAACAACGCGAGAATTAACGCGCGAGTCTCGTAGCGATGGATACGAAAGGTGCAACTCTGCAGACAAGATAACACAAAATCGTTACATTGTAACTTTATCCGAGGGTCGTAATCGCCAGATTAGACGAACGTTTGCTGCGCTTGGCTACCGAGTCATCAAGCTTCACCGCACACAATTTGGCAAATATCAACTTAATACTCTAGCTCCAGGCGAATTTACAGAATTCAAAATTTAATTCTTATGTTATAATAGTATCATGAGTACAATTCTTGGTCTCGATATTGGTACTGAATTTGTCAAAGCCGTGCTAGCTCGGCCTACAAAAAAAGGTGATCTAGAAATTCTCGGTATTGGCAAAGCACGTCAAGTTGAAGGCAACATGCATGCTGGTGCCGTTGCAGATATTCCAGCTGTAGTCAACGTATGCGAAGAGGCCTTAGTTCAAGTCGAAGATCAAGCCGGTGAGCGGGCCGAGCTTACTGTAGTTGGTATTGCCGGTGAACTTATCAAAGGCAACACTACGACGGTTAATTATAAACGCAAAAATCCCAACAAGCCTATCACCGAAACTGAAATGAATGAAATCATTAAAAAAGTTCAGCAGAAATCCGGTGAAATTGCCAAAAAGACGGTTGCTCTTGAAACTGGTAATGATAATGTGGAAGTTCGTTTGATCAACTCTGCTATCGTTTCCCTTTTGATTGATGGCTACAAAATTAGTAATCCAATCGGCTTCAAAGGCTCCGATGTCGTAATTCAATTCTATACGGCTTTTGCTCCCCTCATTCATGTCGCGGCCATTGAAAAAGTTTGTGCAGAATTAAACCTCGATCTCTTGACTGTGGCAGTCGAGCCATTTGCGGTATGCCGCGCCTGTCTAGGCGATGACCTCGATTCGAATTTCTCTGGCATCGTCATGGATATCGGTGGCGGCACTACTGACATTGCTGTAGTAGAAGATGGTGGGGTGGAGGGTACCAAAATGTTTTCCATCGGCGGCCGCAGCTTTACTCATCAAATTGCCGAGTCGCTAGGAGTTGATTTTGAAACTGCCGAGAATTACAAACTGGATTATGATACTACTAAGCTAGACGATCGTGTTAAGGCCAAAGTTGAAACTGCGATCTCACGTAATCTCAGCGTTTGGCTGACAGGAGTTCAGGTGGCGCTTGAAGAATTTGACAGTGCTGGCAGCCTTCCTCGTAATGTTATGCTATGTGGTGGTGGCGCTAGCTTGTCGCTGCTACAAGAAAAGTTAGCCCTTTCCGATTGGTATGAAGGATTACCATTTTCTCGCCGGCCCGTAATTCATCTTATTGATGTGAATGATTTACCGAACCTAATTCTAGATAGCGATAGTAAACTTGATCATTCTTTTGCTACAGCCTTAGGTCTTCTCCGCGTAGGTATAGATACTGTGGCGGGTGCTCCAGAAGAAAACAAACTTAAAGCCAAAATTAGTAAACTCCTCCAAAAATAGCTGACCATTGAATTAACTGTTGTAAAAAATACAACGATATTTATTCCAGCACAGCTTTAATTCGGCGCACTCCAGCCGAGGAAGATTCTTCTTTTTTAATTCTGAAGTGACCAAGAACCCCAGTATGCTCCACGTGTGGCCCACCACAAACTTCGCGTGAAATTGGTTTTTCAAAATCACCGATTGTATAGACTCTGAGTTTTTCGGGATATTTATCCCAGAACTGGCCATGCGCCTTCAGGGTATTTCGCGCATAAGCTTTGTCATATTCATCAAATACTACTGGAAGATCCGCTTTAATCCACTCATTCACTTGATCCTCGACAGCTTTTTTCTCTTCGTCAGTCATTTTGTGGTCCAAATTAAAGTCGAACCTTAATCTCTCTGCCGTAGTATTAGAACCGCGCTGCATTATGTCTGGCGAAACTAATTTCTGAAGCGCCGCAAGTAGTAGGTGTGTTGCTGTATGGTACTTCACGGTCTGTTCACCATGGTCCTCAAGCCCACCCTTAAACATGCCCTTCGACGCGGTTTGCGACCTTTCACGCTGTTCTTTTAAAGCTGTCTCAAATTCTTCACGGTAATTTTTTGTCAGTTTAATCCCTTCACGGTAGCATTCCTCCACCGAAAGTTCCATTGGAAAACCATAAGTATCCTGTAACTTAAATAAATCCCGGCCAGACAAGATGGCACTTTCGTCTCGACTCGGGGCATTTCGGAGCGCGGCAGCGCGAGAATTAGCGCCGGCCGCCCGTGGCGGACTGCCGGAGGAGTCGAGTGAAGAACGAGCTGGCTCGTTCTTCCGAGACGACGACGAGCAGACGACTTTAGTCGACGGGCCGGCCGGACGCGGCCCCGAGTGAGATGAAAGCGCCATCTTCTTTAACTCGCGTAATCCTTTATTTAAGGTTTGTCGAAAGGTCTTTTCCTCGTGAAGCATTATCTCGAGCGCTTTTTCGCGCTGGGTCAAGATTGAATCTGGTAAATCTGCATAAATGTCTGCTACTACTGGGACGATTTCTGCTAGGAAGTTTGTGGCAATCCCGAGGTCTAGCGCCCGTAAAATCGCTCTACGTAAGAGTCTGCGCATGGCATAACCCTGTGTTTTGTTTGATGGGACGAGCCCCTGAGCTGCTAGTAGGTATGCGCCACGAATATGGTCAGCAATCACCCGCATTTCATCGGTGTTATTATCATAAGATTTGCCTGAAATTTTCCCAAGTTTATCAATAATAGGTTTCATTAATGAAATCTTAAACACGTCAAACGAGCCAATCGCCGCTGCAGAAATCCGCTCCAAACCGCCACCAAAGTCCACATTTTTTTGCTCTAATTCGGCAAAAGTCCCATCCTCAAGTCGTCGATATTGCATAAACACCGAGTTGCCAATTTCCATAAATCTCGCTCCATCTGAAGCCGGATGTGCTTGGCCGAAGCGTGATACATCTTGTTTATCTTCGCCAAAATCATAAAATACTTCCGAATCCGGCCCACACGGGTCACCGATCGGAGTGTCTTCGAGCCCGCCACCCCGACTCCACCAGTTTTCGTGGTCATCATAAAAGAAAATACGCTCCCCTGGCTTAACACCGCGCTTATCGCCTTCGTCTGCCGAACCAATTTCAGCAATTTTAGCCTCAATTCCGGCGTTTTTGAATACTCTCTGCCAAATTTCTGCAGTATCGTTGTCTTTTGGAATGCCATATTTTTCGTTTCCGATAAAACAAGTCACATACAGCTTATTCGGATCTAGCCCTACAACTTTGGTCAAAAATTCAAAAAAGCTCTCAATCTGTTCTTCCTTAAAATAATCACCGAGCGACCAATTTCCTAGCATTTCAAACACAGTAGTATGCCTCGGATCGCCTACGTCGTCGATGTCTTGCATTCTAAGAGAAGGTTGCACGTCGGTCAATCTTTTGCCTTCCGGATGCTTTTTGCCTAAAAGATACGGCAAAAGTGGCTGCATTCCTGAACTAGTAAAAAGCGTAGTCGGATCACCCTCTAGAACTAGTGGTGCCGGCTGGATTACTTTGTGCCCTCTTTTTTCTTGAAACTCTAAAAATTTTTTTCTAATTTCATTTGCATCCATATCAAGCATTATATCATATTTCCCAGTGGAAAAATAATTACCTACTAGTTGACAATAGTATATTAGCGTGCTATTATAAACATAAGTAAAATAAAAGGAAATATTTATGGCACAAACAAAGAAAAAAACTGCAACTAAAACTGCGAAAAAAACAGCCTGCAACAAATGCCGCAAAAAGGCTTGCATGCGCACTAACAAAAGCAAAGGCATCAGCAGCGAAGAGCGTAAAGATGTTTATATTGTCACTGCTATGGGTATGATCACTGGCCTTCTGCTTTGCGCGAATGCTGTAATGTTAATGGCCTAATTTATAGTTCAAAAAATAACCCCCTCCGGGGTTATTTTTTTATTCTGCAATTATTCCACCGCCTAGACAAATTTCGCCATCATATAGTACGGCAGACTGCCCCGCCGCCGGACGCTTGACTTCACTTTCAAAATGTAAGGTTTTTCCATCAAAAGTCGCTGGAACTAGTGGTGCCCGGTGCCTCAGGCGAACAGAAACCTGTTTTTTCTGAAGCGTAAAATGATTTGAAAAATCTGAAACGTATATTCCAGACGACGCCGAGAGGTTCGTCTGCGTAGCAGACGGTTCTCCCGGCCGTCCTGTGTATGACGTTTCTGATTTTTTAAGTCCAGCTTCAGAAAAAACAGGTTCTGTTCGCATGATGACATTCTTCAAGATTAGTTCCTTGGTCCAGATCGCCTCATGATTCAGATTCCTTGACACGTAAATAATGTTCTTTTTAATGTCTTTTTTGACGACATAATATGGCAAACCTTCATTCACTACACCTTTTTCGCCTTCGAGATATAACCCATGTCGCTGTCCGATTGTATAAAACACTGCTCCTTCGTGATAACCTAGTACTTTGTCAGTTTCAATTTCGCGAATTTCGCCCGGTTCAATTTCAATATACTCCTTAAGAAAATCTTTCATTCCCACTTCGCCCACAAAACAAACTCCCATCGATTCCTTTTTGTACGCGTTGTGTAGGCCCTTTTCCTTGGCTAATTTCTTAACATCAGGCTTTAGCATCTCGCCGATCGGAAAGATTGTATGCGCCAAAGCCTCGTCCGAAATCCGATACAAAAAATATGTCTGGTCTTTATTCTCATCTACGGCTCTTGCAAGAGCTATAGCCGTTTCGAGTCCGTTCGCGACAACGGGAGCGATCGACGAAGCGAGCCCTGTAACGACAGGAGCGAGCGAGGAGGGACGAGAAATGGCCATAGCTCTTGCATAATGCCCTGTGGCGATAAAGTCAGCTCCAGTCGCCATGGCTTTTTCGTAAAACAATTTGAACTTAATCTCTTGGTTGCACATGATGTCGGGGTTCGGCGTATTGCCTTTTTTGAATTCTTCCAGCATATAATCCACCACTTTTTGCCGATATTCTTCTTCAAAATCCCAGACTTCAAACGGAATTCCAAGCTTTACTGCCACGCGCTTAGCATCTGCTAAGTCCTCCGCCCAAGGGCATTTCATACCGGGCAGATCTCTTGACCAGTTTTTCATGTAAATACCGACCACGTCATAACCTTGTTCCTTCAAAAGTAAGGCCGACACGCTTGAATCTACTCCGCCGCTCATTCCAACATAAACTTTTTTTCTTTGAGTTTTCATGATTTTTTGACTCTCTTATATTCAGACGAAACGGCATTATTAATGATCTTCGCTGCGTCACGCATTTGTTCTTCAGTGTTTGTTTCTCCCAAACTGAGTCTCAAAGATCCAGCAATTTGGGAGTCATCTAGTCCTAGAGCTTTTAAAACGTGTGATTTTCGACCTTTTGAAGCCGCACAGGCCGCTCCAGTTGCTACATACACCCCTTTTTCCTCTAAGAGATATATTAACCTCTCTGCATCAATACCATTATAGCATAAAACTATAAAATTGTCAAGAGCATGTTTTTTATTAATCAACTCATAATTCTCTAATTTGTTTAGTAATATTTTGCGCCAGGCAGCGTATTTTTTACGGTTTCCATTTAAATGCTCGCTTGCAATTTCTACGGCTTTCGCAAAGCCAATCACTCCAGGCACATTTTCCGTGCCAGAGCGCAAACCATTTTCCTGTCCGCCGCCAACCGTCATGGGTTGTAATTTTGCCTCGTGTGAAACATATAAAGCTCCCACACCCTTTGGCCCGTAGATCTTTGCGGCATTTAGTGTCAAAAGATCTATACCTAGTCTGGCCACTTTGATATCTAAAAGATTTAAAGCTTGCGATGCGTCAGAATGGAGTAGTAGTTCCCTTTTGACTCCTCGTTTGAAACGATCTAACTTGATATTGCGAATCAGGCTAGCAATTTCAGCCAAAGGTTGCACTACGCCGATCTCATTATTAACTAGACTGACAGAAATTAATTCCGTTTCATCGGTAATTTTATTCTTCAAATCTGCCAGGTCAATTAGCCCATTTTTTAACACTTTAATAGTTTGTCCACCGTAGCGTTGGGCGACCGACCGCACCGAATCATGCTCCGTTTCTAGATATAGTACAGAATTTACACTTGATTCGGGGTCGCGTCGCTCGCGCCCGTCGCCACGGGGCGAGCGCGCTAATCCTCGCGCTGCCGCGCTCCGGAATCCCCCGAATTCAAGTGTAAAATCTGTACTAATAGCTGTAAACGCCAGATTATTTGCTTCAGTCGCGCCAGCGGTAATGACGAGGTCCGACGCCTTGGCGCCGATCGCATGCGCAATCGTTGCTTTGGCCGCTTCATAATCTGCCGCAACTTTTTTCGCTGGTAAATATGCGGCTGAAGGGTTAAAAAAATCATCCAAAAAGTACGGCTCCATTGTCGTGAGCACCCGTTTATCAACTGGCGTTGCCGCCGCATGATCCAGATAAATCATAAAAATATTATAACATATTTAGCTGTTTGCTACAAATTCATACTCTTTGCCGTCAGCCGAAAGAGTCAACTTACCGTTTGACTGGTCCAAAGTGTAATCATACTCATTCTCTAGTTCGTACAACCAATCCGTTTCGATTTTCAGTTTACCGTCTTCGAGTGCCCATTTGAATTCATAGTCATTTTCGTGACCATTAGTAGTCAAAGTGCCCTTTCCAATTTCAGTGAAGTCCCACACGACTTTATCCGAATCGCTCAGGGTCCAATTTTCCTGTGCTACCAAATAATCTCCATCTTGTGCCGCCGCGCCCTTGTTTAAATTCATTACCAAAAAAACAATGCCAGTAACGAGCGTTGCTAGCCCCACTATTAAAGTTGTAATAGCCCAAACTAATTTCTTTTTTCTCATAGCTTCATTTTATCATAAGAACAAAAAAATGCCAAAATTAAAGCTTAAATAGCGCTTCAGTGTTTGCCGTGGTAACTTTTTCGACGGTAGAAAAGTCAGAGTCAAGCGTCTCAGCCAGCCAGTTCGCGATATCTAGGATATGACTAGGTTCGTTCGTTTGGTTACGGAATCCTTTCGGCGCTAGAAATGGCGCATCAGTCTCTAGCATGATTCTCTCAAGTGGTGGCATCGGCAAAGTCGAATAGGTCGCTAAGCCGTTTACGCCAATATAAAAATCAGTTTCATTTAGAATCCGCTTTAATACTTTTTTACTACCAGTAAAAGAATGTACCACACCGCGAGCTTTAGGAAAATTTGCCACCACAGCAAAGAAGTCCGGAAAAGCTCCGCGTACGTGAAATGACAGTGGCAGATCATTGTCTTTCGCGAGCTGCAACATCTGCTCGAACAGCCTAATCTGCGCCGCCCGATCGTATCCTTCATCATGGTAATCCAGCCCGACTTCACCAATCGCGACGGGCAAGATTGGTTTTTGCCCTTTCTGAAGCGTAAAGATTTGATTTGAATTTTTAACACGTCTATTCCTGCACCGAAGGTCCGACCTCTGGTCGACGCACCCGAGAGGTTCGTCCCGTAGGGACGGTTCTCCCGGCGTGCCAGCGTATGACGTGCTTAAAAATTCAAGTCCAGCTGAAGAAAAGGCAAAACCAGTCTTGCCCGTCTCGGATGGATGTATGCCATAGGTCCAGTACACATAATCATGCTTCGACGCAAATTCTGCTGCCGCCAGAGAATCCTCGTGCGACGTGCCAATACAGACGATTTTTTTTACGCCGAACTTTTCTGCGCGTTTCAGACAGTCTTCCGCTTGTTTTGCAGTATAAAACTCCTTATCGTGTAGATGGCAGTGCGAATCAATTAACACGGTTTTCGCGCTTTCTTTTAATTGGATCGAGCTGGCGTTTGCGTAGTCTCAAAGATTTTGGTGTAACTTCCAGTAACTCGTCGTCAAGCAAAAAATCTAAGCATTGTTCTAGAGATAATTGTGTGTAAGGTGTGAGCTGAATCGCTCCATCCGAGGCGTGCGTTCGCATGTTGGTGAGTTGCTTTTCACGACAAACGTTGATATCTAGATCAGCTTTTTTATTAGAGAGCCCTACAATCATGCCCTGGTACACATCGACTTGCGGTGGAATGTATAAAATCCCGCGCGCTTGAGCACTATCAAGTGCGTAAGCCGTAGAAACACCAGCCTCCGAGGCAATAAGAGCGCCATTTCTTTCTGGCTTGTAGCGTCCTTCTACTGGTCGATATCCAGATGGAATACTCGACATAATTGCCGTGCCTTTGGTCCCTGTCAGCAGATTGTTACGAAGACCAATTAGGGCGGCAGTCGAAATTTCATACACGAATCTCGTGGTTCCAGTCGTAGTGAGCTCCTGGGATTTAAGCTCTGCTTTGCGAATCCCTAGCTCCTGACTAACAGCTCCAACAAATTCTGGTGCTACTTCTACAGTTAGTTCTTCCATTGGCTCGCATTTTTTACCATCGATTTCTTGATAAACCACTTCTGGTCGCCCAGCTTCTAGCTCGTAGCCCTCACGTCGCATGGTTTCAATTAAAACCGAAAGATGTAGTTCGCCACGTCCTGACACTTTATAACCAAGGCCACTTGGCTGCAATCTAAGAGCAATATTGGTCTCAAGCTCTTTTTCTAGCCTTTCCGCGATTTGTCGTGAAGTTGTAAACTCGCCTTCACGTCCTTTAAGTGGCGAAGTGTTCGGCCCAATATAGATTGAAAGCGTCGGGTCCTCGAGCGAAATTCCAGGTAATGCCTCTGGATTATCCCCAGTGGCAATCGTGTCACCGATGCTAGCTTCATTCACGCCCGTGATTGCCACAATGTCTCCAGCAATTGCCTCAGTTACTTCTTCTTTGCTTAGCCCACGATAGGAAAAAATCTGATCAACCTTTGAATTAATGCTCCCAATTTCATCCCCAGAAGGCTTCAAAATTTTTACACTTTGGCCTTTACGTAATTTCCCCTCAAAAATCTTACCAATACAATACTTGCCAAGATAATTATCTCCCGCTAGGGCTGCAACGAGCAACCTCGTTTCGTCACTTTCAGATTCAACTTTTGGTGCAGGGATATCATTAATGATTGATTCGAAAATCACATGTAAATCATCATCTAAATCAGTTGTTTTGCCAGCTCTCCCCTCACGTGCAATGGCATAATAAACGGGATAAAAAAGTTGTGATTCGTTAGTTGCAAGTTCTAAAAATAGGCTTTCAATTTCACTTAAAACCTCATTAATCCTGGCAGCTGGCTTATCAATTTTATTAATGACAACTACCGGCTTTAGATTTAGCTCCAAAGCTTTTTGCAGCACAAATTTAGTTTGTGGCATCGGACCCTCTTGAGCATCTACAATTAGAAGCACTCCGTCTGCCATATTTAGCGTACGTTCCACTTCGCCGCTAAAATCCGCATGTCCTGGTGTGTCGATAATATTGATTTTATAACCGTCATAATACACGCAGGTCTGCTTTGCTGTGATAGTGATTCCACGTTCATGCTCCTGGTCCATCGAATCCATAATGAGGGTCTGTGACATTTCAGCTTGGTTATCGCGAAAAGTATGTGATTGCTTCAAAAGTCCATCAACTAAAGTCGTTTTGCCATGATCAACATGGGCGATAATTGCCACATTGCGGATTTTATCTTTATCTAAAGTCATAAGTAATATCATAACATATTTTTCATATAAAAACAACTGGCTTTGCCTTTTATTATAAAATATGGCATAATGATTTTATGACTAATCGAAGCAAACACCTAGATCCAAACCGAGTCTATGAGCCCAAACGTTGCTGGGTAGGTGATACCCATAAGATTATTTATGATACTTTAGAAGAGGCCGAGCTAGCTGCAAAAGTGGCCGAATATGATCATCATTCTGGCCAGCTCAAGGCCTACAAATGCCCTTACGCCGACCATTATCATCTTAGTTCAAATTAGCCTTTCCGGTGTTGGGTGCTTTTGGCACAAAGAAATTGTCAGAATCAGCACTAGCGTTTTTCCTTTGTTTGCTTATTTCTATTGTCACCGCCTCACCCCGCGAGTCCGCATTGAGTGGCACCAACGTCAAAACATTCTCCCGAGAGAGGTTTAATCCACCAACCGTGATTTCTGTCTCATCTATAATACCTAGTATTTTATCATTTAGGGCCACTACTGTCTGCGCGCCGGTGTTAGAAAACTTCACATTTATACTGTCACTATTTAACATTTTTTCGTTGATAGTTAGAACTGGCAGAGTGCTTGAAGCAGTCTCTTCTACGCGCGGCAGCGAATCGTAACGCTCCATAATATAATCCGTGAGTAGGTTCAGCTCGTCAAAATTAGTGACAACTTTACCATCAGTCTGTCGTGCCAGCTCTGTATAATTATCTCCATAAGACGCATTGGTAATAATATAGAAATTCACAGGATCAATCTTTTTGCTGAGTTTTACCACTTCATCAAAAGTCATTCCGTCGCGGTCCGGTGCCAAAAAATTCGCATCTGTCAAAACCACCAAGGATTTAGTCGAACCGCGTTTCCATTTGAGACTATTCATCACATGAAAAGATGCTGAAAGCAGAGATTCTGGTGTGTCGCCGCCACCATTAACTTGGATAGCGTCGAGTTCGCTCGAAAAATTCTCAATCGTACAGGTTTCAAAATTGCAGTGTTGCACCGGCGTATACGGATCGTTTAGATCGCGGTAATCGTATAGTGCCACACGCCCACCAGCAGCGAAAGTCTCCTTTGCTAACCTTAAAGCCTCGGTTTTATACTCATCAATCATACTTGACATTGAACCAGTCGAATCAATCAAGATTGCCGTGTCGTGTGGTGAAGAAATATGATTTTTTAGCCCAAACGCTTTGGTGATTTTATCAAAGATTACGCGCGAAGCATCTTCATAAAGGTTTTCACTAATGTACGCTAGATGGTCGCTCATATTAAAATGCGAACTGCAAAAAATGTCGCGTTTGTTACACCAAGTGCCGACCTTGCCCACCAAGTTTTCTGGCTCGTATGGTATATAGGCGCCGAGCAGACCTTTATATGCTTGGCAATCCGGTACATACATCCGGTAATCTGATAAATTCTTACCACTACATGCGGCTGGCATTAGGCCTTTCCCTTCTGGTAAATATAGTTTTGGATCACCGAAAGTAGCGGCGTAGATGATCCGATCGCTTTTTAGTCTTTTTAATGCTTTTGACACTACCATTGCACCTTGCGAATAGCCACCAATCACATATTTAGTTTGCGGACAACTAGCCCCATTCACTAGTTTAGTTAAATTGCTTACGCCAGTATTCACACTATCGCCAAATTCATAAGCTTCGCCTGCGCCAACCCAGGCCCCGAGTGTGACGCCAATTTTATCGAGGCCAATGCCCACGGCTGGGTAATCTAGATCGATGAACTCATATTTTAGTTTTACGGTTTCGAGTTTAGTCTGGATTGTCTTTTTAAATTCCAAGTAGTTTTTGTCTTTCCATCTTTCTCCGCCCGAGCCACGCGCAAACACCACACGTAGATCTGGGCAGCTGCTAGCTTGCACCGGAATCCGTGGCATGCTTATGCTAAAAAGAAGCATAGACACGATTACAAAAAAGCGGATTTTGATGTGACTTTTTCGCCCACCCAATTTTTTAATTGGGATTTTTCCTCGCATTTTTTCTCCTATTTTGATTAACGCGGGATTATAGGCATATTCTCACCAAAATTTCAACCCCCTCGCGCCTGCTTATGCTATAATACATAATATGAGTAAGCAAAAAGATTGGGACGAATACTTTATGAGCATCGCCGAAGCGGTGTCAAAAAAATCTAAAGACCCTTCAAGCCAAATGGGCTGTGTGATCGTAGATGATAAAAAACGTGTAGTTTCGATGGGTTATAACGGTTTAATTCAAGGTGCCGACGAGTCCAAAATGACTCTTAGTGAGCGTCCAATGAAATATTATTTTGCCATTCATTCCGAAATGAATGCGGTAATTTTCGCGCATCAGGACCTCACTGGCTACACGATATATAATCGCGTTGCCACTTGTGAAAATTGCCTCAAGTATTGTCTGCAGGCTGGCATTAAAAGGTTCGTTTACAAAGAACTTCGTGTGCATTCGCATACTACCGATCCCAAAAAATCTATGACTAATGTCGAGACCGACGAAGCGGTGATTCGACTCCTCGCCTCAATGCCGGAAATCGAAACCCTCAATCTCGAAAATGGCAAAACCTACACGCAAGACATTCTCGATTCTTACGCCAAGGATTCTGCTGAATATCAAAGACTCGCTCAGTGGGTTTAATCACCACTCAATTGGCTTCATGTCATGTTTGGCTAAGAACTCATTACATTTAGAAAATGGTTTGCTGCCAAAAAATCCGTTAAAAGCTGATAAGGGCGATGGGTGTGCTGATTCTAGCACTAAATGTTTAGAAGTATCAATCAAGGCTTTTTTGTTGCGCGCGTCTCTGCCCCACAGAATAAATACTAAATGTGGCCTAGTTTGATTTAAATATTCAATGGTCGCGGTTGTAAAAGTCTCCCAACCTTTGCCACTATGCGATTTAGGTCGGTGCGCTTCCACGGTGAGAACCGTATTTAAAAGCAGTACGCCTTGTTTTTGCCAATTCGCTAAACTACCATGCGGATTAACATGATGACCAATGTCATTGTCAATTTCTTTATAGATATTGATGAGTGATGGCGGGATCGGCTGCGAATTTGGCACTGAGAAAGCCAGACCTTCCGCTGCCCCTGGAGTGTGATACGGGTCTTGGCCCAGAATCACCACTTTTACTTCGTTTAAATCCGTTGCAAAGGCTCGAAACACCAGGCCTTTAGGTGGGAAAATCGTTTTGTGCTCATACTCTTCGTGCAAAAATGCCGATAGCTCTTTAAAATACGGCTTTTCAAACTCCGCCTTTAAAAATGGTTTCCAACTCTCGTGCATAAAAAAATTATAACACAAACCTCTCGCGGGCTATTTATATATAAAAACTCGTTTCCCGGCGTATGTTATAATAACAAGTATGTATATCGTTATTGAAGGCCAGGACGGCACTGGGAAATCCACTCAAGCCGAATTATTAAAAAAACATTTTGAGGATCAAGGTAAAAAAGTCGTAATGTTAGAAGAGCCGGATGGTGATTTACCGCAAGCTCACGATTTGCATGATATGATTCTCACGCGTGGCTACAATCTAGAACCACTCACCAACGTCTTATTATTTACCGCAGCCCGCGTAGAGCTCTGGAAAAAAATCGCAGAGCCCGTATTAAAAGAGGGTGGCGTCGTAATTTCTGCTCGCAATTACTGGTCTACTCTCGCTTATCAAGGTTATGGCGAAGGTATTTCGCGTAGCAAGATTATCAGAATCACGAAAGATTTATTACCCGAAAAATATTTCCGCCCAGACTACGGTTTTATCCTTACGGTCTCAGATGAGGAACGTTTGAAACGCCAAAAAGCCCGTGGCAAAGCTACCGAAACTTTCGAAAAAAAGCCTGATGAATTCCAGGAACGTGTGGATCACGCTTATCCTAAAATTGCGAAAGAATTTAATTTGAATATAATTGATGCTTCCGGCACTATCGAAGAAATCTTCGAGGCAATTATTAAGAAGCTGAAGTAGTTTATTGCTCCGCAAACTGTGAATTGTATAGCTCCGCGTAGAACCCATTCAATTTGAGTAACTCCTCGTGAGTGCCCTGCTCTACGATATTACCATTACGCATTACTAGGATTAGGTCAGAATTACGAATAGTTGATAGTCGATGCGCAATTACGAACGAAGTGCGGCCAGAAGTCAGCTTTTCAAAAGAATCTTGAATCAGTTGTTCGGTACGAGTATCTACGTTTGAAGTCGCCTCATCTAGAATCATCATCGGTGGATTTGCCACCATCGCTCTAGCAATCGTAAGGAGTTGTTTTTCGCCAGCTGAAATATTGTCTGAATCTTCAGAGATTTCCGAATGGTAAGCTTTTGGTAGTGCTTCAATAATATGGTTAACATTTGAAGCCTTCGCTGCATGCTTGATATCGTCGAGCGTCGCTGATGAATTACCATAGCGCAAATTTTCTTCTACCGTACCACTAAATAGCCAAGTATCCTGCAGGACCATACCAAACATTTGTCGTACATCTGATCTTTTCATCTCGCTTGTTGGTACGCCATCAACCGTAATATATCCAGAAGTGGGTTCATAAAAACGCATTAATAAGTTTATGATTGTGGTTTTGCCAGCGCCCGTTGGGCCCACGATGGCTACTTTCATGCCAGGCGTAATCTTGGCCGAAAAATTCTTGATTACTGGTCGATCTTCAATATAGCTAAAGTTTACATTATGAAATTCCACCTCGCCACGAGCTTTCGTAATCGCCTTTGGAGGCTCCTTGTCTGGTTCTTCTTCTTTCTCATTCAAAAAATCAAAAATTCGTTCCGATGCTGCGAGCAAAGCTTGCATAGTCGAAGTCGATGATGCGATTTCTGTAATCGGCCGGTTAAATTGCGACACATATTGGATAAATGCTTGGATGTTACCTATGCTGATACGCCCCTCGATCACGAATATGCCGCCAAGTGCACACACCGCCACATAGCCGAGATTAGTAAATATATGTGTGACCGGGAAAGAAAGTGACGAAAAGATTTGGGCTTTACACGATACTCGCGTCAGCTTGTCGTTAACCCTGGAAAATTCCCTCAACGCGTCGTCTTCATAAGAATTGGACTTAATCACGATTTCGCCAGAATAATCTTCTTCGATTTCGCTATTTAACACCCCGAGCGTATTTTGCTGCTCGCGGAAATATTTTTGGGCATAACGCATGATGCGCCCTACCACTAATACTGAAACCGGCACCACCACAAAAGCGATAAGCGATAATGGCACGCTGATTGTTAGCATGATAATCATCACGCCCACTAGGATAGTAAACGATAGCGAAACGTCGGCAATTTCCTGCGACATCGAAGTAGTAATTACGTCAACGTCATTTGACATTCTAGATAGAGTATCGCCATACTGGTGTTTATCAAAATAAGCAATCGGTAACTTAAAGACTTTATCCAAAATTTTTTCGCGAAGTTCTTTAGTATATTTAGCAGATACTACTGCCAGAATATATGCCTGGCCATAGTTTAACCCTGCCGAAGTCAAGAATAAAATGATAGCTAAAGTCGCTTTGCCACCGAGCGCTGCCCAATCAATGTTGGGATAAGTTTGAACTGCAATAGTGGTCATGTCACCTAGAATTTTAGGTATGAATAATCCAAACAAGGCTGAGCCGACTGATAGCAAAATTGAGACAGTTATCGCAAAACGATGTCCTTTAAGAGATTTCAAAAACACTTTGAATGAGGAGAGCATACTTTTTTTACCTTGCCCAGTATAGGCAAGAGGGCTACCAAATGAATTAGCCACGCTTCCCCCTTTCTGATATACCTACGCTCGCCGCGCCTACTTTCGTCACATTCGTCGCCTCTTGTCTTGTTTTCTCTGCTATCGCCATTTCTTTTTTGAATTCTTTATCGGAAAACTGTGATTTAACGATTTCCTGGTAAACCTTGCAAGATCTTAACAGCTCAAAATGTTTACCTTTCCCCACAACTTTACCATCATTTAAAACTATAATTTGATCGGCGTCTTTAATTGTGCTTATTCTCTGTGCTACAATTAGCGTTACCGTCTCTGCAGTGACTTCTTTAAGAGCAGCTCTTAGCTTCGCATCGGTCCGCATATCAAGTGCCGAAAATGCATCGTCAAAAACAAAAATATCCGGATTCTTGCAAATTGCTCGGGCGATCGAGAGACGTTGTTTTTGTCCACCCGATACGTTAGTTCCACCTTGCGCAATATGCGAGTTATATTTGTCCGGCAGTTTTTCAATAAAGTTTTCGGCTTGTGCGATTCTAGCCGCTTTTTTCATTTGCTCTTCTGAAGCGTTCGGCGCTCCAAACTTAATATTCGATCTTATCGTTCCCGCAAAAAGGACTCCTCGTTGTGGTACGAAGCCAATTCTTTTAATCAGGTCTTCTTTGGCGTAGTTTTCTACTGGCAAGCCATTGATTAACACTTTCCCGCTTGTGGCTTCATAAAACCTCGGTACTAAATTAATCAGTGTCGACTTTCCAGAACCAGTTGAGCCAATAAACGCCGTAGTTTCGCCTGCGACCGCTTTAAACGAAATGTTGTCCAAGATTTTTTCCTCGGCTTCTGGATAAATAAAATCTACATTTTTAAATTCCACTGAGACGGTTTTTTCTGGTATGCCGTTAGTTTTTTCGCGCCAATGGATACGCGTTGTTTTTTTCAGGACATCATTTATACGATGCGCTGAGACGTTCGCACGCGGCAGCATGACAAATAACATCGACATCATCAGAAACGACATCATCACAAACGTCACATATTGCGCAAATGCCGTCATATTGCCTAAATATGCAAAGTCTTTTGACAGAAGTGAAATCCCCACCCACGAACATAGTAGCGTGGTGCCATTAAATATAATATTAATCAAAGGATTCTGTAGTTCTAATATTTTATCGATAAAGATTAGTAGTCTAGTTAGTCTATCGTTGGACCTTACAAATTTTTTCTTTTCTAATGATTCATTGTCAAACGCTCGCACTACTTTGAGCCCAGTCAAATTTTCACGCGTGATCAAAGTTATTTTATCGATCAATTCCTGGAAAACTTTGAATTTCGGCATCACAATCGAGATAATCGTAACTGCCGAACCAAGGATTGCTGCCGCTCCAACTAGAATGATCCAACTCATATCGGGTGCCGTCTGAATTGCCATAATAATAGAAATTACCAAAAATAGCGGCGCCCTCAACATAATTAAGAAAATCATTATCATCACGTTTTGTACTTGATTTACATCATTTGTAGTACGAGTAAGTAGTGATGCCGTACTAAAACTTTTGAGGTCAAGTAAGTTAAAGTTCAGAATTTTAGTGAAAATCGCCGCGCGCACATCGCGGGCAAAATTGGTTCCGACGCGTGCAGCAAAAACACTGGATGTCAAAGCACCTGCTGCCGAAATTGCAGCAAGTCCAATCATTTTGAGACCAGTCAGCCAAATATAGTTAGTATCACCAGCCACAATGCCGTTGTTGATAATATCCGCCATCAGCGCTGGTAACCTCAAAGTTGTATAAACCTGTAGAGCGGTTGCAAATAGGAGGATTATCACCTGCCACCAATACGGCTTCAAAAATCGGAACAGTTTAAACATATATATTATATTATAACACTTGTTTCACACTCGTACTCATACTCATAAACTATCTCAATTGCATTTGCCATTTTTTAGATCCGAAACTTTGCCAGTGGCTTTGAGATAATGTTCCAAAGAATCATACTTACCGTTATTGTATTTGCCAGTAGCGATTTCTGTGGCCGGTTCCACTCCCACATAGCGATAATGCCAGGTTTCAAATAGCCCCGTAGTGCCATTTGCATCTACGTTGAGTGGTTCACTCATTGATCCTCCCGCCCATTCTGCTGGGAAACGATCAATAAAACCGTATTTATACGAATTAGCATACAACCATTGCCAGTCGATATGCTGATTATAAGTATCGGTATCTAATGACGTACCATAGGCTGGGTCCAAAAGATCGCAGGTTAGTCCTGTGTGATGGTCCGAAGTACCTGTTTTGGCGCAGAGCCTACCGCACGTAGTACCTCGCGCGCGGTAGCACGAGCGCGTTTCAAAGGTGTGTCCCGGATAAGCTTTTTCATAGGCTTTAACCATCTGGTTTAGGTGTTCGGCCGCCTCCGGCGTAAGTAAATTATCGCCATTATTTTTGTTTCCTTCAATAATTCCGTATCGCGAAGATACACTTACAAGCCCGGCTTTACGCCCGTCAATATAGCTAATGCTGACTGGAAAATTCGGGTTAATTAGCACCAAATTACCAAAGCTAAGTGTGCAGTTTTCGGAATTACTACTGTCACTTTGAGCTTGGTTTTTATCTGTATTCTCTTTTTTTTCTTCAGTTAGCTTTTCGGCTTCGTTTGACGTTCCCTCTTCAGTGGGTTCAGCTTCATTCGGCTCGGCTTCCACGTTTGTAAAATCGGTGTCACTACTTTTACTCCAACCGAAACTATGCGACAGTCTCTCGCCCAAACTCGGTTCCGCTGCATATTCTGCTGCTGACACTTCCACTTCGTAATTAGAGTTACCAATTTGAATCTTTAGCGTCCCGCTTGTTCCATCCATCAAAAGCTCCACATTTTTGTCCGCCGTGCTCCAGCCAATTGCCTTTAATTCCGTGCTCGCAGTGATCGTTACTGGGCCAGTCCACCAACTATTATAATAACCTACCGTTTGCCCCGCCGATACTATTATTTGTTCTTTCACCAAATTCTGCATATCCACTGTGATATCTAAACTATCATTAAACGATTGTATCCTAGTAGGTGCACCAAGAAGCGCCGTAGTAACGATATGTTCGCCTTCTAGATAACCAGAGACTAAACAATACCCCGAAGCATCACCAATATAGCCTGTTTTTACACCAATGATTCGGTTCCGTCCTAAAGTCTGGTTCGTATTGGTGATTTTCCCAGCTACCGGGATTTCGTACTCAGCGGTTCCTACAATTTCTTTAAGTACCGGGTTAGCTAGGACTTTTTGTCCTAGCATTGCTAAATCGCTCGAAGTGCTAGTAGTGCTAGGATCAAATCCACTTGCATCTGCTCCTACTGTCGTATCATTGATGCCCCACTCCTTCAGTTTTGAATTAGCATAGTCGCGATACGCTTCGAGCGAACCAAAAGCCCAAACCGCTAAGGCGTCTGCCATGTTGTTTGACGACGGCAAAAACACTGCCATCAGTGCATCATATTCACTAATTATTTCACCAATCACCACGCGTGTATTGGAACCGCCATGCATTTTATACCATAGGTATCGATTAAACATATCGTTTGAAATGGTTAGAGTCTCGCCTTTTTCTCCTACATTAAATGGTTTTTGCTCCATCACCATGAGTCCCAAAATCATTTTAGCAGTACTTGCTGTCGGCAAGACCTTTTTCTCACTGCTCATTGAATGCGTAATTTTACCATCAATCGCTACAGTATAGTCGCCATAATCTAGCTTGGTGAGCTCATCAAGATTTGCAAATTCTGGTAGGTTGAAAGTCGTATTCAGTTCGATTTCGGCTTTTGCCGTGAGGGCACTGATAAAAAGCCACGTTAAAAACCCTACAACAAATACACCAAAAACTATACCCACAATTACTGGTGGTCGTCTCCAAAAATTATTTCGTTGCTGCGACTTCTTTAATTTCAATTTGGTGCTCTTTTCTTCTTTCAAAATTCATAATTCCATACGTCACTAGCCCCATTATAATATAAATATAGTATGAGAAGAAGCGCCAAACTAGCATAGCCCAAAAAACATAGCCGGACGAAAGCGCCGAAAATACCACAAAGAACGTACCTTCCGCCGCACCAGCATTACCAGGTGTTGGAATAAAGTACACCGCGGAAGTCACTGCTACCGTCGTAACAAAACACGGTAAGAAGTCCACGTCACCGCCAAATGCCGTCAGCACGAAAAACGGAATCGTCGAAACCAGAACGTGGAAAGCGACTGACAGTAGTACAGTTTTAAGAAACAGCCCTCGCGTTTTGAGGATCATCCGTACACATTTAGCGTATTCATTGACTTCATACTCCACCCTTTTAGTAGTTTTCTTTTGGTCTTTGACGATGTGGACTTTAGCCAAAAACTTCACCACAATGTTAATTAGCTCGGCAGTTGCTTGCGGCAAAAATGTTGCGATCATTACCGTTACTGGCCAAAATGCGTAGAATAAAAGACCAAAACAAGCTGTGCCGATTAACACTGCGTTGTCGATCGAAGCGCTACCAAACAAGAAACAAAAAATAGCAATAATGATAAAGCCAATTTGCCCGGCGATCATAGCGAAAACCGGAATCGCTGTTGATTCCCCGTCTGGCAACTCGCTGTTTTTACGCATATAATAAATCTGGAAAGGTTGTCCACCAATGGCTGCTGGCGTAATGCTATCGTAATAACGTCCTAAGAAATAAGTCCTTCTAGCCACCTTATGCGCTCTTTTTACATCAAAGTTCTTTTTGGTCATCGACCTCATAATGAGCACGTATTTACTAATTTCGGCCACCATTGCCAGCACAAAACAGATTACTGGTGGTAGCAAAAACCACCAGTTAATTTTGACTTCTGAAAGTTGTGCTGCATTTTGAGAATTGCCAAATTCTGAAAACGCAGTAATTGCAATCACTACGATATTGATTAGCACGAAAAGCACGATTAAAATCGGCTTTTTCATCATTTTTTTAGGAATCAACTTTTTGTCGTCGATATCGGGCTCTTTGTCTGTCATAGTCTATTCTCGGGCTGCTCTTAGATTCGGTATTTCTTCAATCAAAACTCGTATGCAGCCTGCAATTGGAATGGCGATTATAGCCCCGAGCAGTCCAAACATATACATCCCAATCACGATGGCTGAAAGGATTATAACTGGCTGCAGTTTCAAAGCATCACCTTGAATCTTTGGCGCAATCACGTTGTTTTCAATTTGTGCATATACAATATAGATCACAATAAAGATCAATGCTGCCACCCAGTTTGAAGCAAGTAGGATTAGCGCAACGATCGAGCCACCGATAAATTGTCCAAACATTGGAATCATATAAAACAACATCGTCACCATACCCATCGGGATTGCCAAGTTCGGCGAAAAGCCCATGATGAGAGAAAGAATAAACACAATAATCATGGTGGCACAACCGTCAATAATAGCAACTAGAATTTGCTTTGAAACGTAGGTCGAAACTACATCTGCCATCCTTGTAATGATGCGTCGATATTCTTTGACTCCCTTACGATTTTCGTTGGATTCCAGACTGCCCCAAAGCATTTCCATCAGACCCGGACCTTCTAGCAGGAATAGCAATGTGAGAACGAGCACTAGCGCAATCTTTGCAACAATATCTGTAATACCGCTGAGGCTAGACATCAAGTTATTACCAAAAACCCCTAGGATGTTATTCGAAAGATCCATTATAGCATGGTCGATTTGTTCATGTAAATCGGAAATCCCAAAATTTTGACCAAATTTATTAATTCCATCCCAGCCGCCAAATGATTTTTCAAAAGTATCCGGAAAATTCTGAACAAACTTGGTAGATTCATTCACCACGACAGGGCCCACAATCGCAATGATCGAACCGATCACCAAAACCACAATGATGTAAGCCATCACGGCAGAAAGTGATTGATGTTTTTTGTCTTTGCCAAAAACGTGCGCAAAGAAACTATTGACCTTATTCACAAGCGGACGGAGCGCCAATGCCAAGAAAATCGAAGCTCCGATGATTACTAGGCCAGTAGCAGCCTTATATAGAATAAAAATAATTACCGCTATGAGGAGTGGCACCATCCAAAACTTCACGAATGTTTTTAAATCTGTTTCAATTTGTTTAGACATTAAACCTCCTTATAGCCTTATTGTAGCATAAATGTTATAATTGTGACAAATGAAATTATTGATGCATACATGTTGTGCACCATGTAGCGTGTACTGTATTGAGAGACTAAGAGCAGAAGGCATTGAGCCGACTTGTTTTTGGTATAATCCCAATATTCATCCATATATGGAATATAAAATGCGCCGTGATTGCCTGAAGGAATATACCAAAAAAGTGGGCGTCGAATTAATTTTGCACGAAGAATACGGCCTGGACGATTTTTGCCGTCACGTCGTCTCTGACATCCCCAATCGTTGTGTCAACTATTGCTATCCCAAGCGTCTTGGCGAGACTGTGCGCTATGCGGCCGAAAACGGTTTTGACGCTTTTACCACTACGCTACTTGTTTCGCCATACCAAAAACACGAAGAACTAAAAAAGGTCTGTGAAAAACTAGCCAAGGAATCCGGTCTTGAATTTGTCTATCGTGATTTCCGCGTGGGATTTCGCTATGGCCAAGCCAAAGCTCGCGAGGCAGGGCTATATATGCAAAAGTATTGTGGCTGTATTTTTTCTGAGGAAGAGCGTTATCAGAAGCAGATTCAAAAAGACTTGCTGGGCGGGTAAGTCTGTTGCATAATTCATCAATATCGAAGGACATAAAGAAAAAATCTTTGATTTTTTCGCCGAAAGGGCGGAGTGACGTGATAAAATCTTTAAATTATCACGTCACGGAGCTCCTGAGATATGATGAATTATGCAACAATACAATTACGCAAAAATATGTTATAATATGTTTTATGTTAGTATCAGACTATAATTATGATTTGCCAGAGGAAAGGATTGTAAAATTCCCTCCCAAAGAACGTGGCACGACTAGACTTTTAGTTTTAAATCGTAAAACTGGTGAGATGAAAGACTCATATTACAAAGATTTTGTTGATTATTTAAATCCAGGAGATGTCTTGATCCTAAACGATACCCGCGTGATGCAATCGCGTTTGTTTTGTGAACTGCCCGACGGCCGCAAGCGCGAAATCGTTGTGCTTGAAAAGCACGGCGACGAACCTCAGCGCGTGATGTATCGCGGCAAACTTCACGACGGTGACGTCTTAAAGATCATGCCGACGAAACTTGGAGATGTTGCTTTCGAGGGGGCGTTCCGAGAAAGCAATACTCCAAGTTTTGTCATCTCTCACATTTTAGGCGACGGTATTGCAGAAGTTGAGTCCGATACACCACTTTCTGAACTCGCTGAGAAATACGGCACCGTTCCCTTGCCGCCCTACCTTCACCGCGACGCCACCGATTCTGATAAGAAACGTTACCAAACCGTTTGGGCCAAGAATATGGGTTCTGCAGCAGCTCCTACCGCCAGTCTGAATATGACGGATGAGCTTCTAGAAAAAATCCTTAAAAAAGGAGTCACGATTAAATATCTAACTTTGCACGTCGGCCTCGGCACTTTCTTGCCGATTCGTTCTGATAATGTCGAAGACCACAAAATGCATTCCGAATGGTTCCGCATTCCAGAAGATACGATTGAGGAAATTAAAACTGCCAAAGCTTCTGGTCACCGTGTGGTCGCACTAGGCACTACGGTTACTCGTACGTTAGAGTATTATGGCAAAACCGGTAAAACCGAAGGTGAAGACGATATTTTTATTTATCCTGGTTTCGAATTTACCACCGTCGATGCAATTTTGACGAATTTCCACGCTCCCAAATCTACCGTTCTCATGCTCGCCGCCGCTTTCGCCGGCTGGGATCATCTCCATGCCGCCTATGACCACGCCGTGAAGGAAAAATACAACTTCCTGAGCTATGGAGATTCAATGTTTATATGTTAAATAAGAAATTACATCGACGGGTGACGGACATGGAGGGGGTCCCCCAAAATTGTTGTCAATTTTGGGGGAGGACAATGTCCGGCAGGACCCGTCGAGAGGATTATCATGCTGAAATTTGACATTGAAAAACGAGCAGGTCTAGCCAGGGTGGGGGTAATTCACACTCCTCACGGCGATATCAAAACGCCAGCTTTTGTGGGCGCCGCCACCCGTGCCACGGTCAAAGCTCTCACCATGAAGGAAATGCGTGACCTCGGCTCTCAAGCTATTCTTGCGAATACCTATCATTTGATTCTTCGTCCTGGCGTAGATTTGATCAAAGAAGCCGGCGGCTTAGCTGAGTTTAGTAGTTGGCACGGCCCCACTTTTACCGATTCAGGCGGCTTTCAGATTTTCTCGCTGCCCGATGTTAAAATCACTGAGGAAAGCGTCAAATTCAAATCTTACCTTGACGGTCGCAAATTTGAGATTACACCAGAATCTAGTATGCAGGCGCAATGGGCGATTGGCGCCGACATTCACATGGCGTTTGATCACCTAGCCAAATCTGAAAAATATGAAGACATGAAAGAGGCTATGGAACGCACTCACCGTTGGCTAGACCGCTGCGTAGAAGAACATCATCGCTTAGCTAATATGGGTGACGCGCATAGGGGGAACCCCAAAATGTTTGTCGAAGACAAAATTTTGGGGGAAAATGCGCGGCAGAACCCATGTTCAAACGAGCAATATCTCTACGCAGTAGTTCAAGGTGGCGATTTCCTCGATCTGCGAGCTGAATCGGCTAAGTATTGTGCCTCCAAAAACCCGGATGGTTTTGGCATTGGCGGCGTCTTTGTGGCTGACGGCATGGATGAAATGTTAAAAACAGTAAATAGTATTTTACCTGAAGAAAAACCACGCCATCTTTTAGGCATGGGCGAAGAGCCTAGAGATTTATTCATTGGCGCCGAGTTTGGCTGCGATACTTTTGACTGTGTTGGCCCAACCCGTATGGCTAGAAACGGCTCGCTCTATACCTTGGATGGCCGCATCAATATTAAAAACGCTAAATAT
Organism: Candidatus Saccharimonadota bacterium; assembly: GCA_017514905.1. Lineage (GTDB taxonomy): Bacteria > Patescibacteriota > Saccharimonadia > Saccharimonadales > Saccharimonadaceae > Nanosyncoccus. The sequence continues at coordinate 60,490 of JAFWIK010000002.1, forward strand.
GCTCACGATTTTACTCCCCTCATGCCAGACTGCGGCTGTGAATGTTGTAAAAATTACACGCGCGCCTATTTGCATCATTTATTTAGAACCGACGAAATTACGGCTAAAGTCCTCGCCAGTATCCACAACGAACATTTCGTAGTTCATACAGTGGATAGTATTCGTAAAAGTCTACTCGATGGCTCGTTTGGTACTTATAAAAACGAATTCTTGGCTCGCTATTATCATAAATAATCTATTTGCAAAAATATTCCGCTCGTGTATAATAAAAGCATGAGAAGTCATATATGTACTGAAAAGATGGCGCTAAGCACCTTTTTGTTAGGCTTAACTATAATTAGCTCTGCACTTCTAGTAGAAGGCGCCTCCGCCGTTACTTACCAAGATAGTGTCGATGTTTCTTTCACTTTTAATCCCACTATTTCTATTAATCTTTCTTCCGATACGGCTAGTACCGATTTAATCATTGATAACCTTGCCCCTGGTTCTGTCGCAGATAGTAATACTCTCACTGTGAGTGTTATAACAAACGCTGCCTACGGTTATTATCTCACCGCTACAGCTGGCACCTCTTCTACTAATACGGATTTAGTAAATACTAGCAACAGTAATTATAAATTTACTAGCTTAGCTCCAAATGCAGACTTATCTACTCTCACTACCGACAATACTTGGGGCTATCGTACTTCAGACGATAATGGTTCTACTTGGTCTAATTATTCAGGTCTTCCAAAAGATAATAACGACGAAGGTGCTACTGGAAAGTCCCTTATTGAAACCACCAGCCCGGCAGATAATAGGTCCATCAAATTCAAAATCGGCGCAAAGGCTTCAACCGACCAAGCCTCAGGCACCTATACCAATATCATTACTTTCTACGCTGTGACTAGCCCAGAGCCAGAACCACCAGTCGGCCCAGATCCTCCAGTTACTTGCAATACTCCAGTACCAAACATCACCTATATGCAAGAAATCAATTCATCTAATGCCGCTACTGTCATGAGTAATATGACTGATAATGCACAGTACTATCTACGCGACTCTCGTGACGAAGAACCTTACTGTGTATCCAAAATTAAAACTAAAAACGCTAGTGAAGAAGATCAGTACGCTATCTGGATGACTCAGAACTTAAGAATCACCGGCATAGTTAACTCCACTAACTCTAACTTTAGTACCCACGAAAACGTCAATGTCTGTGAAGGAGATCTCACCGGCGGTGATAGCTACGACGAGGCTAGATGCCACGATTCAGGAAACACAGAAAACGGCGTCTGGTACAATTACGCCGCAGCCAGCGCTAAGACTATTCTTACAAGTAATAACTCCACCCTGGATACTGAAAACATTTGCCCAGCCAACTGGACTTTACCTAGTTACGATACTAGTAAACCAGCGGGCTCCATAAATAGTTTAGTCGGTTCGGATTCGGTTTATGCCTTCTCCCCAGTTACCGGTGGCTACTACCGCGGAGGCTCCGTTTACGTTCCTGGCAACGGCTACTGGTGGTCTACGACGGCTAGCAGTAGCAACTATCGTTACTACCTCTACTACAATGGTAGTAGCCTGGGTACCAGCAGCGGCAGCTCTCGCAACTTCGGGAACTATATTCGCTGCGTGAGAGCATCGTTATAGGTGCTTCTCCCCCTAGTCCTCCATCGGACGAGTGAGCGAGTAAAAATCGGAAACTTGTTTACGATTTTTCGAGCCACGAGGAACGAAAGACACTGGAAGTGTCTACTAGAACGTGTGCCCTCGCCCGGGGCGAGGGCACGGTGAAATAGTAGCGATGGACATCAATAACTCAAAAAGAGATTTAGAAAAAAGATGACACAAATTCTGGTCACAAATAAAATCAGTGTCACCAACATACTGGATCTGTTTCACTCCAGCTGCTCGTAGTACACCCCAATTAAGACTGCTCTCGCTGGCCGCTGGTATGGCTCGCTTGGAGGCACTGGCACCAATGGCTACTGGTGGTCACCTGTGGTAAACAGTGGCGGCGGCTCGTACCATTTGGACACCAATTCCGATGGGCGCGTTACCCCTGACCTCAGCAGCGCTCGCGACGATGGGTTTAGCGTACGTTGTCTTGCTCGGTAGTGGTTTAGTTTTCAGGGGTTTCGTTTCTTCCCGCCTTTCCGAAACTTCCGATAAGTACGATAGCACAATTTTGATAACATCAGAGATTACAAGTGATAAGTCAGGATGGCTCTGCTTCTAAACTCTGGTGACAGAAATCTAGATATATGACAACGTAAAATAATGATTTAGAAATCACTGCACCAAGAAATCTGGTAACATTGGAGAATCGTGACAATGAACAATTGAGGCTGAATAGAGAACCTAGTTCCTTGTTAGTTCCTTGCTTGCCACAGGTTTAATCTAGTTTTTTTGAAAGGCCTTTTTCATTCTGAAGCAATAAAAAATGATTTGTTACGTTGGGATTTTGTGAAAATCACTAACGTAACAAGCCCTGCTTTAGAATGAAGGAGGCTTGGCAAAACAATATATAATATATAGTGACTATCAACCGCTATGTCTAGCGTCTAAAATAAGCCAAAATCCGCTATATCTAGCGTCTCACCGAACAAATCCCGAACACTTACTCATTTTTTTGTATTATTACTATGGCGTGATATAATACTTTTCAACGAAGGAAGGATAGTATGGCAAATAATAATAACGAAGGGATTCTTATGCCAAAAGAAACTATCCATGCCAAAGGCTTGACCATCGGCATCTACTCCAACGATTTTAATAACGAGTTTATCTCACTCACAGATATTGCAAAATATAAAAAGATACAAGATACGAAATTCATAATTAGGAACTGGATGCGCAATCGCGATACAATAGAATTTCTCGGTATTTGGGAACAATTGCATAACCCACGTTTCAATGGTGCCGGATTTGGCACCATTAAAAATGAAGCAGGAGCAAATTCCTTCGTAATTTCGCCAGAAAGATGGATAAATGAGACCAACGCAATCGGCATGGTAAACAAACGAGGTAGATACGATGGTGGAACGTACGCCCATGCCGATATCGCCATGAGCTTTGCCACTTGGATTTCCCCAGAGTTTCAGCTTTATATCATGAAAGATTACCGTAGACTTAAAACTGACGAGAATTCTCGTTTATCCCTCAACTGGAATTTAAATCGTGAAGTCAGTAAACTCAACTATCATATTCATACGGATGCCGTTAAAGATAGTCTCCCACCCGACCTCACTCCGCGTCAGATTCATTTTACCTATGCTAGTGAAGCGGATTTACTAAATGTTGCTCTTTTTGGCATGACTGCCAAAGAATGGCGAGACGAGAACAAATCCAAGAAAGGTAACATCCGCGATTTCGCTAATCTCAACCAACTTCTAGTGCTTGCGAACTTAGAGAGCTATAACGCTATCTTGATCAAACAAGAAAAACCACAAAGCGAACGTTTGGTTCTGCTTCGTGAAATGGCGATCACTCAATTAAAGACGTTTATAGGTCATGAAATACATTTGCCAAATCAGACTGGTTAAATAGAGCTGTTTATCCGCAAGTATCTACAAATCTGAATTTAAGCCTCAAATAATACTACTCCAAGTATTCCCAAACCGTCCCATCGGCCGTATCGCGCACTGCAATGCCTTGCTCCGCTAAAGAATCTCTAATTTCATCTGACCCAGCAAAGTCTTTTTTCGCTCTTGTCACTTCCCTTTTGTGAATTAGATCATATTGTTCCGGTGAAATATCTGGCGTCTGATCAAGCAATTTTAATCCAAAAAGCTGATCCACTTTTTGCCAATCATCTAGAGAAAGTGAAGCGTTGTCGATAATCGCAAAGGCTTCCGGCGAATTCAGATTATTATTCACCGCAGCGAGAATTTCATCAAACTTTCCATCAGACGGAATATCTTTCTGATAGCATAGCGCAATGCGGTTTCGCCAATTCAAACGTCGCGTCTTGGCTGCCTCTAGAGACTCAAAAGTAAAGTTCCTAGTCCCTTGGAAGTGCCCAGACAGCACCCACATTTTATAATCTAATGGAGAGAACCCTTTTTCAGATAGTTCAGCAAGGGTGTAAGTATTCCCGAGTGATTTCGAAATCTTCTCCCCATCGATGGTGATAAAATTACAATGCAACCAATTCTGAGAGAGCGCTCGTCCCGTCATCGCATAAGTCTCGGCAATTTCGTTAGTGTGGTGCACTGGAATGTGGTCCACGCCACCCGTATGAATGTCAATCGGCTCCCCCAATTCTTTATGGATAATTGTGGCGCATTCTAGATGCCATCCAGGGTAACCAGGTTGGCCCAAATAGTCCCATCGCATAGCATGCTTCTCACCTGGCTTAATAAACTTCCACACGGCAAAATCCGAAGCATTCCGTTTTTCATCACTAAACTCTACTCTGGCTCCTGCTTGCAGACCGGAAAGATCTAGCCGCGCGAAATTAGCATATTCAGCGAATTTACTCGTATCGTAATATATTCCATCTTTAGTTTCGTAGGTAAAGCCATTTTTGATCATTAGGTCTACTGCTTCCATGTCTTCGTCGATATAATCCGTGGCACGAGCCAGTACGTCCGGCTCGACGAGCTCCAAAGCATGATAATCCTTCATAAATTCGGCAATGTATTTATCTGCTACTTCATAAACACTTTTTCCTTCCCGCGCCGCTCCTTTTTCTAGCTTGTCCTCGCCCGTATCGGCGTCCGAAGTCATATGTCCCACGTCGGTCAGATTTAATACACGTTTTACTGCATATCCATCTTTTTTTAGCACTCGCACCAACAAATCCCAGTATATATAAGCCGTCAGATTACCAATGTGTGCCACGCTATAAACCGTCGGTCCGCAGGTATATATTTTCACCATTTTGCCGAGCGGTTTGAATTCCTCGACTTTACGGCTTGCTGTATTATAAAGCTTCAGCATTTAGCACCTCCTCCAAAATGTTAACCATTTTACTATATTTATCATGCGTGATGCCATGTCTACCTTCGGTCTTAATTGCCGTTAAATGCTTCGAATTCTCTTTTAAAACTTTTGGCACATTGTATGACGCTATAATTTGATCCATATTACCATAAATCAAAATTGTCGGCGTAGTGAGCCCCGCCAGAACTTTATAGTTTTTGCGATTTAAAACGATTTTTTCCATCGAATTATTAAAAGACTTCTCTTGCAAAATATTATGGTCTTTTAAGTTCACAGCATCTTTAAAAACTTTAATTGCCTTTTCAAAAGCCGGATTATCTAGGTCCTCCTCTGTGTAGATTGGTGGTGAAATCAAAATCAACTTTTTCAAGGTCCCTTTATAAGTGTCAGCATAACGTGTTACGATAAAAGTACCAAGCGAGTGGCCAACTAAAACTAAAGGCGTACTACCGAGCTTCAACTTAGAAATTGCATTATGAAGCGCTTCTAGCTGATCAGCATAGTCATAGTTCAGCTGATCACTTTTTAGAGATTTGCCAGAGCCAAGTAGATCGAAGGTTACAAATCTCACATCTTTTAAAGAACGTGTGCCTTCGAGGTATTTTAAGGCACTATTAAAAGTCGTAGAATCCGAAGCGATGCCATGAATCATTACCACTACTAGTCGCGGTGTTTTGGCAGCGCAAAAGTCATGGGTTTTTTTGAGACATAGTTCACGTTTAAACATCTTGAGAAAGCTCCGGTACGATTTTAACTAAATCCTGTACTACCTCATCGTAGGTAGTGTCGTAAGTTCTAAAACCTGCAGCTTGAGGGTGTCCACCGCCGCCAAAATACTCAGCGACTTTTTCGGCAATCGGTGTAGAAACATTGCAACGAATTTTGCCAGTGACTTTTCCATCCGGGTAAGTTTTGATTGCAACGGCCACTTCAACTCCCTCGATCAAGCGCATTTCCTCGAGAATTAGTACATTTGGATTGTACTCTTCCGAGTATTCACGAATTTCGTCCCAAGTAATATGTACTACTGCGAGTTTACCATCTAGGTAGTATTCAATCTTTTTGATCAAATCCGCCTTGTAATCTAGGATTCGTGGTGATTTTTTCATATACTCACGTCGCTCGTCTTCGAGTAATGTGATATTAGCACCGAGCCGGGTGAGCTCCGCCGCAATTTCAAAAGTTTCGGCTGTCACAGAGCCACTCGTGAGCCCCAATGTGTCAGACAAAAGTCCCTGAAAAATTGCTGCGGCAGCATCCTGGTTAATCTCAATTTTCTCATTTTTAGCAATGCGGTAAATCAATTCTGTACATGATGGCCTCACTTCTATAATACTTTCGTGGGGAAAACTCAGATCGTCTGCCGTTTCGTGATGATCAATCACGAGTACCGGTGCCGAAAATAGCCGATTTTTAATCGCAGTATCTTCCATTAGCTTTGAGAGTAAAATCTCTGCTGCCGTATCTACAATAATGTAGCCGTCAGCTTTAAAATCAAATTCATTAGTTACCCTAGACCAATCTTTGAAATAGTGCAAATATTTCGGAATATCAATTGGGCAGTACAGACTGATTTCTCTGTCAGATAACAAATAATCTAGCGCTACTGCACTACCAAGCGAATCGCCATCTGGATTTTCCGCCTGGATCACGCAAATTTTCTTTTTGCCCTGCAAAAACTCAGTAAACTTTTTATACATATATATTATTATATCATTAAAACACATTTGTATGGTATAATCGAGGTATGGACAAAAACTTTAAGGTTAGAGTGATTGTGGGTCTTAGTCTCTTTATTGTGGCGCTAATTGCGCTCTACACATTTGACGGTGTACCCTTCAAAATTCTATATGGACTATTTTCGTTAGTAGCCGCGGTAGAGCTACTCAGCTTCTTAAAACGCCGACACAGTTTCGATCATGTGATTTTGATTATTGCCGAGCTCGGATTTATGTTTTACGGTTTTCTTTTTATCAATCAAATCGACGTTGCGCACTTTTGGTACATTATTCTAGGTGTGCCAGGATATGATATTTTTGCCTACCTTTGCGGTAAGGCTATCGGCGGTAGGTTTTTCAAATCTCGTCCTTTCCCTAAAATTTCCAAAAATAAGACTTGGGAAGGCACTATTCTCGGGCTGACGATTGCTATAGCGCTTGTAGCAATCTTAATGGTGGCTCGAAACGCCTTTAGCACAGATTGGTTCTATCTGTTCTGCGGTCCGCTTGCTCTAATGGGTGATTTGTTTGAGAGTTTCTTAAAACGTCAGTTCGCGGTCAAAGACTCCAACGAAATTCTCATTAAAAACAAATTCTTCGCTAAATTAGAATTACTCGTCGGTGGTTCAGAAGGCCACGGCGGTTTTCTTGATCGCGTCGACTCTACTGCTTTTGCAGCTGCCATTCTCCTCGTGATTTCTTGTTTTGTTTAGTTGTTTTTTATTTAGTTTAGTTTTTTGTAACCACGAATTAAATAATCCATGCCCGAAAAAATGGTAAGCGCTAGTGCGAGATATAGCGCAATATTACCCAGTATAGCGATAAATTCGACATTCACAACCAGGTTGAAAAGTAAAATGATCAAAGCAATCATCTGCACGGTCGTCTTGAGTTTACCATAAAAAGAAGCTGGTACAGTGATTTGTTTTCTGGCTTCCATCATTCGCATACCATCTACCGCAAAATCACGTACCAAAATCATTGCAAAAACCCAGATTGGCACTACATATAGATAAACCAGGACCAGAAAAGCCAGATTTACTAGCATTTTGTCTGCCAAAGGATCCAGGAAGGCGCCTAAATCAGTTACGAGTTTCTGACGCCGCGCCCAAATCCCATCAATTTTATCCGTAATTGCCGCAATGATAAAAATTACAAGTGCGGTAATTTTAGCCCAAGGTGGTGGCAACAACGCAAAAACGAAAAAAACTACCGCCAGAATCATCCTGAGGAAAGTGAGATAAGTTGGACCAGTGATTCTAGTTTTCATATAATGTTTCTCCGATGGTCTACTTTCCATGCTCTAATACCAGCGAATCTGGCGGCTAAAACATCTGTAGACCATTTATCACCTAGCATCACAGTATCTTTTGGTTTCACTTTGTAATCCGCCATCGCTTCAGTTAGCTTGGTGCTCATTGGCTTTTTGGCCCACCAAACGCAGTCCACACCAATCGGTTCGCAGAACTTCTGCATCATTTTCTTGCGACCATTATTTGAAATAATTACAATTTTAACTCCGGCTTTTTTGCATTCTTCTACCCAATCAGCCAATTCATCAGCGGGCTCTTTTTCAGAATGTAGCCTAAGAGTGTTATCAAGATCGCATAAAAGTAGTTTCACGCCAGACTTTTTGAGAAGCCCGGGCGTTACATCTTCAAATCGTTCAAATTCTTTGTCTGCACGAAAAATGCTCATAGATTTATTTTAGCATATTTTATTAGAATAAGTCTTTTTTAATATTGACTTAAGGACTTTGAAAACATATAATATTATTATGCTTAAAAGTAAGGAGGTTAAACTATCAAAAGGTTTTCAGTTGCCTTTTCTGTCGTATCGTTATTTACTTGTAGCTTTTACCCTTTTTGGAATTATAATTCTTTCCGACAACCATAATGTCTCTGCCTCCTCCGGCACTCTCACCATGTCCATTCCAGATAGCATCTCTCTCAATATCCTTCCATCTTCTTCTGGCACCTTTGCTTCTACTTCTGGCACGATTAGTGTAAGTACTACCTATGCTTCTGGCTATACGCTAGGCATTAAAGCCACTAGTTCTAATAACAATGCTCTGATTAATACCTCAGATTCTTCTAAGACTATTCCATCTATCACTGCATCTATTTCTGAATCTACCTTCTCTACTAATAATACTTATAATGATAAATGGGGCTATAAACCAAGTAAACTTAATTCATCTGCTAACTCTAACTTTCTAGAAGCTCCTACTTCTACTACCACTACTACACTAGATCAAACTAGTACATCAAATAGCACTGCTAATACTTATACTATTACTTTAGGTACTAGACTCACTAATGCTACTGCTCCAGGTACCTATGAAAATACCTTTGTCTTTACCGTTCTAGCTAATCCTACACCATATACCATTACTTATAATGCTAATGATGGAGCTAGTGGAGCTGATACTACTAATATGCCTACGCCAAACCCAAACTCATCTTCTACTTATGCTGATACTGTCACCTTATCAAACACTGTTCCAGTAAGAGACGGTTATAACTTTAAAGGCTGGTGTACAGTTCAAGTAGCAGATGGTGCAGCATGCTCTGGTACTACATACAATCCTGATGGCGGTGGGACTGATCTTACTTGGACACTAGACCAGACGGCTTCAACCAATTCACTCGCTATCTATGCCATGTGGGAGAGTGCAAGATGTAGCGATACTTTATATAATTGCATTGCCACCGCCTGGGCAACTGAAGGCTCTAGAGTTCTAACCAACGATACCGATACTAATACTGGTATCCAAGCCGCTATCACAACCAGCAACTCCGGCGTATTCAAATACAACCCATCTACCTTTGGGGCATCTAGTGATGCTGCAAATACCAGTGATATCTATTTCTACCGTGGTATCCTAGATACTACAGTAGGTAGTTATGGCAGCGATGGTGATAATACAGCTCACCCTAATACTGTCGTTCTCTCCTCTGCTAGTGAAAAATCCAGTCTTACTACTTCAGATACTTGTTGGCGCATAGTCAGAACTACTGGTTCTGGTGGAGTAAAAATGATCTACCAAGGCAAGTGGACTGGTTCTACCTGTGCCAATGCCACTACCAATGCTCAGGTCACCACTTCGGCCTTCAGTGGCACTTCCAACACTTATCGTCAGATCGTCCGTGTAGGCTATACCTATAATTCTACTTATGCCACTAATACCTCTCAGTCTGGCACTATTGCTCAAATCTTTGGTACTAATTCTAACCCAGAAGCTAACAATACGCGTTCTACTATCAAAGAATATATTGAAGATACTTGGTATTCTAGTGCTATAGGATCAAGTAGTGGCCACGACTATACCAATATGCTAGAAGCTAGTGCTGGTTATTGTAATGATCGTACTATGAATACATCCACTGATTGGACTACTCCACTTGCTGAATCTTCCACCATCGCCTCCACCTACGGCACATCAGGCCAACAGGCTTACTATTTTGGCGCATATCCTAGAAATGTAACCACCAACCAACCACCATCTCTCACTTGTGGCAATAAATATAGCCAAATAGACCGTAGTACCGTAGACCTTTATCGCTACGTTTCTGGTAGTACTGGCGTATCCAACCAGCTTAAATACCCAGCCGCTCTTCTCACTGCTGATGAAGCCGCCTTTGCAGGCTCTGGCTATAACTCATCCACTATCCCTTATCATGCTAATTCGTTCCTGCGTTCCGGTTCTAACTTTTGGTTGCTGTCCCCTTACGGTCGCTTCTCGGGCGGTAATGCGTGCGGCTTCCGCCTGAGCTCGTACGGCGGTCTCGGCTACGGCTACGTCTACAACACGTATGGTGTGCGTCCCGCCATTTCCCTCACCCCTGAAACTATGGCTGCAAATGGTACAGGAACCGCTGCAGATCCGTGGATAGTAAACCCGTAAGATAGGCACTGCACTTTACAAGTTCCAGACACTAGCGAGCGAAAGCTCGCTTACCCTCCACCCCGATCCGGTGCCTATGAGCGCCGCATCCACTTCCAGTTTACAGCATAGCACAACAGTTAATAATTTGAGTATGTTATAATAGTTCTATGCCTTTAGAATATTTGTACAAAAAAATCAAAAACACTTTGCGCAAAATCGACATGAAGATCGAGCGCGCTAAATATGGTTACATCGATAAATTACCTCGCGACATCGAATATTTCGACGGTGGTCTCTACGACGCCATTTATGAATCATCTTGTAAATGGCCGCACAATACTGCCCTCGAATATTTTAACACACAGGTGACTTACAAAGAACTCATCAAAAAAATCAACAAAGTTGCCGCTGCCCTCAAGGTTATGGGTGCCGAAAAAGGAGAGCGTATCACCGTCTGTATGCCTAATACCCCAGAGGCGATTTACATGTTTTATGCCATCAACGAAATCGGCGCCGTGGCCAATATGATCCATCCGCTTTCTTCTGAAAAAGAGATTGAGGACTATTTGAACCAGGCGCATTCTAAAATCATGCTTTGTATCGACGTGAGCTACCCGCGAGTCGAAAACATTGTCAAAAACACTGATGTGGAGCAGCTAGTGGTAGTTTCGCCTACCCGCTCGATGGACATGCTAGTGCGCCTAATCTACAAACTTACCAAAGGTCGTAAAAACCACATTAAAAAATCTCAGCGTGTAATTACCTGGGATCAATTCATGATGAAAGCTAATAAATTCGTCGGTAATCCGCACGCAAGGGTGAACTCAAAGGACGATGCTGTGATTCTCTACTCTGGTGGTACCACTGGCAAGCCCAAAGGCATCATTCTCTCAAACCTAAACTTTAACGCTCAAGCTCTTGGCGCCAAATACTTAGTCCCAGAGCTCTTTAAGACCGAATATTCCTTCATGGCCTTCTTACCGAATTTTCACGCCTTTGGCCTCGGCTGCTGTATCCATATGCCGCTTTACTTTGGTGCGACCACCTTTCTCATCCCGCAGTTTAATCCTAAAAAATTCAAAAGCTATATCACGAAATATAAAGTTAATATCTTGGTCGGTGTGCCATCGGTTTTTGAATATCTCACTAAGATCAAATTCAAAAAAGACCAACTAAAAACCGTGAAATTCGTAGTCTCGGGTGGCGATATGATCAGCATGTCAAGCAAAGAGACTGTCAATGATTTTCTGCATGAGCACGGTTCTAAGGCTGTAATCGAAAACGGCTATGGTCTGACCGAAGCTTCGGGTGGCTTTATTTTCTCGACCCCAAATGTCGCGGAAGACCCAGACGCTATCGGCTATCCATTGCCCGACAATGAAGTAATTATCCTAGGATTAAAGTCTAATAAGCCCGTTAAGAATGGTGAAGATGGCGAAATTTTGGTGCGCGGCTTGGCCGTGATGAAGGGTTATCTTGACAATCCGAAAGAAAATGAAGCTGCCTTTGTCACGGTTAACGGAAAAAAATATTTGCGAACAGGTGATATCGGCTACATGGATGATCGCGGCGTGGTGCATTTCCGCTCGCGGCTAAAACGCATGATTATTAGCAACGGCTATAATATTTATCCATCTACCATCGAAGATGCTACTTTGAAATGCAATAAAATCGCAAGCTGCGCCGCCGTTGGTAAACCCGATAAACTGCGCGGTGAAAAGATTGTCGTCTTTGCGGTTCTCGCTAAGGATGCTTCTGAGCACGCCGCCAAGAAGGAACTAGCAAGCATTTATAAGAAATATCTTGCTAAGTACGAAATTCCACGCGAAATACGCTTCATTGACGAAATGCCGAAGACCAAGCTTGCCAAGGTTGACTTTAAAGCTCTGGAGCAATTGTAGAGATTTAAAATAAGAGTTTTGCGAGCATTTTTGTGAGCCCACGAAGTTTTTTGGAATTTTAGGAAATTTTTGCAGCGAGACCCCCATCCGGCGTGAGACGCAAAAATTTCCGTAAAGAAATTCCAAAAAACTTCCTGGCGCGAATCAAACCGCGAACAAAACCTTATTTTAAATTTCTATAAATTGGTTCTATTCTCCAAAGCTGCACTGAGAGTGATTTGATCAGCATACGACAAATCTACACCGAGCGGTAATCCCCGTGCTAATCTAGTCAATTTCAGATTTGGGTTTTGCTCGTGTAACATCTTTTCGAGCAGCAGTGCCGTGGATTCGCCCTCTACGGACGGATTGGTGGCGATAATCACTTCCTTAACATTGTCATCATTCACGCGCTTAATTAGCTCACCAATGTGAAGCTGCTCTGGCGTAATGCCATCAATCGGCGAAACTGCGCCACCTAGTACGTGATAAGTGCCTTTGTAGGCTTTAGTTTGTTCAATTGCATAAATATCCAGCGGCTCTTCTACAACTAAAACCGTTGTTTTATCGCGTGAGGGATCGGTATAAAGTGGCGACATTTCTTCGCTCGCATCAATCAGAGCAAAAGTTATCGGACAAGATTTAACTTGGGCATGTAAAGCTTTGAGTGAGTCAGAAATAGTAGACGCAACTTTGTCGTCGGCTTTAAAAAGATAGTAAGCGTACCTTTCAGCCGTACGTGGCCCCACGCCAGGCAAACGCCCTAGCGCATCAATAACATTCAAAAGAGCCTGTGGCAGCATTTACATTCCGCCAAGGCCGAGGTTAGAAAGGCCACCCATTAGAGGCTTCATTTTATCAGTTGCAATTTCCTGCGCTTTAGCAAAACCATCACGCATACAATTTTCAATCCAGCGTTCTAACTCATGGATATCATCAAAATCAATCTTTTCTGGGTCCAGTTTAACTTTTTTAACTTTTAGTTCCCCGTTGATTTGTACTACTACCGCCCCATCACCGGCTTCCACTTCTACAATTTCGTTTTTGAGCTCTTTTTGAGCTTTTCTTAATTGATTTAATAGTTTCATTTGGTCCATTGTTTGACCCATTTTATTCTCCTTCCGTTTTCTCGGTGTAAGTATATAGATATATTATATCAGAATTGTCGCGCTTTGGCGAGGTGATAATGCGTGAGAGCGAGTAAGACTCATCGTCGTCAAGCTTGCCCATTACAGCTAGCTTTTCTTCTTTTTCAGCCTTATCAATTACTTTAATATCAGAAGATTTCTCGAGAATCTTGTAAAAATCAAAATGGTCATGAACTAGAAGTTTTTCGTCCGTTAGATTCTTTTTAATAATGCTAAGATTGTCAGTAAATTCGTCAGCGACACTTGGATTGTAGCGGTAGCCGTAGATATATTGGAGTAATGCTGGGATAATCATAATTCCGAACAAAATAGTAAGTGGTATTAGTGCCGAAATCCGCGCATAAGGGTTTTCTGGAAAAAGTCCATACCACTTTTCGAGCAGATATTTCAAGCCGTGTGCTACCAAAATTGAAAACGGCAGGATAAAGAATATAATTGCATTAGGGTTGAAACCGGTAATGAGCAAACCAAATATAATTAAAATTGAAGCGATTGAATTGCGTGAGGCAAAGAAGCCTTTAGTGGTAGAAAAGAGGCCGATGAGAGATAAAGCAAAAATTGGCAGACTCATCAGCGGCGATAAGAAAACACTAGCTATCCCGCCGGAATGCCATGAAAACAGTGGCGTGAGCCCAGAAGCAATATTATTAAAGAAATTACCAATCTGAAAATCAGGCGCAAACAATAGTTCTATAAGAGTTTGAGGATGATGGAAAATACTGATCCCGATTACAGTAAATCCAGCCGCAATTATTAAAAATACTAATGTAAGAGGTAGCTTTGGTAGATTTTTGACGATAAATCTGAGATGAGGCTGCGCTAACACAAAGACTACGCAAAACACCGCAAAGTAAAGCATGTATGGTGTAAAAATCGAAAACAGCATCGTAATTGCGAAAATAAAACTATACAGTGGTTTTGGTCGTTTCTCTCCTTGAATTTTGGAGCCGAGCCAGAGTAGAAGTGTTGGCCAGAACACTAGCATAATTAGAGGAGTTCCTGATCCCGCTAGAAATAGGAATGGCGTTGAAAGGACCATTAAACACGAAGCTAATAGCGAGACGTTACTCTTAAACCACCTGGATAGAAGTAGTATCAAAAGAAGACCTAAGAATAACCCCACGATAATACTAGGCAGTTTTATCGTATAGGCAGATAGTCCAAACCAGCTGATTGAAAACTTCTGCACTATGCGATAAGGTAAATCTACGATATCACCGTTTAGAATGCTGTCTTTGCTTAGATAATATGAATTAGAAGCAGATTCGATTTCGGCTTCAGAAAGACCCTTTTGCGCTACAGTAGGTAGTGAAATTAAAAGAAATATAAAAGCTAGTCCTAACACAATATAGCCAATTACGAACCTGTATCGATACAAAAAAAGTTTAGAAATAATAATTCTCTTCACCACTCCATTATAACATAAGCTAATGCTCTTTGTCGAGCGACATAAATCTGAGTAACTCTGGGTGGAAGTAAAGCTCAATTTTGCCAACTGCGCCATGACGGTGTTTGGCTATTAAAAGCTCAGTAATATGGGTCTCTTCATAATTGTCGTCATTTTGCTTGTAATAATCAGGGCGGTGCAAGAACATCACAAGATCAGCATCCTGCTCAATGGAGCCTGACTCGCGTAAATCGGACAGAACCGGTCTTGGATCATCACGACCAGTAACATTACGCGAAAGCTGCGCGAGAGCCACTACTGGTATTTCTAGCTCACGCGCCAAAATTTTTAATCCTCGAGATATTTCAGTTACTTCCTGCACGCGATTCCCTGCGTAACGATCCGAACCTGACAGTAGCTGTAGATAGTCCAAAATAATAATTCCAATATCATGGTCATGTATTGCCCTCCGGGCTTTGTTGCGAAGTTCCACGATCGTCATCGAACTTGTATCGTCGATATAAATCGGTATTTCATCCATTTCGGCGAGTGCATCCCCGATTTTTTGAAACTCTTCGTCGGATAAATTGCCAGTACGCATTTTCCAGTTATCGACACCCGAAACGTCTGAAATCATCCGATCAATGATCTCGTTAGCCGCCATCTCCATGGAGAAAAACAGTACGCCTTTCTTATTAATACTGGCGATATTGTAAGCCAAATTTTGTGCGAAAGTAGTTTTACCCATAGCCGGGCGGGCACCTACGATAATTAAATCGCCCTTTTGAAATCCTGCCGTCTTTTTATCAATATCGCGAAACCCAGTCTTGAGGCCGCGCAAAGCGCCTTTGTTTTTATGTAATTCTTCAATGCGGTCAAATGCATCAGCTAGCAAATCATCCATCGCCACGTAATCGCTTTTGATGATCTTGTCGGACACTTCAAAGAGGTCCTTTTCTGCCGCGCCGATTAAGTTGTCTACGTCGGCTCCTTCTTCGTAAGCTTTGTCGGCGATATTATTACCTGCCTTAATTAACCGTCGTCTCACCGCAGCCTTCTCTACGATCTCTGCATAGGCTTTTGCATGCGCTGCAGCAGGTGTAAAATTAGATAGTTCCGTGAGATATGGTGCACCGCCGATTTCGCGGAGTTTTTTTCTAGCTTTCAATTCGCTGGTGAGCGTTAAAAGATCAATTGGCTTGTGCTGATCGTAAATATGCATCATAGCCTCAAAAATCGTTTGATGTCGTACATCATAAAAATCCTGAGGTCGGAGAATAGTTAGAATTTCTGGTAAAGCCGCATCAGAAAGCATAATTGCACCAAGCAGCGATTTCTCTGCGGTGATGTCTTGTGGCGGCACTCTGCCGTCGGTTTTAGAATGGGTTACCTCCTCCGTCATTTTTTACCTCTCCACCCATTATATCAGAAATTTTATTCAAAGTCTCGTCTTTTTGTGCAGAACTTGGCATTTCACCAGCTTCATGTATAACAACTTTTATTTCGCCTGCTAACTTATTCAAAATCGATCGATTATTATCGCGAGTTAAAATCGTATGAACGATTTTCTTTTGTGGATATAATTCGAGTACATTATTATTAAACTGATGTGTGGTTTTGAGAAGCTGAGAATAAATTGCGTCGCTCGTAACTTTCATTTCGTCCATGAATTTTCCCCAGTCAAATTCGATATTCGAATGAACCAACGTCTCGGGAGTGTTTTCTTTTATCTCGGGCTGGGGCTTGGCAGGCTTTTCAGTTGCTAGAGCGTTTTGGGCAGGAGGTTGTTTAGAAGCTGTGGAGCTATTAGTAGCCAGAGCGACGAGAAGCTTTGCTTCAGCAAACGGGGCTCTAGTTTCAGGCAATTTATTTAAAAGCGGTAGTAATTCCGGAGTCGGATCATTTAGGATATAATCAACCATCTCCTCAGCTAGAGTCTCAGGTTTTACACCGGTAGACAGCAGCTCGCGCAAAAGTGTAGAGATTGCATTCAGATCCTGTTTTACATAGTATTTTAGAAGTTCTGCGATCTTTTCGTCTTGTGGTAGACCCATAGCACTGATCACCATTTCTTTGGTAATTTCTTTTGAAGAAAGTGTCGAAATTTGATCTAGTAAACTTAGCGTATCGCGAAATGAACCGCCGCCATGTTTAACAATTAAATCCAATGCATCGTCTTTGATCGGGATTTTCTCTTGCTTTGTAATTCTTTTAAGATAGTCTAGCATGATTTGGTGATCAGCTAGTTTAAAAACGTAGGTCTGAGCACGTGAGGTGATTGTCACCGGCACCTTGTAGGCATCGGTCGTTGCCATGATAAAAATCGCGTGTGCTGGCGGCTCCTCAAGAGTCTTAAGCAGCGCATTGAAGGCCTCTTTGGTCAGCATATGGACCTCATCGATGATATAAACTTTGTATTTACCTTTGGTTGGTGCAATCATCACCTTTTCGCGCAGATCTCTAATATTGTCGATTCCACGATTAGAGGCTCCATCAATTTCTATAATATCAACGTAATCATCTTCTAGCTCGTATTTAAAATCATTTACGGCATGCGCCAAAATTCGAGCGACCGAAGTCTTGCCACAGCCTCTCGGACCCACAAAAAGGTAAGCATGGCTAATTTTTCCAGCCTTTAGAGCACTCATCAACGGCTTCATTACTTGAGGTTGACCCACCACATCCTCAAGCCTGAGGGGCCGATACTTCCGATATAACGTCTTCATCTTTTTATTATAACGCAGCTTCTACTGCTGCCCAAGTCGCATCATCATTTTTAGCTGGGATCGTCACAGAAACCTGCGAGCCTTCTTTGAGGTGAAAATAAGTTACTGAAGCATACAGAATCTGAAATTCCCTACCAGCTACCTCAACAAAATATTTGTCGTCGTGATGTACTAATGTTCCAATCACGGTCTTGCGTTCGACTGGCCCAATTTGCTTGTAAAGGAATTTGCCATCCTCAGTAATAGTCAACTTCATAATATCACCTTCTACTAGCTTCGACTTTGAAGCATAGTTGGCCGGTACCGGGTAATTCTTACCATCTGGACCAATCATAATTTGACCGTCAAAGATACCTTCAATAATCTTGCCTTCGGGTGCCGAAACTACAGTATCGCGTGGAGCAGTAATCACTTCGCCATCGCCAATAATCGAAACTAAAAGTTCCTTGGCAGCCGACAAATTAGTCTCTGCTTCGCTAAGTAAGCTCCGTAACCTTTTTATTTGTTTTTCTGGAATTTCAGACATACCTCGCATCCTGTCTAAATATAATATCATTATTATAATATATCTTTATATAATCAAAGTCAAGCCCTTTTTAAAAAAGTTTTCCACTGAAAAAACAGAGATTAAACTAATATTGTTGTAAAAAATACATTTTTATTCTTGCTTCCACAAACCAGTGTGTAATTTGCCGTCATAAATGATAGTAGGAATGCCCTTGACTTTCAGGTTATCCTCGATAATCTTGCGGTTTTCGTCCATTTTTGTAGCTATTTCGGGGTAAGTGGTAATCTTACGGATTTCTTTGATTTCGCCGTCCTTTAAGCCGCTCTCCTTCAGCCAAGTTTCTATTACTTTTGCCGCTTGCTCGTTGGTATAATCCTCATTGAACTTATCCTGATAAGGGATCCCATCCCTGTCTTTATCGGCAAAGATTTTATCGAGGATATTTAATGACGATTTGGCACGAACTTGCTCCGCTGCAAACATGTATTTTACAATTACCGCTGAATTCTTGAATTTGTAGTTGCCGCCAGCATCTTGAATCGCAAATGGCACTAACCTGACGTTGTAATCATTAAAGAAACCAGCCGCTTTTTGATTGTTATAAGAGTTTTTACAAACTACGCAACCAGGATCAAAGATATCGACAGCAACTGGAGCGTCGTCAGAGCTGTTAGTACTTGCATCAATATAGTTAAAATGGTAATCGTTGGCATCATAGGTTCTAAATTTATCTGGTATCGCGCCAAAGATTTCACCCCATTCCGTGAACCATCTACCGGTGGCTTCAAGCGGGTTAGTCGGTTCAGACTCGTCAATTGAACAGACTTCTGCACCTAGCGAACAGGATGAAGGCTTCGTTACATTACAAGAACCAAATACCCAGAGAGCAAGGAGCGATTTAATTGCAGTAAGAATTGCCCAAATCGTTACAAGGACAATGATAACCGCCACTATCTCAATCAAGATAGAAAGCGGCTTGGTCCATTTGGGATGTTTTACAATCACGCGACTAAGGATACTGTTTTTAATATCTTCTTTAAAGCCAATTTCACATTTTTGCAACCTAACCTTTTTCCAAAGGCAACTCCAGGCCTTCTTCATCGCTTTGGTATAAGATTTCCATAGTTTAGGCTTAAAAATCGAGACAATCGCGACAAACAGTCCGATTAGAGCCAAAATAATAAAAGCAGCTATACACACCATAATATAAATATTTTACCACTAGTGGATTATTTTTTCCATTACTTTTTGAATTTTCGTGATATCTTCAGGCGAATTGTGCAGTCCAAGAGAAAATCTAATTAGAGGCGGCAGATGTAAAACATGATCTAGATAATAATGAGCGCAGAAATAACCAGTACGTGCCATAATGTTTTCGCGAGAAAGCGCATTACCAAGTAAGTGTGAATCTAGCCCATCTACATAAAACGACATGGTCGGATTAGGCTTTTCATTCACTAAGTGCACCTTATCTGAACTAGACAGAAACTCAAAAACAGTCGTGTAATTCTCTGCCAAATTCTGCCAATCCTTCTTCGAACGAGCGTTTAGCCAATCGAGTGCAGTGCCTAAACCAATGATTTCACCCCAAGCTTGCAGGCCAGATTCAAATCTCGTATAACGATGCTCTTTGTTCTCTGCTGAGAGTACATATGAGGACTTATCGACATCATCTACCATACCACCACCTAAGAATAATGGTTGCATTTTTGAATCTAATTCATCTCGCCAGACAATTACGCCTAAAGACGGAGCGTACATTTTGTGCGCCGAAAAACAAATTGCATCGGCTTCTACGCCACGTACGATGTCAGCTGAATGTGCCATTGCCTGGGCGGCATCAATGATTATTACGCCACCATCCTTATGCACTTTTTTAACTAGATCCTTAATATTGAGCAGTTTCCTACCGTCAAAATTAGCCGCGCAATTAACAACCACGACCGCTTTTTGAAAATCGTAGTCGTCTAGATTAATTGAACCATCCGGGTTACGCCTCATCACTTCACGTGGCAAATCCGTACGTTTCGAAAAAGCTATTGAAGCTAGAAACGGCGAATTATGTTCAATCTCGCTAGTCATAATTTTAGAAAAATGCCTCGGATCTAGCTGTGACAGTATTAAATTAATCCCGTAAGTAGTATTAAGTGTAAAAGAAACGGTATATTTTCGGCTTGGTAACTTCACGAATTTTAAAACTTTTTCGCGCGTTTCTTCGACTTTTTCGTCAGTTATGACGCCCCATTTATATTTTACTCGTTCGCCGCAAGAATTATGCTTCGTATAATATCTATCGACTGCATCGATGACTGAACGTGGTCTTAAGCTTTGGCAGGCAGCATCTAAGTAAACCTCCCCTTCATGTAAATAGTCAAAATCTTCCATACTCCGATTATACAACATTTGCGAATTTAAAGGTAGTGTGATATAATAGATACAGTTACCAAAGACAGTGGCGGCTTTCAGGCTTAATCATGCCACCGAGGAATTTCTTAAATTAGTTTTGGTGACGCTATTTAACAATTAGCTAGCTAAATCAAACTAAAAAAAGGATTAATATGGCAATTTCAAAGGATAAAAAGAACACATTGGTTGCCGATTTAACTGAGCTTCTCGGGAATGCTAAAGCGACAGTTTATGCCAAATATCAAGGTTTAACTGTGGCCGAGCTCCAAGAGCTCCGCAAAAACGCCCGTGCTGCTGGTGTCAAAATCAAGGTTGTCAAAAACCGTTTGGTGCGTGTAGCAATGGGACAAATTGCCGTCTATAAAGATACTGATACTACTGGTCTTACGGGCCAGTTACTCTATGCGGTATCGAACGATGATGAAGTGGCTCCGGCCAAAGTTTTGGCTGAATTCGCCAAAAAGCACCAAGCTCTCAACCTTGTCGGCGGTTTTTCCGATCTAGGTAAAAATCTTTCCGAAGACGAAGTTAAGGCGCTTGCCAACATGCCGAGCAAAAACGAACTCATCGCTCAGGTCGTGGCACAACTGCTTTCGCCAGTCACCGACAGCGTTTCTGCCCTTTCGGGCGGACTCTCTGGAATTTTGTCTGGTCTCGAAGCTCATGCAAATTAGCAACCAAATTTAATATATTAAATTGTTTTGAAAATCACGATATGCGCCTATTTTCAAAACCATAATCAAAAGGAAAGTTGGAGAGAGATATTCCCTCCCCACTCTAAAGGAGAATTTATATGGCTACTGATATTAAGAAACTAGCCGAGGAATTGGTCAAATTGACCGTTCTCGAAGTTAACGAACTCAAAAACACTCTTAAAGATGAATATGGCATCGAGCCAGCCGCCGCTGCCGTGGCTGTCGCCGCTGGTCCAGCTGCCGATGCTGGTGCCGCTGCTGCTGATGAGGGCAAATCTGAATACGATGTCGTCTTGAAGGACGCTGGCGGTCAAAAGATTGCCGTCATTAAGGCTGTTAAGGAAGCTACCGGACTTGGTCTTGGCGAAGCCAAAGCCATTGTCGATGGTGCTCCTGCTACCGTCAAGGAAAAGGTCGCTAAGGCTGACGCCGAAGCAATGAAGAAGAGCCTCGAAGAAGCTGGTGCTACTGTCGAACTCGCCTAAAAACCCAAGCTAGCTAATTGTAAAAACCGCCCCGTTGAGGGGCGGTTTTGGTTTATTTGATCTTTTTTGTAGTTGAAAACTGAAAAATCGCTCCGACTGCCGAAATCCCAGCAAGTATTGGCCAGTAGAAGACGTCAAAATTGATTTGCGGGAAAAATGAGAAAATCACCAAAGTCAAACCGTATCCACCAGCTAGAGAACTTGCTACAATGATAGCTGGTTTAATTAGCATCACGGCCAGAGACCCAGCTGCTACACCGATTACGCCACCTATAATGAGGGTTGGTACCTCGGTGCCAAAATATTGAATCGTAATCAACATTACTAAAGCTAGAGCACTTAGCGAAACGCAGACTTTTTCGATTGAAAACCCCAGTAAACCTAGAAGCAACCCACCTGCTATCGGTAGCAATGATTGGTAAAGCTCGCTTTCAGCAACTGCAGACACATTTTCATTAATAATTGGCATCAAATAATGCATAGCATTAATGCCAATCAAAAACCAAACGATAAAAAATGCGATCTTTTTAATCCGGTAGCCAAAAAACAATACAGCGAGGCTCAGCGCCGCAAAAATCAAGATTTCGTACAATTCTAAATCCTGGATCATTTCCATAACCTTATTATATCATGAAAAGACAAAAAATACTTTTGGGACACAGGTCGTTCACTCCCGTCGTCACGGAGACTAAGCCATAATTCTTAGTTGTAACCCCAGAATTGTCCCAAAAGTACTATTTTACCATTCCAAATGATAATTAGTTGTAGATATTCTCAATCTGGACTGATGGACCCATGGTAGTCGTGATGTAAATCGACTTGATGTAAGATCCTTTAAGGGATGCTGGTTTCTGAGCTTTCAAAGAATCAAAGAAAGCTTCAGCGTTTGCGATAATTTTATCTTCACCAAACGAAACTTTGCCAATCCCGATATGCACAATGGCCTGCTTGTCTACGCGATATTCAACTTTGCCAGCCTTAGCTTCTTTAACGGCTTTCTCGACATCCATCGTCACGGTGCCAGCTTTTGGATTTGGCATCAAGCCCTTGGGCCCGAGCAATCGTGCGTACTTGCCAAGCTTCGGCATGTATTGTGGCGTAGAAATTAAAACGTCAAAGTCAATCGTTCCCTTGTCGAGGCGCTTCAAGAATTCTTCATCTTCAGCGATGTCGGCACCAGCAGCTTTTGCGGCTTTAGCGATATCTAACGGCGCAAATACCGCAACTCGAACCGATTTTCCATTTCCGTTAGGAAGAACCAAGGTGGTACGGATATTTTGATCGGCTTGACGTGGATCTACACCAAGTCTGGCATGAATCTCAACGCTCGCATCAAATTTAGCCGGATTCGTCTTAATAGCTAGAGCTACGGCATCCTTTAGAGATAAAGCCTCGCCTTTTTTGACTAGTTTAGCGGCTTCTTGGTATTTTTTGCCACGGCGCTCAATTCGAGGACGAGTAACTGGAGCTGCGCCCTTTGGCTTGACGGCAGCTTCCTTTTCAGCACGCTCTTTCTTGCGCTCTTGGCGTTCTTCTTCAGCCTTTACTTCTTCGATATGTTTTTTTGATTTCTTACCAGATTTAGCATAGGACTCTTTGGCGTCCGCAACTTTTTCAGCAATTTCTTCTTTTGCGTCCGCAACTTTTTCAGCAACGTTTTCCTTAACGGCTTCCTTTACGCCTTCAGCGATGCTGTGTGCTTCTTCTAAGTCATCTTTAACTTTTTCTGCGACCTTTTCAACTTTTTCTTTTACTTCCGCTGCCTTTTTGGCAACTTCTTCTTTGACTTCTTCTTTAGCCATATAATCCTTTCTGTGGTAATAACGAGTTATACTCTCCCAACCTTAAATATTTTGTATTATTATAACAAATTTTAGTTATATTGGCAAGAAAAAAGGGAGCCTTTAGAGGCTCCCAAAGAGTTAATTTAACGTCTGCAATAACAATTCGTTATTGTCGCATAGTGACGTTTTGATTCTGGATGGGCGAGTCGATACTCATACTCGGCTATCTTATTACAAAGTGTACGATAGATGTACGATTCGAGATAATCCTGGATTGTGTTTGCGAGAATAATCATCTCGCTTTCATCTAGCCGGTCAAGATAAGCTCTTGCATCACGCTCGCGATGAATCTTGAGCAACTTGATAGTGGGATAATCTTTCAAATCACTTTTTTTAATTTTGAAAAATGTTATCCGATCTCCACGCTTAGAATTTAACTCTCGAATTTGGTCCAATAGCTCGTTATACTTTGGAATAAGAGACTCATATGTCTCATGATTCTTTAGCCATAAGCCCATTAACCGTTCTTTTAACTCTTTCTTTGCCATATTACTACCCCCCTAGTTCAACTAGTAACATATAATTATATTTTATCACACTTATGTCAATTTGTCAAGAGTTAGCCAATTCTAGGCTACGCGTTTAACAAAAAAACGGGCCAGAAGCCCGTTTTTTACTAATGCTCTATTCTTCTACGGTCACACCCATTGAACGAGCAGTACCTGCCACGACTTTAATGGCGCCCTCAATGTCAACTGCATTGAGTTGGTCCATCTTTTTCTCAGCGATTTCTTGAAGCTGAGCCTTGGTAATTTTGCCAACCTTGTCAGTATTTGGCTTACCAGAACCTTTATCAATCTTAATCGCTTCCCGGATGAGATCATCTACAGGCTGACCGAGTGACTTCCAGTCAAAAGTGCGGTCTTCAAATACGCGAATATGAACGATTACGTTTTTGCCCATCATATCTTTAGTGGCTTCATTGAATGGGTTAATGAAATCCATCATATTAAGCCCCCACTGACCAAGCGTAGAACCAACTGGTGGTCCAGCAGTCGCTCGACCGGCTGGAATACGTAATTTCAAATTGCCAATTACCTTTTTTTCTGCCATAAAAATCCCTTTCTAGTGCGTAACTTAGCCATTATAACAAATCTACACTAAAAAAGCAACTAAAAAGGTACTTTCAGGACACGGGTCGCTCCGGCCCGTCGTCACGGGCGGAGCGCCCTAATTCTCGGTCGTAACCTCCGAAATGTCCTGAAAGCACCCTTTTTAGTTGCTAGTTATTAGTTTAATTGTTTTACTTGTAAAGCATCAAGTTCAACTGGGGTCTCGCGCCCAAACATCGAAACCATAACCTTGAGCTTGCCTTTAGCGGCGTCAATTTCAGAAATCGAACCGTCAAAGCCTTTAAATGGACCGTCAGTAATCGACACCACTTCACCAACTTCATATTTGACTGAGAACTTCGGATCTTCTACACCCATCCGTTTCTTGATCTTAGTGATTTCCTTCTCAGAAACTGGTGTAGGTTGTGTGCCAGTACCGATAAAGCCAGTGACGCCTGGGGTATTACGAATAATATACCAAGTTTCATCGGATAGCTTCATATCTACTAAAACGTAACCCTGTAAAATCTTTCGGTCCACGATTTTGCGTTTACCATTTTTAATCTCAATTTGCTTTTCTTTTGGTACAATGGCTTCAAAAATCTTGTCGGCCATCTCGACCGTGTTTACACGCTGGTTAATGGAATCAGCTACCTTGTCCTCGTAGCCAGAATACGTCGAAATCGCGTACCAAGCTCTTGTATCATCATATCTATTTACTGCCATTTTTTACTCCTTTTAATTAAATTATCCTAAAATTAATCCAAATAACCATGTGAAGAACAGGTCAAGTAATGAAATAATTGCAACAAATAAAGCTGTATAAACTAGTACTGCGAAGACCATTTTCCAAGTGGCTTTACCATTTGGCCAACGAACTTGACGAATTTCTCGCCATGAATCACGCAGATACTTGAAAAAAGCGATAAATGGTCGAAACAGGATAAATGGTTTTTTCTTGTCAGAATCCTTTTTCTCCAACTTTTTCTCGGCCTTTTTGAGCTCTTGACGTTTTGCTTTTTCAGATTTTTTGTCTTTTACGACTACCTTCTTGCGAGTAATAGTTGGCTCATCAGACTCCTTTTTTTGGGGAGAATCATTTGCCTTGATCCTGGTTATTTTTGCCATATTTTACTCCTTTTATCATCAAAAAAGTCTGATACCAGACTTGTCAAGATTTTATCATGCCGATTCTAAAAAGTCAATATGGCAAAATCTTGGCCGCCAGGCCTTAATTGATATTACATCGAAAATAAATAGTCAAGATAATCGTGCATCATTCTAGTGCCAGAAATCACCGGCAGAAAGGCGCCAAGCGCATGCTTGATCGAATATTCAAGATCAAAATCGTTTTCCCAAATCAGGGCGGCATTTTCCATTTGCTTATAAACAGCATCTAGCTCCTCTGGCTCGTTTTCGCCAGAAACGTTAAGATAAGCACTCATTGGCCCGTCCGCCACGCCACCATCGTGAGTCGAAATCAAAAGATTGAGGTTGGTGACATCTTTCATCCAAGAAGTACCGCAAGCCTCGAGCCCCACAATTGGAATGTTAATCGTTACGTTTGAACCCACCGAAAGTGCGTAGGCTAGCTCTTCATTGTAATCCGGCAAATAAAAGACATGAGTTTTTAGGTAGTCATCGTGCTCAATCGTATCGAAAATCATTTGCAGCTTGTCTGACATTGTTTTGTCACCAGAGTGTACTCGCCCAGCCAAAATATAATAAGCGCTGTGCTTTTCTAGGACTTGGCGGAGCCTCTTGGGATCTTTAAATGGCATTTCTGGTCGCTTGTAGTCAACTAGGCGCCGTCTAAAATCAAAAATCAAATCATCGTCTTTGAATTCCAAAATCTGACCGTTATGGTCAGGATATTTTTCGAGGATACGGTTCATTTCTTGCCGCCCTAGGAGCTTAAACTGCCGAATCTTATCAGATGACAAAAATTCGAGTTTTTGTGCATAATCCGCAGTTGGCAGTAAAGTTTGATCCAATATTCCGTTATTCTGATAGAACTCTAGCAACCTAGGCAAAGTCCAAAACTTCAGATCTACGCCATTAGTTACAGCTTTAAACTTAACTTTATTGCCAGCTAGATCGTGATAATTTGCCACCCGCGCGTGCAGTTTTGAGACACCACTTCGCATTTCTGCAATTTCAATCGTGACAGAAGATAGCTTGATTTTGCCATCCGTAAAGTTATTGCTTAGCCACTTTTTGACTGCCAAAGATTTGAGATTAGGAAAAACGAACCGCTCAAACTGTTCGTAGCTAAATTCCGCCTCTGCTGCCTGCACCAAAGTATGATTCGTATATAAAGTATGCTTCCGGGTGTAAACCATCGCTTCGTAAAAATCCATTCCGTTGCCAGCCAGCTCATCTAGACGTGCTAAAGCCGCGAAAAAAGTAGCCACTTCGTTTAACTGCATAATAGCGGGCTTCAAACCGAGTAGTTTAAGTGCGGCATAGCCACCAAACCCTAGTGAAACTTCCTGATAAAGCCGATGATCTGAGCCACTCAGACCTTGATATAGTTCGCCAAAGTTTGGCTCCGTGATCCCGATAATCCGCGTGTTTCTAAAGGCTTTTTCGACTACATCGAGTGCACACAGATTGCCACAACATTTGACAAAAACTTGATTGATGTATTTAAAACCAAACTTTTTGTAGTCTACTGGAATATGCTGATCCACCAGCTTGCCATTTTCCATCACCTGATGCGCTTCGTATGGATAAAAAGGTGTAATGAGAGCAAAAGGCACGCCCATGTTCTCAGCTACACGTCTAGTATCCGCCGCCAAGATTCCGAGTCCGCCTCCACCACGAATCCCGTTTTGCTGGTCATATAATTCAATGGTCCAATAAGTATAAGGCCGTTCTTCAGAAACTTTCTTAGTCAAATGCTTACGCTCAAGAGCGTCGTTAAAAATATCTACCTCTTCGATATTCTCGAGCGGATGATAAGAGTATGGATCGTGGTTAATAATGCTCATGCTTATTTTATTTTAGCATATAAAATATAGAATCGAGCACAATTAATACCAAAATTCTTTTGGCAATTCATCGGCAATCCGTTGATGGAAATCATGATCAAAACCCTCTAGGCGCTTCGGATTCTTGGTCTTGAAATATTTATCACGAATATAATCTGCTGTCATTACTTTTCCCGGAATTAAGCGATATTTTTTATAAAAATTCAGACTTCTTTTATAATTCTTCGGGGGCATCACCGCCATCGGCAAAAAATCACATTTCATTTCGGGGTCAGTGTAAAGTTTTACGGCCAGCATCGACATAGTTGGGATAATCTCTTCGTCACCTTTATAGGCTTGCTCAGACTTAAAAACCGTCGCTTGCCTGGTAGCCGAAGGCGCCACAAATATCACTCCACCCTTTTTTAGGGCGTCATGCGATAGATTTGTATAAATATCGCGGAATTCTCTTTTGAGCCGATCTCCTTGCTCGTAGCGCCAAGTGCCTTCTTTGAGGCCCATCTTGGACCAGGTAGCTGGCGTAATGGTGGGCGTAATTATAATACCAAGCCGTTTGATGCGATCGTAATTCGGCGCTAGCGATTCATACCATGGCAGATTTACTGGAAAATACATTGGAGAATCGCCCATAATATCGATTTTCATTGTCAAAATACGTGCAATTTCACCTAGACTAGGGTGATTGAAGCCAATTACTAGACCGTTTTTGCGGTCTTTTGGCATGCCTCGGTATGAGCCTGGAGTAATCTTAGAAAGCACCCGTACTAATTTACGACGAGCAGCCTTGTTGTGAGCTTCGGTGTCGTTTTTTGGTCCTGTGGTACCAAAAAAATAGTTAATTGCAGCATTACAAGCTTTGCCTACCGGCACCATTTCTTTCCGTAAATCTTCTGCCCCCAGAGTAGCCAGTAAAGAATAGTTTTCGTGTTGAATTTTATCAATTACCGCCTCGGCGGAGAGAGAGGCTAATTCTTTTTGCGTAAATGTTTTTTTCTTTGCCATAACGGATTAATTATAGCACAAAACCCACCAGACGAAAAAGCTTCAGTTTACTTGCAAAAAGTCAAGAATAATGCTATAATTATACTGTCAATTAGAAGTACTTTAATAAAGGAGGGGGGGCTTATGTTATCAAATTATTGTGTAATAGCGGGGATATCAATTTTATTTTTGGCAGGGTGCTTAATGCACCTTTCCGAAAATGACATTTTCTCGAAATGCGTAATCATAAAGTTTAGGAAACTAATATATGTATTAGCATTAGAGATTATAATTGATAATGTTTTTGTGTTTTTGGCCGATAGAACTGCGGCAGGGATAGAGGTACCAATTACGTTACTTTATCTGATTAAGAGCCTGGAGCTAGTCTTAAATCTCGTAGTAGCATTTTTAGTATTTGAGATTTTTTACAACAAAAAGGCAAATGCTCGTGACAAATTAATTAACGGTTTGCGCAGAATAATGCTAACGATGATTGCGCTTAGCGTATTCCTGCAGCTTGCCCCATTACTCGGCGGCAGCCTATTCTATATCAGCAGTGATGGCGTGTATCATAGAGGAGAGCTGATGTTCGTCTACGTGTCAATTCTACTTCTCTCTATTAGTGTGCTAATATATACCATCATTATTTTTTCAAACAAGACACAAAGCATCATGAGAAACACTCTAATTTCGTTTGCCGTAATACTAGTCGGGAGCGTTCTTTTAAGAGCGGTCTTCCCGAACGATAATTACGACTATTTGTGTTTATCGATTGCCGTATTATTCTTACTTATGTATTATTCGCACGTAACGCTAAGAGTCGATCCTTTAACTCGCCTTTTGAACCGTCAGGTTTATATGAGGTTAGTGGAAAAAATCGACTACACTACAATTTTCATCATGATTGATGCGAATAATTTCAAGAGTATTAATGATACCTTTGGCCACGAATGTGGTGACCAAACTCTCAAACAGTTCGCAAATGTAATCTTAGAGGCCTATGGTAAATATGCATACTGTTTTAGAATCGGTGGCGATGAATTCTGTGCGATTTTGAAGCCTGAAGTTTTCGACAAGATGGTAGCAGAAACGGATTTCTGCGATGCTTACTCCATGGCCGAAAAGTTTATGGAGAGGTTAGATGATCTAATCAAGACTCGCGCAGAAGCAAACGAAGGCTCAAGCAGCTATCTAAAACATGGCGTATCCCAGGGCTATGGGATCTACTATGCAGACGAAAGTCGTCCAAGCATTGAAGAAAACATGCCTTTAAGAAACGTTATTGAATTGGCCGATAAAAGAATGTATCTAAACAAAGAAAAGTTTAGAGCGAAGCATCCTGAAACGGTCGATATCAGAGAAGAGGCAACTGAGAGAGCAAAAGTGGTTTACGAACCATCTACTCCAGAGTTAATTGACGACAAAGCCTAAGCTAAAGCCAGCTTCATTGAAGCTGGTTTTTTCAATAGCTTAGCCTGTGGAAAACTATGCAAAAAGCACAATTTCTTTCAACACAAAAAAATGGTTGTGCTATAATAGAAACATGCGAGAGTGTCGGAGGTGGTCCCAGTGAGGGGGCCAATTGAAAAGCTATTAGTATTTATTGCCCTCGTATGTTCCAGCCTAATTTTTACGAATCAGGCCGTTTTTGCTGCCCCGAGTATATCTGTATCGACTTCACCAGAAATGATTGAAGCCAGCTTGCTTCCTGGCCAATTTGATACAGCTGATCAGACTATTACCGTTTCCACTACCAGTGTAGCTGGCTATCAAGTTAAACTCGCTACAACCGGGGCGTCTTCCGCTCTAGTTAATCAAGCCGATAGTACAAGAACGATTCCGACTTTTACCTTGCCTAGCGGGTCTACCAGCATTCCGGTTGCCAACATTGGCGAAGGCTATGGATATAGTCTAGATAGTGGCGAAAACTTCTACCCAGTGCCAGAGCCGAATGCTACACCACACGAGTTATTTCGTACTTCTACAGCTGGTTCTAGTGAACATACTTTAACTTTTGGCTTCAATATTTCAGAGACTGCAACGTCAGGCACTTATAGCAACACCTTTAATATTATAGCAATCGCTAATCTGGAACCTTGTCCAGCCAATAGCATTTGTTATTACGGCAATGGCGATGACGAAACTGGTGAAATGAGCAATCAGCCGGCTAGTTCCAATTCAAGTGTGGATTTATTAGCATCTAATTTCTCGCGCCCAGGGTATGGATTTGCTGGTTGGAATACCGAAATAGATGGCACCGGCACCAATTATGGCCCTAATCAAAACATTACTACTGGGGATCTTTCGGCCACAGGCCTGCAACTCTATGCTAGATGGATCCCGTCCGCCGGCTATTTACAAGGCTGGAATGGTTGTAGCGAAATGACCGCCATCAGATATGACGAAAACACTGGTGCACTCATTACGTCCGCAAATAGTATCACCGCCCTCACAGACAATCGAGACGAAAACACTTATGCCGTAGCTAAATTCGCCGATAATCAATGCTGGATGATTGAAAACCTCCGCCTAGATCTCCATGATCAGGATTTAACGATTACCGACCTCAATACCAACAAACCGGCTAGCGATTTCACCACCACAGTCAACACCAATCATCCAACCTCATCAAATAGTTTCTGCGCCAACAATAATGCTACTTGTAATAACCAAGTTAAATTTAACGCTAATAATACGGACCGAAATTTAACTGCGTCTTATATTGCAAATACTAACTCTGCCTCTTGGTATTCCTACGGACACTATTACAACTGGTATACAGCTACCGCTGGAAATGGTACCTACGGCATGGATGCAGAAGGCGCAACAACTAATGGCGATATCTGCCCAGCTCATTGGCGGTTACCGTCTGGCTATGGCATTGATAGCGACCTAGCAATTTTGGATATTACTATGGGCGGAAACGGTCAAAAACGTGAAACTAGCACACCGGAAGGAGCGGCCTCTTCAATACGTTGGCGCACCTATCCATATAACTATATTCTGAGCGGTGAATATCGGAGTAATGCAGGCTACAACCGTGGCACATCAAGTAGTTATGCTACCCTCAATGCATCCAGCGCTACTAGTACTAATAATCTTTGGCTAAAGCCCGATGATAATCGCATGAACTCTAACAATACAGCAAAAAACAGAGGACAAACCGTCCGTTGCCTATTTAATCACGGTTATCAAATCACTGGCAATATTCATTACGATGCCAACGGTGGCACTGGTACAATGACGGATGACACTAACATCGATTTCAATACTGCCGTAGCATCAAATAATGCATTTACGAGAGAGTACTATGAATTCCAAAGCTGGAACACGGCAGCCGATGGCTCGGGAATAACCGTAACTGAAGGCAGCGCGGTTGCCACCGCTGCCGAGCATAAAAATATCGCCGAAGGGGGCACACTCACGCTATATGCTATTTGGCACTCACAGTACAATTTAGTTTATGACGGTAATGGCGCTACTGCCGGAAGTATGACGAATGCCAAAGTTAATCATCTCGAACTAGGCCAAAGGACACTAGTTGCATCTAACTTTTCCCGGACAGGTTTCGGCTTTGCGGGCTGGAGTCCAGATAGTACCGCTGGTACCAAACTATTAAATGGCCAGGCAGTGACAGTTTTCGGACCAAATGAGATTATTACAGTCGACGGTAATTTCTATAATTATGCTGATCAAAATAATCAAATCACCTTATATGCAGTGTGGTTGCCAGCAGATTCTAATTACACCATGCAATCGTTTGACTCAACCCAGTGTAACAATATGGCATTTGGTGATGTGATCGCTTTAAGAGACACCCGCGACAATGACGTATACACTGTGGCTAAACTAGAAGATGGAAATTGCTGGATGACAGAAAACCTTCGCCTTGATCCTTCTACTACTACTTTTAGCAGCAGCAATACTAATTCACCTACTGCAGACTTTATTGCAGCCGCACCTCAATCGGGAAGTTCCAACACATTATGCCATAGCGACGATGATACCTGTATAGATACAATTCGTTACA
This sequence comes from Candidatus Saccharimonadota bacterium, assembly GCA_017514905.1. GTDB lineage: Bacteria > Patescibacteriota > Saccharimonadia > Saccharimonadales > Saccharimonadaceae > Nanosyncoccus. The sequence continues at coordinate 93,164 of JAFWIK010000002.1, forward strand.
ATGCGAACGCCCTTAATCGCAGCCTTTCCCCTTCGCACAATCTTAATAGAGTTAACAATTCATGGTATAGCTATGGTATGATGTACAACTGGTACACGGCCTCGGCTGGAAATGGTACTTATGACACGGATAGCACTAGTGTAGCTGGAGATATTTGCCCAGCTAGGTGGCGTTTACCAACTGGCGGAGAAAATGGTGAATTTGTCACTCTCAATGATCTAGCTAATAATAGCTCAACCACTTCAGATAGCGGGTTAGTGAAGTTCCCTGACAACTTTATCTATTCTGGTGACTTTAATTATGATACGCCTGGCGGACGTAACCAATATGGACGCTTCTGGAGTGCTACACCAAATGGCAACGTTGACGCTTATCGGTTAGGTGTACTCGCTAATAATCCTACACCGGCTGGATCATATAGAAAATGGGATGCCTTTGCTGTGCGCTGTATCTTCCCTGGTAACGGCCCAGCTATTGAATATGACGAAGTGACTGTCTCTCTTGACACCGGCGTTTCATCTGTTAGCTTTTCTCACCCAGATTATCCTACCCAAAATGTCACTACTAATGGTGGTACTGTCCAGTTGAGACGCAATGTTGAATATATTATTACTGCTACTTATGAAGAAGGTTATACTTTTAGTAGCTGGTCTACGTCTGCTAACGGCGCTCTAGGTAGTACTACCGCTAGTACCACTACTTATGCAGTTTCCGGCGATTCAACTTTATCGATCACTGCTCAGGACGCCGAGCTTCTGGAATACATTCTTCACTACGATGCTGGTGAGGGCGTGACTAATGTTCCAGCAGACGATACAGCAAATAGTGCTCAAGATACGCATCAATTTACTATTTCAAGTACTATTCCTTATTTGTTTGGTTATACTTTCTTGGGATACAGTGAAATTAGCGGAGCTACGACACCTACTTATTCCTATGATGCTCCTAATCATATCTTCACTCCTAGCACCATTACTGTTTCCTCTACTGCTCATTCTACAACCAAAACACTATATGCCGTATTTATAGAAGATACCTGCCCAGCTAATAAAATCTGCTACTTTGATAATGGCGCAGATAGCATAAATGGCGGCATTGGTACTATGAGTAACCAATCTGCAACGTCTAATAGTACCGCTACACTTATCCCGTCTAATTATTCCAAAGCTGGTTCCGGCTTTGCTGGCTGGACCACGTCAGAAGATGACGTTGTTTATGGTCCAAATGCTACTATTACAACTGGAGATCTCAGCTCTGAAGGGCTAAAACTTTATGCTAAATGGATACCTTCTTTTGGCAATCTCCAAAACTGGACTGGCTGTAACTCTATGATTCAAAATGACGTCATAGCATTGACGGATACTCGTGATAATCAGACTTACGCCGTAGCCAAGCTAGGTGATGAAAAATGCTGGGTCATCGAGAACCTCCGCTTAGATCCCGGTAAGGCTACTATCACTGCTGGGAACACTAACAATCCAGTTGATGCTTTTATAGAAGCTTCAAGTGATAGTAATACCAAGTCCTTAAATACACTTTGCAACGCCGGAGACCTTGATTGTCTTGATCAAATTCAATATAACGCAAATAGCCTTGATAGGAATAAGACACAATCTCATACTAATAACGATGCATCAAGCGGATGGTATTCTTACGGCGTATATTATAACTGGTATACCGCCACGGCTGGCCATGGTAAATTTAGTACCACGGAACAAAGCGGCCCAAACCATGATGGTGTGCTCGAAGGTGACATTTGCCCTCTCGGCTGGCACTTGCCGACAGGTGGTAGTGGTGGCGAATATAATATACTAAACGGAATTATTAACAATAATTCGGATACTTCCGATGTCGTGTGGCGTGCATACCCTAATAATTTCATCTGGTCTGGTGATTATAACCATAACAAGAGGACATCAAGCTATTCGAATGGTAGAGCATGGACATCGACGACGAAGGACAATAGAACTGCCTATCGACTTGGGTATGCAGAAGGAGTGCTACAATCAAGCGCAAATTCTTACAATAAATGGGATGGATTCGTAGTTAGGTGCGTCTTCAATGGGGCTGCTACGGAGTATAATAATGTAACGGTGACATTCCCGCAGAATGTTAGTAAGGTCACGTTTACCAGTAATAATTACAGCACCGTAACTGCAACTAGAACTAATAGCACCGTTAGCCTCGCTAAGGGAGCTACATATACAATGGCAGCCAGTATTTCAGCCGGCTACATATTAGATGCCTGGGACGCTGGGACAAATGGTTTCGTAGGCGATTCGGATCAAAATCCTACTACCTTTGCTATTACGGGTGACACGACTCTTACACTTTCCGTGGATCAGGCCGAGAACTATACGGTGACGGTAAATCTAGACGCCGGCACTTCTAGCGTTGGCTTTTATCACGCAGACTATGGCACCCAAACGGTCACAAATAATAATAACAATGGTGACGGCACTGCAACGGTTACTATTAACTTGTACGCTGGCATTGATTACACTATTACATCCAGTTCCCCAAGTGGCTATTCATTCGACAGTTGGTCTACTACCGAAAATGGCATTCTGGGTTCGACCTCGAGCGCTGCTACGTCCTATTCAATTAATGGCACTGCAACTCTTAGCGTCGTAAGCCAGGCCTATCTAGGCCCAGATCCTCCAGCTACCTGTAATACTGAAGTTCCAAATATTACCTATATGCAAGAAATCAACTCCAGTAATTATGCCACTGTTCTCGGAACTCTTACTACTGAGCAACCCTATTATCTAAGAGATTCTCGTGACGGAGAGCCTTACTGCGTTTCGAAACTAGCCGATGGGCGCCTTTGGATGCTGGATAACCTCAGACTAGACCTCGGTGATAGCGACACCCTCGCTAGTGTCACCGCATCAAATACCAACGCAACCGCCGCAGAATTACAATATCTTAAGAACGGTGGCGGCACTGTCAGTGATCAATATCCAACCGCACCTTTAAACAACGTCGCTTGGACTAGTGCTAGTCAAGACTACTACAGCGTGCCGATGTCAGTCTCTTCTGGCACGTGCTTAAATTCAGGCTCTTGTGTTACTGGGAATAATTCTCAATGGAACAAAAACTCTAAAGTTCCAGTCTATGGGGATGGTAGTGGGAAAGTAGGTGTCTTCTATAACTACTGCGCTGTTTCTGCGGGTACTTATTGCTACGGTGACGGCACGAGCAAAACTAATATCCCAGATACAGACCTTAAACCAGACTCTCTCTATGATCTTGATGGCGATATTTGTCCGGCTGGTTGGCGTTTACCTACAGGTACTATACATGGTGATATCTATGGTCTCTACAATTATTATGGTTATACAGACGCAAGCTCGCCCAATAGTTTACAGTACAAGACTTCTATACCATTTGTAAATAACTTTATTTCTGGCAAATTCAACAGCCAACCAAATTACCAAGGTAGCATTTGGACTTCCACAAGAGGTGATACTTCGAATCCACAAGAATTCATTATAAGGCAAAATACAATAGTGCTTAGTAATAGCCTTTCCCATAATTATGGTATAGCTGCTAGATGTATACTTGAGGTTCCAGCCCATACTACCACCGTCAACTTTGCCGGCACAGGTATTTCTAGCGTCACTATTTCCAACCCAGCTTATGGCTCCCAGACCGTGACGACCAGTGGTGATACCGTCATGCTGAAGAACGGCATATCCTATACGGTCACCGCCACAATGAGTGGCACTGGCTATAGATTTGTGGACTATGCCACCTCATCGAATGGCACCCTGGAAATAGACACAGATAATCCTACGACCTATGTTGTGAGTGGCGATTCTACCCTAACGGCTACTGGCGAGGCGCTGACACCACACAGCACAACCGTTAACCTAGATTCCCATACAAATAGTGTCACTTTGTCTAGCACCGATCATGGCACCACCACAATTACTAATACCGATAATAATGGTGATGGCACCCACACTGAAGCTGTGACAGTTTATGGTGGGGTAACCTACACCTTGACTGCAGATATTGAAGTCGGCTACCTGTTTGATGCTTGGACTACTACTGGTAGTGGGGATGTCGCATCTACGATGGACAATCCAACGACCTTTGAGACAAACGGCGCTTCTACCTTGTCTGTTACCAGCTACATTATTCCGATACCAACCGCCTGCAGTACCCCCGTACCAAATATTACCTACATGCAAGATATCACTAATAGTAACTATAGCACCGTGATGAGTTCGCTTGAAGCCGAGCAGGCTTACTATTTGAAAGATGCTCGTGACGGTGAACCATATTGTGTTTCCAAGTTGGCAGATGGCGGGCTTTGGATGCTAGATAATTTGAGGCTAGACCTCAGTGATGGTAGAATTCTTGAAAATACCACTGCTCTAAATACCAATTCTACAGAAACGGCTCTTGGCTACATGAAAAACGGCGGAGCTACTATAAGTGATCAATATTCCACATTAAGATTTAACCGCTTCGACTGGTCTAAATCATATGCCCATAACTATATGAGTGGCGCGACGTCAATCTCCGCAGGCCCTTGCTTTGGGACAGATTGTACTGGTAATACCGACTTCGAACACTGGACCAAAGACACTACCACGACTTCCTATGGCGGAGGCACAGGCAAAATTGGAATTTTCTATAATTATTGCGCTGCTTCTGGTGGTACTTATTGTTGGGGCAAAGATGAATCTGTTGGTGATTCACCGACAACCGACCCGAAGCAAGATACAATTTATGATATTGACGGAGATATTTGCCCAGCGGGTTGGCATTTGCCTACTGGTAACAATAATGGAGAATTCGCTGCATTGCTCGGCGCATATAATAATAATTTTGACACCACCGATCCGTCTAGTGTTCAGCATTTGCTTTCCACACCACTAGCTGGTCGCTATGTCAGCAATATGGCTTCGTCGCAAAATAACTATCATGGCACAAGAGGCTATTTCTGGACTTCTACATACACCAGCGCAAGCGAGATGGGTGCATTCTGGGTAGATTCTGGGTCAGCCACTCTAAATGATAGCTCTAATCGTGGCTATGGACTGCCTATAAGGTGCAAACTAAGTAATAACTAGTTTTAAGATTTTACGTAACAATATATACAAAGCAGAAACGAATATGGTATAATTGCCCCAAGGAGAAACAATGAAAGATATTTTCAAAAGAACTACTACATCAATTCTAATATCATCGGTAGTCGCCTTTATTTTAGGCCTATTGATGGCAGTTATACCAAACATCTCTTTGCAAGCCATTGGGATTGTGTTTGGTATTTATATTATCATCCATGGGGTTGTGCTAATTGGGCTCGACTTCGCAGCGCACAATATTTACATTCCCTTTCAAGGCATCATGTCCGGCATTCTATCGATCATCGTCGGTATCATTATGCTTGCGATGCCAAACGTCTTAGCCACCATATTTACTATTGCGCTAGGAATTTGGATTATCCTTTCGAGTATCAACGTCATCAGCATTTCTATTTCAGTTAGAAAAGGAGTACCAAATTGGTATCTCTGGTTGCTACTCGGGATTATCGATTTAATCTGTGGTATTATCATTCTCTTCAACCCATTCGCTTCGTCCATCTCGATCGTAGTGCTTGGCGGCATTATTATGATGATCCACTCTGTGATTACATTTGTCGACACTATCATGATTAAAAATGATGTAAAAGAAGTTACCAAGGCTTTGGAAGAAAAACTAAAAGATATTAAATAATCTAAATTTAGGTCGACAAAGTAGGGCCTCTAGCCCTACTTTTTTATAGAATTTTAAAAAACAGCAAAAAAACCTTGAATCAAATAAGGATTGTAGTATAATGGTTATAGTTAAAAAGGTCATTTTAAATGAAGAAAAATTATAAAAAAATAAGTATATCATTCGTCACATTGATGAGCCTCGTGGGCTTAACTACAATTTCTGGTCTAGCATTAACTGCGGCTAGAGCCTCCGCCGACGACGTAGTAGATAACGTCGCCATCACAGTACCAGTATCCTGTACTATGAGTGGTACTGGTATAAATACTCATACTAAAGAAGTAGTAAATGGTACTTATGAAGCAAATATTGGTACTACTACTATGAAAGTACTATGTAATGATAACTCAGGCTTTTCTATTTATGCTACAGGCTTTACTAATGA